>PMTT01000846.1 GCA_003167275.1 Bryobacterales bacterium | reverse complement strand
CTAGCCCTACTTTCGCAAAGTAGACCGCGTTTTGTTCATGCGAGGGCCAATTCATAGGGGTGGCAGTGGTTTATGAACTAGATGAAAGAAGTATAGGTAGCCAACGTCCCAACTCGAAGACCTCGACGCACCGCCGCTGGTCCGCGTCTAACTCCGGCGCCAGTGCCACCGTCGCCCGCCGTCCACGCGCCTTGCTGCTCACCTGCACCAGGGTCGCCTTCACCCCCGCGAGCGCGTGCATCATACTTCGCGCGGATCGAGACGTGCCAAGCGCCAAGCCGGCCAGACTAACCAGGGTCAGCCCGATGACGGTTGCAAAGGTGTGCAGTCGCAACGAATTGTCGGCCCACTGGTGGGACGGACCCCACGACACAATCCCTCCCTTTTTCGCTCGGCGGAATAGCTCTTCCACTTTCCACTGCCCCCGGAAAGCCTGAACGATATGGCCCGTGCTCCAGGAATGACGGTCGGTGCAGAGCACCCGCCGTCCCAGTCGCGTATTCTCCAGCACCCGGCGCCGCACCGCATCCACTTGCCAGTGAAGGGACACCTGCCCCTTCCGTTCCGCCACGTCCGCAGTCACGAACTGTGACAGATACTCGCGCTGCAACACTTTTTTCACCCGGGCTTCCAGGGCCACGGAATCGAGGTTGCCGTTGGCCGCTTGCCGCTCCAACTTCCGTAACTCCACCTTAGCCTTTCGCAGGGCTACCGCGATCCCCCGCTTCTGCCCGCGCAGCAGTTCCAAACTCTCCACCACGATCAGAGTACGGTCCAGATCTCCAACCGGGGCATGCAATCGCGCCGCACGCGTCTCGCCCAGTTTCCCGCCCAGGCGCTGCATCGCTCCCCGTTTGGCGGCATGCTCCAGCGCCAACTGCGAAGCCGTGTGACTTAAAGGCAGTGAAATCAGCGTGTAGTAGCCATCCACATCCAAGTTCAGTTCCAGTTGTTCGCTCCACGAACCGCCGTCCCGGACCAGCGTGCGACAAGCCGGACTGGAGCGCCCTTCGGCTTCGTTCAAGGCGTCGTGTATTTTCCCCAACCCCTCCAGGCATGCGCCCAACACTGCCTGATCCGAACCGTTTCCGGGATACGTGCGATGGAGTAACGGAACGTGTCCGGTCTCACTCACCAAGATGGCCAGTCCCACCACTCGCAGATCCGATCGCTTGCTCTTCGCGTGGCCTCTCTTCGCCAGTTCTCCCGGCGTCGTGGTGGCAATGTGAGTGTCAAAGTTGGTGGTGTCAAACGCCAGCACATCCGTCGACAGTTCAAAGCGTTGAGCGGCGCCGCGGGCGATATTGATCTGTGCCCTCTCCAGGCTGGCGTCCGTGATCTGTGTTGCCAAACGGTGAAACGACTGCCCCGAAAACGCCGCAGCCGGCAAGCAAGACACTCGCGGCAGGCAGTTATCCACAAACTCGGCCAGATGGCATTTCGCCGCCGGCGCACAGGCCCGTTGAACGGCCACGGCGAGGACCATCTCGCCCACCGATGGTCCCTCAGTGGGCCTTGGCAAACCACACGCTTGATCAATGAGTTTGATCAAGTCGAGTTGCTCGGCCACCCAGATGAGCGCGCCCACGTCACCAACTCGTCGTGTTCCGACGGTGCGAGTCGATGCCAAGTCGGCGACCGGCGGGGGATCCGCGGGGCCCAAGACAGCCTGCCGGGCAAAAGGTCGCTGCTTGTCGGGATCCCAGACCGACTGGGAAGCCACCCGATACCGACGGCCGCCGACCTGGCGCTCAAAAATGTTCATTCTTTCATCTAGAACTATTTTAGGGGCAAAGTCAAGCGAAACCCGCGCCTCCATGGTGTGCCGGGCCTGCTCGCCCGTCACTCAAACCCTCAAATGTGCGAAAGTCGGGCTAGATTTGGTGAATTATTCTTTTCGTCCGCCGCCTGAAGGTGCGCCCCGATGCATCGTGAGCGATCTCCTGGAGACAACTTAAACGTATCACAAACGGGACAAGGAAGCAAGCGTAAATAGCTGAAACAACGGTAGTTGCTGTCCCGCGGCCAGCGCGCCGCCCAAAACCTATCGCATTGATTGTAACAGTTCAAGCCCCCTGAGAAAAAGCTGGACTTTTTGTGCTAGGTATGTAAATCTCAGAGTTGGCGCGGTCGGTTAACATCTCGAAAGGGGTAATCCAGGAGCCGGGTGATGGGACCCGCAACGTTCGGGGGAGCCATGCGGAGTTGTGGCGGCGATTGCAGCGCGCCGAGCGAGAAAGAGACGAACTGCGCCGGCAGAACGAGCACCTCCAGCGGCAGCGGGAGGAAGCTCAAAAGCAGGCCGAGGACAAAGACAAGACGATTGCCGACCAGGAAAAGCAGATTGCCGATCTGGAGCGCCAACTGGCGGCCTACCGCAAAAACTCCACCAACTCCAGCAAGCCCCCCTCAACGGACCGGCCCAAAGCCAAGCAGCAGTGCTATCCGCGACGCAAGAAGAGCAAACGCAAACCCGGTGGTCAAAAGGGACACCCGGGCAAACACCGTCCCCCGGCGCCGCCAGAGAGGGTCGATCAAACCGTGGTGTTGGAAGCGAAAGCCTGCCAGCACTGTGGGAATGATTTGCCGAAGCCCGGCGATCCGGGCTACCAAACCGAAGGCGAGGTGCAGCGCCATCAAGTGACGGAACTGCCGCCTCTGCGCGCTCACATCACCGAGTACGAATGTCCGAGGGTAGTGTGCCCCTGCTGCCAGAAAGGCACGCGTGCGCAACTGCCCAAGGAGGCCCAGAGCGACTATGGACATCGGTTAGCCGCTTTGGTGGCATTCTGGACGGTGACGTGCCGGATGCCCCGCCGGGTGGTGGAAAGCGTACTGGAATTGGTGCTGGAGATTCCCATCAGCCTGGGTAGCACCCAGAAGCTATGGGAGGAGGCGGGGGACGCGGTCGAAGCACCCTGCCAGCAACTGGAACAGCAACTACATCGGGAAGCCGTGCTCAATGTGGACGGCAGCGGCTGGTTTACCAACGGCATGCGACGCTGCATCCTGGTGTTCGTGGCAGCGAAGTTTGTTTGCTACCGGGTAGTGGAGAGCAATAACTGGGAAGTGCTGGTAAGCTTGCTGGGAGCCGCCTTCGCCGGGGTGTTGTGCAGCGACCGCGGTAGCGAGTACCGCAAATATCGCCGCAAGCATCCCGGATTGATCCAGTATTGCTGGTCGCACTTGAAACGCAACATCCAAGGGGTACTGGATTTCGCCACCACCGAAGAGGGCAAGCACTTCTGCCGCGATACCCTCGCCATTTATGCTCGCGTGTTCCGGCTATGGCATCAATTCCGCCGAAATGTCATCGACCGGCCCCAATTAATGGAGAAAGTGATCCGTCTGGAGAAGAAGCTGTTCTCCCTCGCGGAGCGTCATCTGGACAGCGCCGAATCGGAAGTCCGCACCCTGGCGCAAGCGTTGTTCGTGAATTTAGAGCACCTCTTCACGTTCGTCTACCGCGAAGGGGTTGAGCCGACCAACAACTGGGCTGAGCGCGCACTACGCATCGCCGTGCAGTGGCGGAAAGTGATGTTTGGCAATCGCAGCGTGCGTGGAGAAGTCACGGTAGCGCGACTGCTGACCGTTACGCAATCCTGTCTTCGGCAAAAGCGTAGCACTCTGGACTACCTCGCCGAGGCCATTCGCTGCCACCGACGAGGAGAACCTGCTCCGTCTCTACTGCCGCCCCAATAGCCAGGGGGTTGAACTGTTACCATCGCATCGAAGAATGCGCGATGGTCAGCCGACACAACTTTCTTGTTTAAAACCGAACGCAATTTATCGAGTTTAAAGTCAAGCCGAGTATCGAACACTAAGTGTAGGCAGTTCATCTTCAGAAGCTAATTGTCGATGAGGTTCTTCGCGCATGGTGATCAGGCCGCAGGCGCCGGAAGAGTTACAAATCGTCTGGCGGCAACTGTGTTGGCGTTAAGGCCGCGAACTTCTATGGAGCCAGGAGGCGAAGTTAGGCTGAGTTCGACGGGTTTGCCGTCAGTTGCGGGCGCGGCCGCCAAAACCTTCTCTCCCGCGAAGGCTTCCACTGAAGTGAGCTGCAGCGTGCGGCAGACAAGTGTGTACGCGCTGCCCTTAGGGACAACCGCTACGTCGAGGTCGTACGCAGGCATCCTTGAAAGTTCCAATGAAGCCCTGATGTTGAGGTCCTGGTTTTTTTCCATCACATCCCTGAGTGTCATGTGATAGACGATATCCGGGCGGATACCTAGGTCTTCCAGGAGCCTGCCTTCGTTTTTCTCCACCCGAACGCACCTGCGCATCGTGAGGCTGACGATTATTCTTCCCGGCAAATCGGCCAGACCGAACCTGCCTTTGGCGAGATAAACGTAGAGCACCTTGCCCATCTGCGGAAGACCCCGGACTACGTGGGTGAGCGCTCCGTCCGTGATGGTCCACCTGACCCCGTCATACTGAGGTTGCCCGCCGGAAACTACGGCATTTGTGGAGAGGGAGGCTCCGCCGCGGTTAAACGCGTCGCGCACCTCCGGGGAAAGCCTCCCCGCATCAAGAGCGGGCTTCAACGCCGGGTCGAGATGAAAATCAGGGTTGTAAAGGCGGACGATATCCCATTGCCAGTTGTTGCCGCCCGCGGCTGCCATGTTCTCGTCGGTGCAAATCACCTTGCCGATTTCATGGTCGATAAAGCCCGCCGTGAAGATATCGGCGGTGCTGAATGCAAGCGCGTCGCCTATCAAGAGGACCGGGCCAAAATAGTGCTGACCCAGTTGATTCGCATCCGCGTCGGAACCTTCAATGGAGTATCCCTGGGAGTAGGGTTCGCCGGTGGCGGTGGCCTCGTCCACCGACGGCAACCATATCTTAAAGTCGTCCCATTCACCTACCATGGATCGGGTCGCGGGTGTCACCCGGAACTGGAATCGCGACGGTGTGATTTGACGGGGCGTAAACAGCTGGAGTACGCGTTCCCCGGCGGCGATGTAGCCGCCATGGTTTCCCCGTAGGTCAATAATCAGGCCCTTCTTGGGCAGTTGCGGCAGGATACGGATAAACGAGTTGGCGATGTCATCCGCAGTGTCGGCGGAGTACTGCCACAGCCGCACATAGCCGAAGGTCCCGTAGTCGGTCGTTACCGTGCCGTATTCGAAATTCCCGCCCGGGTCACTGCCGATGATGGCGGGCACACCGTTTCCGGCCGGAGCGAGCGCCGCCGCGCTTGACGGATCGAAAGACTGGGGGACAAACTGGACACGCCTGGAATGCTGGAGGTACATGAGCTGAAGATCCCCGCCAAACCCCGTTCGGTTCCTCCCGACGGATGGTGTGATGGGTGTTTGCGACGCGTCGAATCCCTTCCAGGTGAACCGCTCCTCGTAGACGGTCCCCGCCAGGGTGAATCGCAGATCGACCCACTCTTCAAGGGGGGCCGCAAATTCGTTCAGCGGGCGATTCGTCAGAAACGCGATGCTCCGTGCGAGCGCAGCGGCCTCGTTGCCACCGTCAAAGACGTTGGCATTGAGCGCCAGAAACCGCTGGATGGGAATTCCGTTCCAGTGAGTGACGAGCGCCCCTGCGCGCAACTGCTTCGGAACGAAGCCGGCAGCAATCTTAGTCACCGCGTATTTCACATCTTGGCCCTGCCAGCATTGCTCAACGCTGAAGGGCAGGACGGCGGACAGGCCGATAGGTGCCCGCCCAAAGAACATGAGATGCCGGTCCCTGGTTCGCGCTATCAGATCGACAATGCTCTGGTGAAACTCGCTGTCAGTCAATTCATTTACCGACGGCTCCAGAAGGTCCAAGGCGCGGACCGGATCGAAGCCATATATCGCCTTTTTTCGTTCGAGATGAACGTAAAAGCCTGTGAGGCCAAGGCGAAGCTCGCTCATTATCCGGTGACGATCGGCAATCGAATAGACGGTGGCCGAGACGACAGCCGCGCGGTTGAAAGTGAACTGACGGGCGATGGTCTTTCCCGCCGGTGAGGTCAGGATTTCCGCCCCGTCCTTATCGTCTGCCGCGAATCGGTGCATCGTTTCCGCGAAACTAGTTGTGTCGGTAATGAGTGGGTTCGTCATATAATCCAGGCCTAGCGCTCTTCACTTCGCCATGCAAGAACTGTTCGCACGCTATTCGTAAGCATAGGCCGAAATCGCCTTGAGGATGGCTCTCACGCACGCTTTGCAGAAATGCTCGGGGTTGATTGTGAACATCATGCAGTCGGCCTCCGCCCGGTAGAGTCTGCACTTCTCATTGCTTGCGCCTTCAAACAGGCCGACCTGCCCGAATAGCGGCTCGGCGCGAAGCATCGCGATTTCATGGCTCACCGCCTCCGCGATATAGGCGTCCACATCCGCATCCCGGGTTCCCGCCTTCCGCATGGCGAAGTATTTATTGATGAACGACGCATCGTATTCCTCGTACTGCGTTTTGCTCCAGGCGCTGGGCAGCGGGATCGAGGGCGCGAGCAGTGCGGCCCATTTGAGGCCCTCGCGACTTGCATCTGCCGTGACGTTCGGCCGCCATGGCTCCGGCTTCGCCTCGGTGTTGCACTTTGCGAAGCTGTAATATTCGTCGGCGAGGCCGGCAAACTGATGGCTGAACTCGTGCAGCACCAGATACCTTGCGAATTTACTGTCAATCGCGACGCTGCTTAAGCGTTGCAGGTCCGCCGCTCCTCCATACCGCTTGGAGTTCGTGATCACCAGAAGAAATTCATACGGTGCTATCGCCGCCGCTTCCCGGAGCGCAGAGTCATCGAGACTGCCGATAGCGCGTTCGACTCCGTTGAAACCGTATGACATTCCGAGTGCCGAGTGAATGTATACGCCTGAAGGCGGGTCCAGGATGCCGCTGAAGCCACTCGCAACGAAGACGGCGCGCACGTTGAACGCCCGCTGATGCTCACTGTACGGAGCCGTCGAGAACAGGTAATGCATCGCCCGCCGCGCGTCACCGATGAATTTCGTGCGATCACCCACCGCGTAACCGTCGCCAATGATAGAGAGGTCAATCTTCTCTTCAGCCGGGCCGGAGTTGAGAAGGACCGTTACGTCTCCGGCCGCAAGAGGCGTCTTGTCGATGAATTTGTCCGAGGGATCAACGATGGTATGCCAGATATCGTGAAACCCGACGTTATCTGCGTTGCGGATCTTAATGTACACTGCAACGCTCTTTGATGGAGCAGGGAACCTTAGGCTATAGACGACTGAGGACCAGCTATCGCCGGGATCGAACTCAGAATCGAAGCCGCGGAAATAGAGAACCTCATTCGTGGCGGGATCTTCAACCGCAAGCTGGTAGTCGCCCAGGTTCGAGGTGTCGATCAGGCCATCATGCGGACCCGCCCAGGGCCCTTCGAGACTCAGGGTCTTAACCGTAATATGCTCCTCTTTCTTCGTCCCCATATGGTTGAGCGTGAGCCGCATTGTAAGGCCGTTTGACCAGATCGGCGCAGCGGAGACCGGAGGCAGCGCTATTGCCAGCAGCACCAGGCGACAGCGTCGCAGAAACCGTCGGAGCCTCGATTGCATGATTAGTAGCGTACACGAACGCGCCGCTCGGTGCGCAGGTGCTCTTGGACCATTCACCATGGTTTGGATCTGCGTGAGTCGCCCGCTAGGAGCGGCTACGCAGCGCGGCGGGTGTACCAAAAACCGGAAGCGACTGCGCAAAGTGTGCAGTAGGTTCCACAGATACCATGGCCGTGCCAAAAACTCAAGGCTTTGGCACACGATATTGGGGAAACATTTGAATCTATTGGGGTTGGATCGGTCGGACGGCCTGCAGCGGCCCTGCGGGCGGTGCTCACCTCATTCCGAAAAGCTGTGCCAATAACTAAAGGTTTTGGGACAGGGGTATTCCGGCAGGGAGAACACCTTGGCTGTCGCGGGCCATTGACAGTACGTGCTTCCATATCTGCATGATGCGGGCTTCGCCCGACCGACACCAGACTCCGCATGTCTCCCTGCCCGGCCCCGATTGGGGGCCCATCCGGTGTTGAGCCGAAAACTGGTTGTGATCCCTGCTACAATCACCGCAAGTGCGGCACTCTCGACACCTGCTAGCACCGATGCTGTTGCTGCTGTGTACCTCACCGCAGCCGCTTCTGCCGCAAGCACCCGCCGTGCCGGCATGGGCGCAACCGGGCTCCGCAACCCACGTCCAGGTAGCGCCACCGGCGGACTTCCACAGGCCGACCAAGAATTTCGATACACCAATCGGAATATTTGAGGGCCAGTCTGACATTGGAAGCGCGCTGGTGCCGGGCAGCGCCAGTTACGACGCCAGCACGAAGCAATACACCATCAGCTCCGCCGGCTACAACGTCTGGTACACCCGCGACGAGTTCCGTTACCTCTGGAAGAGGATGTCCGGCGACGTTTCACTCGCGGCGGACATCACGTACCCGGACCCGAACGGCTACGGCGACCGCAAGGCTATCCTCGTCATTCGCCAGGACCTCGATGACGATTCCAAGGAGGCCATCACAGCCTTGCACGGTCTCGGCATGATTCACCNNTTCACCTGGCGCAACGTCCTGAGAAGGGCGTCCGCGTCAAGGACATGGAGTATCGCATCGGGGGCCGCGGCCTGCCCGGCGGCGCCAGCCCTGACAGCCTGGTCGGTGTCGTGGCCAAGCGCATCGGCATCGAAAAGAACGGCGACTCCTTCGCGCTCTTCGTCAGCCTGGAAGGCGAAGCCATGCACCAGTTCGGGCCACCAATCAGTTTGCACTTTGATGGGCCCTTCTATGTCGGCATTGGCTTCTGCTCGCATCTCCCAGATAAGTCCGATACTGCGGTGCTCTCGAATGTCGTTCTTGAGAATTCCGCTGGCAAGGTCCGCTAGACAGCGGTACGAGGTCGGAGAGTGCATCCATATCTAGCTTCTCTGTGAGCGACGGCAACGGTTTTGCCGATCATTCCGCATTAACACGTGGCTGCGGGCGTAGACTGCTGCGGGGCTCTCCCCGCAGTTACGAAACGTTGATGACTCCTCGAAGCGATGTATACTGGGCCGTACCGGGAAGCTCAGATTTGGAAACCCCGGCTCCAACCGAGAATTGAGGGCGACATGGTACGTAGCATCTGCTTTTTCTTGCTCGCGTCAAGCGCCGCATACGGCCAATCGATCGGCGCCGCGCCGAATTTCGAGGTGGCCTCGGTAAAACCCTCGCTGCAGCCGGATCCCGGCAAGCCGATGTACTTTGGCTGTCGGGGCGGCCCGGGCGATAAGCGGGATCCGATCCGCTGGCGATGTCAGAACCAGACCGTCTTCAGCCTCATCAGCCTGGCCTACAACCTCAGGCGCTATCAGTTGACCCAACAGCCGGGCGTTATCGACTCCGAACGCTACGAGATCGACGCCAAAGTTCCAGAAGGAACCACAATTGAGCAATTCCGACAAATGCAGCAGAATCTTCTCAAGGAGCGGTTCAAACTGGCGGTCCACTTCGAGAAGAAGGAATTGCCCGGCTATGAACTCGTGGTCGCCAAAGGCGGCCTGAAGATGCAGCAGGCTGAATCGCCCAAGACAAACTCGGAAGACCCGCTGCGCCCTGGGCCGGTGATCAGTTCCAGCAATCTTACCAAGGATGGATTTCCCATCATTCCGCGTGGAGCTCGCGGCATGATCATGATGAACGGCAAAGCGAGTTGGGGCGCGGAAGCAACCGTGGAAGAAATCGCGACTATGCTGGGAACGCAGTTGAATCGGCCGGTACTGGACGCCACGGGCCTGAGCGGTAAATACGAGGTGGGTTTAATGTGGGCTACGGACAACGGGCTACGCGTTCCGGCCTTGGCTTCGACTGGCGGGGAACCCGGCGCTCCCGTCGTTTACGATCCCGACACGGGACCCACGCTGGCGATCGCGATTCAGGAGCAACTCGGCCTCAAACTTCAGCCCAAGAAGACGATGGTTGACGTGCTGATCATTGATCACGTGGAAAAGGCAACCGACAACTGAACTCTTGTTGGACAGACCTGCCGGATTTCTCAGCGACATGCGATCCACGTGACACCGGGGGGCTGAGAATGGCTGCCGATGTTCCCTCTTAACGCGGCTTTTGTCCGAGTGGCGGGTGATACGGACGGAGCTTCCCACAAACGGCGACTTTCCGGAAACGCGGCGATCCAGAGCTCGGAACCGATATGCGGAGATGCCCGCCCATTCCACTAAACCACTCGAGCAGCTTTTGTGCGCCATGCTCGGCAACAACACGCCCGCGACAATCCGCAGGATCGAGCGCTCGTAACCCTGCCATTCCTGTTTCCGCATCTACCCGGAGAGCAGCAATCGCGGCAGCGTCACTGTGCCGCTGGGAATCCCGCAGGAACTGACCCGCACACCAGGTCCGATGGGTGCGAAGCCGGCGCCAATGGCTTCACGTTGTTCTTGCGCAACAGATCGTTCAGCGCCGGCAGTTCCTGGCTATTCACAGTTCGCCAGAGAGCCAAGTTGGTATCGAGATCGGTGCAGTAATCGTGATACGCCTTGATCTGCGCATCCACCGGCGCGTGATCGGACATGTAATCCACGATCACCATCAGGCCGGCGAACGCGCCGTTGACACCGGTAAAACCGGGATTGCCGGTATACGCGGGCACACCGTACGGGCCACTGACCGCCGATGAAAGCAGGCCTTGAATCGGCGCTACTTTGGCATCGAGCGCGCTAACCGCCTTGGCGACTTCGTCTGGCAGCGATTGGCTCCCCAGCGCCTTCAGTTGGGACCGCAATTGCGTGGCCTGTTCGTAGCCGGTGTAGCTCACCGACACGCCTTCGGTATTCTTCCGTTCCAGATCGAATTGCGCGCGCATCTCGGCCATCGCCGTGGCCGATTCGCCGATGCGCGGGTCTTCGTGCACCACAAGCGGCGCGGTGGACGTTTTGCCATCCACCGTCAGCTTGACGGTGTAAGTTCCGGGAAGCGCGAACGCGCCCTGCGGCGTGAACGGGGTGTCGTGATCGATCGCCGGCATCACCTGGCCCCAGTTGTGGCTCAGCGCCGGTGGATCGTCGTAGTAGAGGTCCCAGTTTACGCGGTTCGTGCCGGGGTTGATGGACATTGTCACCGGTTTGCGCAGCCAGTAATCCGGAACCGGGGGCAACGGCTCGTCGAGCGGCGGAGCCGCACGGCTGGAAAGTGTGCGCACCCGCCTGTTCTGGCTGTCGTAGATTTCCAGCTTGATTTCGCCCGCCGGTTTCGCTTTCAGGTAGTAGTAAAGGATCGCGCCTTCGGGCGGATTCTGCGCATGCGGAACCTCGGCGGGCAGCGGCGTGTCCATATTGATATCGCGCCGCACGCGAAGGGCATCGCCGGGCTTGAATAAATAGCCGCCCTCGGAGCCCAGTTGCGATACCAGAGCGGGAGTCAACTGGCGCAGAAGCGAGATATCGTCGAGCACAAAAAAGGAGCGGCCGTAGGTACCGGCAATCAGATCGTTGCCGTGGATTGCCAAGTCCCGGTAGGAAGTGTTCGGCAGATTGAGCCGCAGCGACTGCCAGTGGTCGCCATCGTCGAAGGAAACATAGACGGTGGTTTCGGTACCTGCGAACAGCAGTCCCCGCCGCAAGGTGTCTTCGCGCACCACCCGCACGAAGCTCCCGGTGATTTCGTTTTCCGGCAGACCGTTGACCATCGACTGCCAGGTCTTGCCGTAGTCCCGGGTGCGAAAGAGATACGGCTTCTCGTCGCCGGAATTGCTCCGGTCCACCTCGGCGTAAGCCGTGGCGGGATCGAAATGCGATGCCTCCACCACGCCCACGAGCGAGCCCGCGGGAATCGTTTCGGGAGTCACATCGCTCCAGTGCGCGCCGCCATCCTGGGTGACGTAGAGAATGCCGGTGCTGCTGCCGGTCCACATCACGCCGGGTTTCACGGTCGAGACGGCCAGCGTAGTGATGGCCGGTCCGCCGCGGCCGGTCGCCGGACCCGCTGCCGGTTGTTGGCCGGCGTGCACCTGAGATCGGGACTGATCGCCTGAAAATGCCGCCCGGCATCTTTGGTCATCATCACGAACTGAGTGCACCAGTAGAGCGTATGCGGATCCTGCGGCGAGAATACCAGGGGAGCGCTCGAGGCGCGGCGATAGATGCTGTGTCCCACTGCTGGGTTGACGATCTGCTGATGCCAGGTGTCGATTTCGATGCGCGCCAGGTCACCGTAGTTGCCGTTGGTATAGAGAATGTTGGGATCGGTAGGATCGGGGGCAATGAATCCGGCTTCCCATCCGGGCACGGGAACGCGCAGTCGCGGGGCTCTCGGACAGATCACGCCGTTCGACTGGTTCCCCCACTACACCGCTATCCTGCTGGCTTCCGTAAACCCAATACGGGAAGCGATTATCGACGCCGATTTTATACACCTGTGCGGTGGGCTGGTTGTACCAGGAAGTCCAAGTGTGCCCGCCGTCCAGGCTCACCGTGGCCCCCTGGTCTCCGCCGTAGAGAATGCGATCGGGATTCACCGGGTCGAGCCACCATTCGCGGGGATCGTCGCCGCCCGGTGCACCTTTGAACGCCACCAGGGTGTGGCCTCCATCGGCGGAGCGGTAGGAAGAGGTGCCCATGGCGTATATCACGTCGGGGTTCTTGGAATCGACGTAAACGTGCCCGCCAGCGCTGTAGATATTGTTGGTGCCGAGTGACCAGTTGGCGCCTCCGTCATCGGAACGGTAGAGGCCTCCGCGACCGAGAGAGTACATGCGCTGGGAGTTGGTGTGCTGCGCGATGGCCAGAGAACCCACGGCGGGCAAGCCGGCCGGTTTCACCTCGCTCCAGGTCACGCCTTCGTCGCTCGACTTGTAGACGGTCACCACGCCCGTGCCGCCGCGAAATCCGCTGCGTCCCTGGCCGGGAGGCGTATAATGCGCCCCCATGGTGACCACGATCACCTTGGGATTGTCAAAGGCCCAAACCATGCTGAACGCGCCGGTCTCGTTATCTTTATAAAGAACGCGCGTCCAGCCGCGCCCGCCATCGGTCGAACGGTAGACGCCGCGCTGATCGTTTTGCGAGTGCGGATTGCCTTGGGTGGCGGCCAGGACCAGGTTGGCGTCGTGCGGATCCACCAGGATATCGGAGACCCCGTGATTTTCCTGGAGGCCGAGATGGTGCCAGGTCTTGCCGGCATCGGTCGATTTGTACACTCCGAGGCCGCGGTCGCCCGTGCCGATGTAAACCACGTTCGAATCGGACGGCGCTACCGCGATCGACGTCACATTGGCAATATCGGGGACGGAATCGGTGACGTTGAACCATGTGGCGCCCGCGCTGACCGTCTTCCACACGCCGCCCAGCGCTGCCGCGGCATAGAACACGCCCGGTTCCGTGAGCGAGCCCGAGACTGCGGAGATCCGCCCGCCGCGGAACGGTCCGATGTTGCGCCACTTCAGACCGGCATAAAGATCCGGCTTGACCTGCGCTAATGCCGCCGGCGCGAGTGCCAGCCCAAGTACGCACATCCCGATATACGTTTTCATTCAGCCTCTCCAGGTCTTGTTGGAATTAGATCATAGCGTGCGGTGATCCGGCAACGCGGCAGCAATGGAGGTGCTTGACTTTCGTGTGGGTCATTTTCAGCACGAGAATTGCCACATTTAGCTACCGTAAAACAATCGACCCCCCATGATTTTCATCGCGATCGCAAACTTCTTCATTTACACCGTGCTCCGGGTCGGCAACCTATGCCAAGAAGTTCTGTTGTTCGCTCAGGAAAGCCGTGAAGCCGCGATCTTGAAACAATCTGGAATCGGGGTCCTATCGTCGAGCATTTGGGTATCGCCGAGAACGAATCGTGCTTCCGAACAAGGCATGAAAGCGTTCCGCTTGCTTCATGATTCTGGAATGGTCGTACCCTGGGATCGCGTGGTTCAAGAGAACAAATTCCCCGTCGAGCCATTCGGCATAATAAGGAGTTAGACGCAGTCTACCAGCGAGAAGATGTTTTGAGCTACTACGGTGGGCTGGAGCACGAGAAACTGGCGCTTCGGCGGGCGTTAAGTCCCTTTAGGGAATCCGGCTCTCTCCGAGTGGGTCGCCGGCCGCTCGTACAAAGCTCCCGCTCTCTTAGCCTTCCAGTGGCATGGACGGGACGTCGACACCTTCCGATATCAGACGCATAACGCCGACAAATGCACGGCGCGCCGGCAACTGGACTCGCGGCCGCACCTCAACGATTCGCCCGCAGTGGTTGCAGACGAACACACCCACCTCATCGCGCTCATCATGAAAACGCCAAACCACATCTATGCCACCGGGTTCGCGTTCTACCATGCGTTCCACTTTTCAAATACTGGCCGGAAAAGGGGCCAATGATCACAAGACCGCAACGCTTGGAACGCTTTGGGAATTGCACCCAGTGTGGAGTGTGGGTTTTGATCTGATCGGGACAATGCCGCCATTATAGTCTCCAGGAACCGCCTCTGCTCAGTAAACGCCCCGACGTCTGACGGCCCTGTGTGTCGATGCCCATGCGCTCCAGCGGAGCTCCATGTGACACTGGAGAAACGGCAATTATTACCGCCTCTCCGATGGTGAGACAATCTCGAAGTCGATTGCGTCGATCCAGGCCGAGCCTTTGCCGAGCGTCAGTACCCCGACGCTGATCATGGTGGCGTCCAGATCGATCCGCCCTTGAATCTGGCACTCGGTCCACTCGCCGGAAGTGACCGCCCGCTTTTCCATGTTGTCGGAAAATCCCGTGAGCCCATTTTGCCGGTCGGTGCGCAACCACAGTTGGGCCTGGTTTCCGCGTTGCACGGGGTCCACACGAAGCCACGCGTGCAGCCGCACCGTCAGGCCGCGATACGGACGGGCATCGAAGGATTGCATCAGATTTCTGACAGATCCCGCAGGGGCATCGGGCGGGACCAGCACCACCGCGCACCGCGAGCCGGACTTACAACCCGTATCGCGCAGTTCCGCGGAGTAAGTCACCGATCCCGGCGGCAGACGCCACCCTGCTGGCACGTCCCCCAGCGTTCCTTCCTTCAGATCGAGATTGCGGGGACTTGTCGGCGGGGACTCCTCAGTCTGCCGCAACGCCGGTCGCTTGCTGTTTGCGGGCTCCTCCAGCCGAAATTCAGGGGGCATGGGGTTTGTCCCGAGCACCGTATTGAGTTCCGTCTTTGGCGGTGGCGCCTTCAATGGCCAGACCGTCACCCACTTCATTTCCTGACCGGCCAGGATCACCTCGTTGGGCTTGAGGTCGGAAAACACGATCGCGCCCAAACCCGGCGTTGCGCTCCAATGCAGGATTCCCTTGTTTCCCCGGCTGCCGGTCAGCTTCTGCCCCAACGTATCGACCGTCGCCGCCAACGGTCTTGATACGCCGTCCACTTTGATGGTATCCAGCCGCAGCCCGATCGACCACGACTGTGACGGCGAGTAATAGTGGCGCATTTCGCTGATGCGGCCGGTGACCACTGTGCCCGCCGGAACCAGCAACTTTGAAGAGTGGTCCCGGATGGGGGTCAGAAGCTTGGCGTGGATCGCGTCGCCCGCCGCCGCGGTCGGCGTCTGAATGTCATCAGTGAGCGCCATCTGGAAGCCCAGGCCGGCCGGCAGGGTCGTGGGAGCGGCAATTCCCTCGGCGCTCCCCGCGGCCGCCTGCTCCGGATCGTCGAAGCTCAGGGTGGACTCGCCCAGAAACTCGTGGCACGCGGAAAATACCGTACGATTCTCGTTCTCGCCGCCGTCGGTGTCGACGATTCGCAGGTGCACCTCGCTGGGGAGCAGAAAATCGGACCCGTGTAACGTCACGCGATGGTAGTCCATGGTGGAGGACGCCTGGCACGTCTCGGTGAAGTCGGGCAGCGGGTCGGCATCGATCACCAGTCGCAGCAGGTCTTCGGTGCGGGGGTCCGCCAGAAACGTGCCATGATAGCCGGTGATGATCTTGCCCCCGCTGTAGCCGAAGACGTATTGGCTATCCTTCTGTGCAATGCGGTAGGAGAACTCGGCGACTGTCCGTCCGCCTTCCGTCCTCTCCCCTTGAAAAGAGAACTGAGCGCCGCTGGACAGAAAAATGGCGTTCAGGAAGGCGGCGAAAGTGCCCGTCGCGGTGGTGCCGGCCTTCACCAACTCTCCCAGAGTCTGGTCGTGAAACTTCGCCTCACCGGCCCAGGAGTACATTTCCCCGTTCGAGGACATGGCGACGTCCAGGCGCAAACGGTCTGACGCCACGGGGCGCAGTTTCCGATCCTTCTGTGCCACCAGCGAGGCGCACGAGGCGGGATGTGATCCCGACGCGCGGGATTGGGTTCGGTCCACCGTCTCGGTGCACAGGTAATTCGGCAGGCGCTCGATGGTCTCCCGCACTCTCTCGCGCAGGCGCTGCAAGAGCCCGGCGTGGTCGTCCTGTCCCCCGGCTAAGGAGACCAAACAGCACAGCAACAGGAGCTGGCGCGGCATACGGTACAAAGCAATTCTAACCCAAGCGGCCCGGAACTCCGTGCCAGGTATCGCCCACCGCTGGATGGCCGCGTGGTCTGCCCTCCGGTAATATCTCGCGATGAACCCCACTAGGAGCGCCTGCGTAACCCGCGCCGCCCCGCACGCGGCGACGATCGCGGAGGCTCGGGCACCTTCTCGACACCCATCCATTTGATCCTTGGCAGGAGCGCGGTTGCGAGGCGGGCGATCATCTCACGGGCTGCTGGGTGAGGGTCTATAGTGTGAAGAGATGTTCTCGCAAACGAAGCTCGTTAACTTGTCACTTTTTGTGCCATTGCTCCTCGCGGGCGCTTCCGGTGAGGTCCATAAAGAAATCCTTAAAATCGACGGACGCCAGCACGTCTATTTCGTGTTCGTTCCAAGCGCCGCTCCGAGTCCGTCCGGCGCGCCATTGCTGATGCTGTTGCACGGTTCCGGCCACGATGGCATGTCACTGATTGGCCCGTGGAAGGAACTCGCAGCGAAAGAGTGTATCATCCTGGTGGCGCCCAGTTCGATGGTTCCGGCGCAGTGGCAGGCGCCGCTCGACGGTCCTGAGCCGCTGATCGCGATTGGCGATACAGTTCGCCAGAAATATTCTGCCGACCCAAAGCGAGTGTACTTATTTGGACATTCGGCTGGCGCTGGTTTCTCTTTGTTGCTGGCGCTGGCCAAGCAGGACTACTTTGCTGCCATCGCCGCGCATGCCGGGGCACTGGATGCGAAGGCGGAGCCGCTAGTCTCACAGGTTACACGTAGAACACCGATCCAGATGCAAGTGGGAACCCGCGACCCGCTCTTTCCTCTGGTGAATGTGCGGCATACACGCGACGTCTTTGTGGCGGCCGGATTCCCGTTCGATTTGGAAGAGATTCCGCAGCATGATCACAACTACTACGGTATCTCCGACCAAGTGAACCGGGCCGCCTGGAATTTCCTGAAGGACAAGAGGCTACCTTAAGTCTTCAATGGCCTTCATGGCAACACGGTAGGCACGACATCGCCCGTCGACGCTGCTTTTGACCGCCGTCCTGGGGTTTCGCAATTCCCGACCGAGGGGGCGACCGAATGACGAGCTAGCGTTGTTACGAAATTGCTCCCTTGCCGCGGTGCCTTTTGGGATCAGAATCTGCTTGATTTCCGCATCCTTCAAAGCCATGAATTTGATGCGCGGCGGTGCCGATCGGCCTGCGCGCAGAAGGAGCACGCGGATGGCGAGACTGAACGAAACCGGAACGGAGTTGGCCCGAACGGAGTATAGCGATTGCAGAGTGGCGATTATGAGCGACGGCTCGGTCTTGTGGAACCAGGGTGCCTGCTGGAGGACTTGGAAGCGCCAAAAGGCCGGCGCCGATCCTGTCGTCTACGCCGCCCGTTCAGCCGAGTTCCATGCCTACATCAGGGCACTGGAAGCTGCCTGCGACCTTGCACATCGCGCCCAACTGAACGCGCTGGTTGACCAGATGCCAGAAGATCCGGATGCCGTTTGGAGCCTGTTCGACGATCCCGGCTACGGCCTGGAGATTCGGGATGTCGTTCGATGCTGCCGAGCGTGGCAGAGGCTCGCTGTTAACTCCAAGCAATGGGACCCCTGCCAAAGGAGACGGAACTCAGGTGAAAGTGCTTTTGATTAATGCAGTTGATCGTGGCAGTTGATCGTGGTTTCACTATTGCATAGCGGCTAGCACTTCATCGAGCGGGACCGTGGCGAACCGGGTGGCGTAGTCGGACACTCCGTACGGGATGAATAGCTCGCCGTCGTGGAGCAGCGCACCGCACGAATAGGTAACGTTTGGGACATTTCCCTCCCATTCGCTCAGGATTGGTTTCAGCAGAGGTTCACGCAGGCGGCCGATCACTTTGGACGGATCGTCAAGATCGAGCAGGAACGCGCCGATCGAGTATTCTCGCACCGGGCCGACGCCGTGGCTCAGCACCAACCAGCCGGCCTCCGTCTCAATCGGCGACCCGCAGTTGCCGATTTGAACCATTTCCCACGGAAACACCGGCTTAAGAAGGATTCTCGGCTCATACCAGAAGTGGACGTTGTCCGAGAACATGAGGTAGATATTCTCCGAATCCTGCCGGGACAGCATCGCATACAATCCATTAATCTTCTTCGGGAAAAGGGCCATCCCTTTGTTTTGAACTGCCGGACCGTTCAAAGTGGCGAATCGGAAAAGAAGGAAGTCGGATGTCTGCAGTAGTTGCGGAATACCGAGTTGACCGTCGAAGGCCGTGAACGTCGCAAAGTAGACGTGGGTTCCGTCGTCATTGTGGAAACGTACGAACCGGGCGTCTTCGATGCCGTTCCGCTGAGAGAGAGTCACTGGAAAAATAACCCGTTCGGATACGCTCTGCTCGCTTGAGAACTGAACCGAGCAGTTCGACTTGGCCAGTATCGACAATCGCTGCGCAGTGTCCTGACGGTCCTTTTCCCCCTCCGGCGTCGAGCACTCCTTCAATTCTGTTTCAATCGTGGACTGAAGTTCTTGTTCTGTGAACGAGTCCCCCAGCCTTCCCATAACGCGGCGCGTGTGCTCGTTGGTCAATCCAAGTTCGAGAATCTTCCGTTCGAAGAGTGGCTTCTCATAAAGGGCGTTGGGGATTCGGCTCGGCTCCACGATACAGCAAGTGGCAGCCCTGACCTCGATCCGGTGATCAGCATGGATGATACCTGTCCGGAAAACAATGGAGGAAATGCTGCCATCCCCGGTCGCGCGCAGGCTCATAACGAAGCGTAACGCGCCTGGAGGCAGGCCTTGTTGATCGGGGTCGGCAACCATAGACGGGTTGAATAGTGCCGCGGACTCGACAGAATACTCGGAGACGAAATACGCTCCGATTAGTAGTTGTCGCTGCTCGGAAGGGTCCTGATCGAATGAAGCTATCTCCCGCAATTGCCTGAATCGTTCCTTGAAGAGCTGGCCGATCTGCTGGTGGCGTCCAGAGAACTTTGCGGAAATTGCGGCCAACAATGGACCGACGTCGCTTTCGGACATCGACATGATCCCAGCGACGATCCTCTCCAACCGCGGAACATCGCCGGGGGTAAACGACCGCAGCAGAACCCGCGTCGGATCGGGCGCCAGTTGCGCGCCGGTGCGTTTGACGTTGATAGGGATGGCATTCATGGAGCAGCTGTTCGGCGTCGACGAGGCTGTGAGCGCCGGTCACCAGTCGCCATCTGCCACGTCTGCGGGTTGGCACCGACTGTTCTCGATATGATCGACACTTGATTGTATCAGCCGGGAGTTCGTCCGGGTCCGCGAGTCCCTTCCGATTCCTTCCGATATTGACGGATATCAAGGTACCGGCACGGGCGTCGATGGGACGCCGCACGGCAGAAGGGCGCTTTGATTTGCTTGTGGGAAGGGATTTGGCAAGAGCTTGCGAAGATCGCTTGGGCAGGATGCACCGGCTTACCCGTCTGTTCCGAGTGCACCGGGATCCACAGATAATGCGTTCGAGGACGGTCGACAATCTCGCTTCAAGCGCTCGATCAGATCGGAGCTGAAGCCGGCACTCAGCGCGTAATCGAAACGATATAAAACCGCCCCTCCCGGACGCGCAGTCTGCATTTACTTCTTCGTTTCCGTGTGAAGTGTATAATCGTTCGTCACCACGACCGCGCCCTTGTCCGTCTCGATGGTCGTCGTGACGCGCTTCGGGATCAGGAACGGATGCGGGTCGTCGCCCATCCGCGCCTCCTGCACCTCGCCGTCGCTGTGGATCTTGCGGACCCGCGCTTCGCCGAGGTATCGAACTTTCCCCGGCGCCGGAAGCTGCTCAATGTCGACCGCGAAATCCTTAACCGCGAGCTTCCCGGTGGCGTCGCGCGTCACACGAAATACCGCCGAGTAGCAGTAGTGCTCGCCGTACAAGAACTTCTCAGACATACTGAAACCGTGGCAGTCCGCGGCAGCCTTGCTGCGGAGAATGAAGGAATCGCCCGGTCCGCCGGGCTCGATTGTCACGTCGGCTGGAATCGAGCCGTGCGGCGTCAGGCGGCTGAACGCGTTGATCACAGCAAAGTTCCCGGCGATACTGTCATGGAGGATTCTCAGGCTCATGAATCCGGCCGTTGACCGGAAAGAGTATTTCTCCGTCCCGGCGTTATATCCCCTGGGGTGTGGCTCTCATGCTGGAC
>PMTT01000122.1:2069-32123 GCA_003167275.1 Bryobacterales bacterium | reverse complement strand
ACGAACACCAACGGCAGCATCGACACCAACATCAGCAGAAAACCCGCAAACGCCCGGCCGTTGGCCAGACGGGCGGCAATCATCGGGACCAACAGCAGGACGCCGGTCACTCCGATGAGCGCGTACCGCGGTGTGAACATGTGGGTCTTGAAAAGCCCGATGGCCACCGCCATCACCGGGATGGCGAGAAACAGCACTCCCGCCAGCAATTCGTGACCAGCCAGCTTGGGCGGCGCCGCGGGTTCCTCCATCCGGTCTCCGATCAGGCGCAACGCCAGGACCGCCAGCCCCACCACCACAAAGCTCAACGAATGCTGCAGCATGGTTTCCCAGTACTCCACCACCTGTTCCGGGTAGGCTGGCGCCCAAGTCGTCTGGCTGAACTGGCTCACGATGTGACGGACCGCCGCGATCCGCCAGACCAAAGGGGCGATCCCGCACGCAAACGCCGCCCAGATGCCCCAATTCCAGCGGCGCGTGCGCCAGGTGCGAAACAGCTCCGCTCCGCCCAGCGGCAGATACAAAAGCACGGCGTAGTATTGGAGCAGCATCGCCCCCGCCAGGCTGAGCGCCAGCAGCACCGGGGCCGCCAGCCGCCTGCGGCCTTCGGCAGCCGTCTGCCATGCCACCAGCATCAGTCCGCAAAACGCCAGTTCCGGTCCGTACGCGCGGGCATCGTAGGAATAGGTGTAGGCTTCGGTGGCGATGGGCATCACGAGCGCGGCGATACCGAAGTAGATTCCCGCGCGCCGCCTGACGCAGTGAAACAGGCACAGGCAGAAGATCCAGAACCCCACGATCGCGGGCAGACGGATCGCCACATCGCTCGATCCGAACCATTGGATCGAAAAGTGCGTGAGCAGATGCAGCAGCGGCGGGCTTGCGTCGCTGGCCTGCGCCGCTCTCCACGTGCCGGCTGCGTCGGGCGCCGAGGCTGAAATCACCGTAATGATTTCGTCATACCAGAGCGGCTTCGAGGCCGCGTGGCGAACCGCGCCGAGCGCGTACAGCACGGTGAGTAACGCCAGGACGAGGTACCGGCGCCGCTCTAGCGCAGTGGCGATTTTTCGGGCGTCCTGCTCGAACGACGGCGAACCGGTGGGCATCGACTGTCAATATAACAAGGCCACCATCGGTCCGGTGCGAAACCGGACATGCCGGGAAATGCAAGACCCTTACTGCGCCCCGCGGGACATCAGCATCGTCTTCAGTGTGTGGAAGATGATATAGGTGTCCAGGCTGAGGGACATGTTCTTGATATAGAACAGGTCGTACTCCAGCTTTTCAATGGTATCTTCCAGATTTTCCCCGTACTTGTAATTGATCTGCGCCCACCCGGTAATCCCCGGCCGCACGCAGTGCCGCTGCCGGTAATAGGGAATCCGGATCGACAGCGTCTTGACGAACTCCGGCCGCTCCGGGCGTGGCCCCACAATCGACATTTCCCCCCTCAGGACGTTGAAAAGCTGCGGCAGTTCGTCCAACCGGAGCTTGCGGATGATGCGGCCCACCCGAGTCACGCGGGGATCGTCCTTGGATGCAAAGACCGCTCCACTCGCCGCTTCGGCATCCACCCGCATCGATCGGAATTTGAACAAAGTGAAGGAGACTCCATCCAGGCCGACTCGTATCTGGCGATACAAAATCGGTCCCGGCGAGGAGAACCGTACCGCCAGGGCAACGATGAGCATCACGGGAGTGGCCACAATCGCACCAATAGCCGCCACCAGCAGGTTTGAGAGGCTTTGATAGAGGAGCGTCTGGCGGCGCGGCCCCAACTCGCCGGAGTAGATGAGGTGCGAAGGCCGGAGTTCCTTCACGCACACCCGGCCGCACACTCTTTCATAGGTGCTGGCAGCTTCTTCGACGATGTTGCCGCCAAAACGCAGCTCCAGCAAATCGTTCACCGGCATGCAATTGCGGCGCTCGAACATGCCCACTACGATATGGGTGGGACGGGTGGCGCCCACAATCTCCCGCAGAGAAGCGATCGGGCCAAGCACCTTGCTTCCGGGAATCTGCGCCTCCCTGTCGGGAAAATCGCCAACATACCCGGTTACTACCATACCCTTCTCCGGATGACTGTCGATATACCGGGCGATATCCACCAGCACCGGGCTGTCCCCCACCATCAGCAGGCGATCCCGGCCGACCACCCGGGACACATAGGCGCTAAAGAGGTTGCGCCACGTGAAAATCGCCACCATCGCAAGCGAACTTCCCAGCGCCATCACGCGAAGCGGGATTCTCAGGTTGCGATCCACATAGCTGACCAGCCCCTGGATCAGGAAGGCGATCCCCATCACCAGGCACAGTTGCTGGAGCAGGATGATGCGCGACTTCAGGTCGATATCGGAGTAGAGATCGTGGAGATATAGCCCGATCAGAATGCTGAGCACTACCAGAAAAATGCTCTGCAAACCGCCTTCATAAAGGAGGTAATCGCCAGGGTCGGCCGGAAGGATGATGTAGCTGGCTAGAACAAACGCTCCGGTTACCAGCAGAATCTCGGAGATCAGCAGGGCAAGGGTACCAACGGGTACGAAGACTCGAAATAGACGAATCATCCAAAAGGAAACCGGCTAAACCGACATCAACTTCACATTATAACCGGATTCCACTCCGTTTCCGCTTTCGCCGCCGCGGGATGGGAAATCATCCGCCGAAAAAGACCACACGGGCATGCCGGTACTACGGAATCCGGCCGGACATTCGGAAAAACTGCAACAGTACCATAATCTCTGCCGATATTGCATTGCGGGGACTGGAACCGCTGGGACCGAATAGCTTGACAGGTCAGGAAGGTAGCGTCACACTTTGATTTGCTGCTTTAAACATAAGGAGACATGATTTGAAATTGGTACGCGTGCTCACGCTATTCGGATTGGCACTGCCGGCCTTCGCGCAGTATGCCGGTCCGGCAATCCTTTCGCGTGGCGAGGCGCCTGCCGCCATGTCCGCGCCAGAAATCAAATTCCGTCCGTTCGTCGAGTTGACCGCCGGCTACCAAACCGGGCTTGCCGGTGTCGCCGTGGCCGATTCCGAAGGCGATCTGGCGAATTTGAATTCCTCCTATCTCACACTCGCCTGGGGTGTCAGCGGGACGCACAGTTGGAAGCACACCAAACTCGGCTTGGACTACCGCGGCAGCTTGTCCCACTACTTTCAAGGTTCCAGTTTCGATTCGCTGTCTCAGGCGTTTCTCCTGGGGCTTACCCAACAAATCACGCGCCACATAAGCCTGACGCTGCGGGAAAACGCGGGCATGTTCACGCAGGCCTTCGGATTGGGAAGTCTTTCCCAGACGGTGCCCTTCGATCCGTCGCAAAGTTATATCCCTACAACGACTTTTTTCGATAACCGCACGTATTATCTCAGTTCGCAGGCGGACCTGAAAATTCAAAAGAGCGCCCGGCTTTCCTTCGATTTAGGCGGGGACAACTTTTTGACCCGCTATCGTGCGGCTGGCCTGATTGGCGTCACCGGCCTTGGCGCACGCGGGGATGTAGAATATCGGGTCAGCCGCCGGAGCACCATAGGCGCCGCCTACAATTACCAGGATTACTTTTTCAACGGGCAATACGGCTCGGCAGACGTCCACACTGCCGCTGCAACCTTTTCCACGGCGCTCGCCGCCAAGCTCGAGTTCTCCGCTTCGGTGGGAGCTTCGCGCATCGAACAAACATTTATCCAGAGCGTCCCCGTCGATCCGGTCATTGCTGCCCTGTTGGGAGTTTCCTCCACCACCGAAATCGCGCATTTCATCTCCTGGATCCCGACTGGCGGTGTGCGGCTCTCCCAGGTATTCCGCCAAGGGGTTTTATATGTGAATGCGGAACGTGGGGTAACGCCGGGCAATGGCCTGTTTACCACTTCCTACACAGACACCGTGACGGCCGGTTACACCTACACGGGAGTTCGAAGATGGAGCTTGAACGCCCTGTCCGCATACAACCGGTCAAAATCGGTCGGGAATTTTAACGGCTATTACAGCAGCGTTGGCGGAGGGCTCTCGGCCTCCCGCCAGATCGTGCGGTCCGTGCATTTTGTTTTTGGTTATAACGTACAATCGTATAGCAGTCCGGACTTCCATAACTATAACCGGATCGTCCAGGAAGCTCATGTGGGCCTCGGGTTCGCGCCGGGAGATGTTCCGCTCCGCATCTGGTAAGGTCTACGTGGCAGAGGCATTCTTGCCTGTGTTGATTTTCCTTGCCCTGAAACCAATATTTCTTGCCCTGAAACCAACATAGGCAAGAATGCCTGTGCCACGGGGTTCATAACTTTAGATGACCTCTCCCGTGTACCAAAGAGAAGCTATTTCGTACTCCCCCGGCTTCTTATAATTCCTTCTGATTGTATGAATTACGGCGCTTCCCGCGCCTTCCTGGGCATGCCCCTGGAGAACCGCTATGGAGATCGGAATGAAGAGCATCGAGTCGCGTCCCTTGTTCATTTTTGAAATGGCCAACAACCACATGGGACGCGTGGATCACGCGTTGGCGATCGTCGACGCGCTCCACAAGGTGGTCCGGGACTTTCCTTTCGCCTTCGCCGTCAAGCTGCAGTACCGGTCGATTGAGGATGGCATCCACCCTGCTTACCGCGACCGCTTCGATCTCAAGTTCGTCAAACGCTTCTCGGAGACCCGACTGAGTTGGGAACAGTACCAGCAGATCAAAGAAGCCATCGACGCCCACGGCTTCATCTCGATCTGCACGCCCTGGGATGAGGTCTCGGTCGACCGGATCGTGGAGCATGGGTACGATTTTCTCAAGGTCCCCAGTTGCTATCTCACCGATTGGCCGCTGCTCGAAAAGATCGTCCGCACCGATCTGCCCATCATCGCCTCCACCGCCGGCGTCCAGTTGCGGGATATCGACCGGGTGGTCAGCTTCTTCCGCCACCGCCAGAAGAAGTTCTCGCTGATGCACTGTGTCGGCCAGTATCCCACGCCCGATGACAACCTGCAGCTCAACCAGATCGAGCTCCTGCGCAACCGCTACGGCAACGTGGAAGTGGGCTATTCCACGCATGAACGGCCCGGCAATGTGGAGGCTGTCAAAATCGCCGTCGGGATGGGCGCGCGGATGTTCGAAAAGCACGTCGGCCTGGAAGCCCCCGGCATCCAGCTCAACGCCTATTCGGCCAACCCGGAGCAGGTCCGGAACTGGTTGGAAGCAGCCTCCCAATCCCTCGCGATGTGCGGCGTGGCGGGCGAGCGGTATGCCTTCGGCGCGCTCGAAGTATCCACCCTGAAAGACCTCCAGCGCGGCGTGTTTGTCCGGCAGGACCTGCCAGCCGGCGCCCGGCTGACCGGCGAGAACACCTTCTACGCCATGCCCGCCGCCCCCGGACAGATCCGCGCCAACGACATGTCGAAGTACGTGGATTTCACCACGGCCGAGCCCCTCGCCCAATCCGCGCCCGCGCTGACGTCCAACACCCGGTCCTTCGATCGTCAGGAGTATGTGTTCCAGATCGTCTCCGACGTCAGGGAACTGTTGCAGCAGGCCAAGGTCGTGGTCCCTGGCGAGCTCGACCTGGAGATTTCCCACCACTACGGCATCGGCCGCTTCCGGGAATATGGATCGACCACCATCACCGTGGTGAACCGCGAATACTGCAAACGCGTGATCGTGATGCTGCCCGGGCAGACGCACCCCGAGCAGTTCCACAAGCTGAAGGATGAGACTTATCACATCCTGCATGGCAACATCTGCCTGAAGCTCGACGGTGTCGCACGCCCCGTCAAGGCCAACGAGGTGGTGGTAATTCCACGCGGCGTGAAGCACGCCTTCACCACTACCGGGGGAGCCGTGATCGAGGAAGTCTCCTCGCACTACTCCCAGGGCGATTCCTACTATGTGGATTCGTCCATCGAAGCCAATACCGCGCGCAAAACCCTGGTCACGTATTGGATGGACTGGGCCATGGGCCGTCCCGCCGCCAGCCAGACCAGCGCCGCGGGCCAATAAGGTCACTGATGTTGACCATTGTCTGGGACGTGGATGACGTCCTGAACGCCCTCATGCGGGACTGGTTCGAGCAGGAGTGGAAGCCCCCGCGGCCGGAATGCCGCCTGGCGTACGGCGATCTGACTGAAAATCCGCCGCACAGCCTGCTGGGTGTCACTCGCCGGGAGTATCTCGATTCGCTCGACCGTTTCCGGCTCTCTTACGCCGCCCGGAGCATGGCGCCGAACCCTGAGGCGCTCGCCTGGTTTCGCACTTACGGAGCGGATTTCCGGCACATCGCCCTGACGGCGCGTCCTCTCGATACCGCCCCGCCCGCGGCCGAATGGGTGATGCGCCATTTCGGAGACTACATCCGGGTGTTCGGCGTGGTGCCGTGCCGCGGCGGACCCGCGACGCCGGTCTACGACGGCAGCAAGAGCGAGTTTCTGGAATGGTGGGGGCGTGGCGACATCCTGGTAGACGACAGCCGCGACAACATCGAAGCCGCCGAGCGGATCGGCGTTTGTGGAGTGCTGTTCCCGCAGCCTTGGAACTGTAGGCATCCTGTCCAGTCGCTTGCTTTGGAATCGCTCACCGAAACCGTGCTGCGGCTGGCGTGAAGCGTGGCGCGGACACTCGTGTCTGCCGTCTCGACACTCGTGTCGAGATTTTTCGACTTGCCCACCAGATCCGGGACCGGGGTAGGTTTCGACGCTGCTTCGTATACTCGTGTCAACGCTTTTCGTCTGGGCGGGATGTAATACACCTGGATTGCTGCTTTCGCAACGGCACGAGTGTCCGCGCCACATGGCTACGGCTTGAAGAACCAGGCCCAGAGGTATTGGGTTTCACCACCTTCCAGATAGCGCGCTTCAAACCCGCAGCGCAGGGCCAGTGCGCGCAGTTGGGGTTCGCCGAAGGAGACTCCGAACCAGGTGCCGGCGGGCCCGCGGCCGGAAACGTCGCCACCATTCACCTGGAATTTGAACAGGGCGCCGGGAACCAGCACGCGGTGCACTTCGCGAACGTAGCTTTCGACGATCGATTGATCGGGAATGTGCTGGAAGACGAGGAACGAAAAGGCAAAGTGGAACGATGACGAGGGCAGCGCGGAGAGATCGGCGCCGTTGTTGACGTAGAGCCGGACGTTCGGCAGCGCGCCCACCTTCTCACCCGCCAGGCGGATCATCTCCGGGCTGACGTCTATGGCGTGGACTTCGCCGAAGATGGCAGCCAGCGCCCTGGTGAGCCGGCCGGCGCCGCAGCCGATTTCGACGATGCGCATGGAACCGGGGTCGCGGCCCTGGCAGATGTTCTCCAGGTCGCTTTGAATGTGTTCGCGAATGTTGGATTCGCCGGACTGGAAAAAGGACTCCTCGGTGCCGGCCTGCTCGCCCGAAGCGATGAAGTAGCGGGGCGCGGAGAGGGCGCGACGGTCCCAGTCGTCTCGCATTCTCTGGTGGCTGGAGTCGCCCCGCGCGACGGCGGTGAGCGCGCGGGCTTCCTCTGTGGCGGTTTCGAGTTCCCGCCGGAGGGTGCTCTCGCGTTCCAGGTTTCCATCCAGTTCGCGTTGCAATCGCTCGCAGTGACCGCGGGCTTCCTCCGCGGAGGTTTCGAGTTCCCGCCGGAGGGTGCCCTCGCGTTCCAGGTTTCCATCCAGTTCGCGCTGCAATCGCTCGCAGTGACCGCGGGCTTCCTCCGCGGAGGTTTCGAGTTCCTGGCGGAGAGCGCTCTCGCGTTCCAGGCTTCCATCCAGTTCGCGCTGCAATCGCTCGTAGTGAGCGCGGGCTTCCTCCGCGGAGGTTTCGAGTTCCTGGCGGAGAGTGCGCTCGCGTTCCAGGCTTCCGTCCAGTTCGCGTTGCAATCGCTCGCAGCGTGCGGCGAACACCTCCCGCTCCAAAACCAGGCGCCCAAAACGGGGCACGTGCATCAGGAAACGGCCGAGTCGCGTCATTGCTTCCAGAATATGACGAGCCGCAACCGAGCCGCGACCGTGATGAGGGAGCGTGGCCGCATCGAACCACGAAATCCCCCAAACGGGTACGCACCCCGGTGGCAATCGCCCCTGTCACATGCTCACGCCGCTGGAGCCGAACCGTCCCCGCTCCACGCAGATGAAACTGGGGACGAAGGCGGCCGCGGGTACGGAGGCCATCAGGCGCTCTGCCTGGGGTCCGGCGGCCGCCGACAACATCGGCGCGGCCACTTCGCTGGTCTGATTCACAAAGAGGTTCTTCAGCGCGAAGAGCGCCAGTTCCAGCCGATCGTTTGCCCCCGTCTTCTCGAAAAGGCGGCATAAGTAGACCTTGACCGTTCCCTCGGTGACTCCAAGTGTGTAGGCGATCTCTTTGTTTTTCAGGCCCTGAGCGACTAACACCACCAATTGCCGCTCCCGCGGCGTCAGGGCGATCCGTTTCGTGCCGAGTAGTTTGTTGCTGAGCGTCTTTTCCACCCAGAGTTCGCCCGCCGCCACTTTTGCCAGGCAGCGCGCCTGTATTTCGAGCGGCAGGCTTCTGCGGAGCAGGCCGCGAACGCCCAGGGAAATCGCTTGCGAAGCAAATTCGGCCGAAACTTCTTCCACCCAGAGGATCACCGCCACATCCCGGCTATGGTCGATTACCTTGCGCAGCGTCGTCAGATCGATGGTGGAGGTTACTTCGAACACGATGAGTTGCGGGTGGTCCGTGCCCATGTGATCCATCAGGTCCGTCAAACTGGGACAGACCGAACCCGTGAAGCCGTCCAGACTATTCAGGATGACCTGAAAACCCGCGATCAGAACGGGTTGAACGCAATAGAGTGCTACTTTCGTCATGTTTTGATGTCTCGCTTTGGTTGTTAGCTGCCGTAATAACTACTGCCAGGATGGCAAAGCCGGAAAGGTACGTATAGCCACCCAAGTACCGGGACTCGGATGCAGCGCATATTTCTGCCAGGCGCGATCTGACACCTGGGAGGCGCCGCAGACGGATTACTCTAGCCAGGTAGGACTACCTGGACGGCCAAACACCAACTTCCAATGGCCGGAAAGTACCATTCAACCAAGGAAAGGCGCCCAGGACGAAGTAAGATCGGTTCAGCAGGACGCGGCCGTCCGGGGGCGGGCACATCACCCTACCCGCACGGCGTCCATCAGTTGGCAAATACTGTCCAATCTTGGAGGCATTAAAATACGCTACCCCCATTCGTGGGTAATGCGCGTGATCAAAAGGGGGTGATATGTGCTTGGAATCACCCACATAATCTACGGCTAATCACCTCAGATAATCCCTATGAATCCCTAGGGGTTCTGCCACACTTGATTCAGGTATTAAGGAGAAGATCCCCCGATGGAACTTTGTGACCCAAGTCTGTTCGAGCTGCTCATGACAATGTCGCTGCGGCCTCCGGGCGATCGCGCTACAGTCGAGACGCCCCAGACTCAACGTCGAAGTGCGGCCCGGCGTTGTTCCTGTGGTCAGTGTCCTACCTGTATGCACAACGCACGCTGGGAACGGATCTTTCAGGAACACTTCGCCGATCCGGATTACTACGCACCACGACCAGTGGGGCACGCGTCGTCGTTGGACTACCGGCGTAAAGATCAAGGCACTTCATGACAAAAGTGATCTTGTACTCCGTCCAGCCTGTCCTGGTGGCAGGCCTCCAAACTGTTCTTGCGCCTCTCAGTGGCCTGATGTTGTCTGGGGTTTGTCCAACCATCGGTCAACTGATGGAGAACGTTCAAACGGACCGGCCGGATTTGCTTCTGATGGAGTTTACCGAAGACGTCACGTTGGAGGTGTTGAGCGCATTACGATCGACGACTGCCAATGCGCCCATCATCCTTTGGGCGGATCTGATCTCTACCGAATTTGCATCGCAGGCGATTGGCCTGGGCATCCGCGGCATCCTCCGCAAGAACCTGCCGGTCGAGCTGCTTGTGAAATGTCTTCTGAAAGTGGCTGCCGGCGAATTCTGGGTGGAAAAATCGCTCAGTGACAGGCTCCTCTCGACCAGACAAGTGGTATTGACCCCGCGAGAACGCCAGATCGCTGGTCTTGTGACGCAAGGGCTGAAGAACAAAGAGGTCGCCTTCTCGCTAGGAATCACGGAAGGCACCGTAAAGGTTTACCTCTCCCGGCTCTTTCAGAAGGTTGGTGTTAAAGACCGCTTTGAACTCGCCTTGTTTGCCATGGAACATCTTTCCACTCATCAAGGTGGCACTGCGGGCTCCATCACGGCAGCACGCAGCGGGCGAGTATCCGCGATGGAGGGGCGGCCCTCCCATCGGCCGGGTTTTGTAAGTGCAAAGAAGGCGCCGCTCTTCGCGTTGCCGGGCAGGCTCGTGGAGACGCCATACCCAATTGTCAGCGATCCAGTCAAGCGCGCTTCTTAAAAGAGCTACCTGATCTCCACTACGGTCTGGAATAATTGCGGCGGCAAAGTAATGCCGCATGTCTTGAGGCGTTCGTAGAATTTCGGACGGATACCGGTGGCGCGAAACCGTCCCTGGATCTTCCCGGATTCGGCGATGCCGGTTTTTTCGAAGAGAAAGATATCCTGCAGCGTGATGATGTCCTGCTCCATGCCAACCACCTCCGTGATATGCGTGATGCGGCGCGTTCCATCGCTGAAGCGCGAGGTCTGTATGAACAGATCGACGGCTGAAGCAATCTGTTGGCGGATGGAGCGAATCCCCATATTCCCGTTGGCCATGCCGACCATGACCTCAAGCCGGCCCAGCCCGTCGCGCGGGGTGTTGGCGTGCAGCGTAGTGAGCGATCCATCGTGACCGGTGTTCATGGCCTGCAACATGTCGAGAGCTTCTTCGGAGCGAACTTCGCCGACGATGATGCGGTCGGGGCGCATACGCAGGGCGTTGATGACCAGTTGCCGGATATGGATCGCGCCATTGCCCTCCACGTTGGGAGGCCGGGTTTCCATGCGCGCCACGTGCGTCTGTTGCAGGCGTAATTCAGCGGCGTCCTCAATCGTCACGATGCGCTCGTCTTCCGGAATGTAGGAGGAAACGGCATTGAGGAGCGTGGTCTTGCCGGAGCCGGTGCCTCCGCTGATCAGAATGTTCAGCCGCGCTTTCACACAGGCCTTGAGCAGTTCCAACATTCCCTCTGTCATGGCTTGCTTCGCGACGAGGTCTTCGCCTGTGAGCGCGTGCCGTCCGAAGCGGCGGATGGAAAGCAGGGGGCCATCGACGGCAACCGGGGGAATGACAGCGTTCACGCGCGATCCGTCGGGAAGGCGGGCGTCCACCATCGGCGACGATTCGTCAACGCGCCGGCCCACTCGCGACACGATCTTTTCAATGATGCGGAGAAGGTGGGTGTCGTCTTTGAACTCCACCGGCGTGCGGTACAGTTTGCCGGCGCGCTCCACATAAACGTGCCGCGGCGTCACTACCAGGATGTCCGATATCGTGGGGTCCTGCAGCAGAGGCTCCAGCGGGCCAAGGCCGAAGATTTCATCCAGGACCTGCTCAATGATGCGATCCTTTTCGAGCAGGCTGAGGGGCGTCGCCTCTTCTTCCACCAGCCTGGCGATGGCCGCACGAACTTCCGCGCGGACGCGAGGGCCCGCCAATGAGGAGAGCGCCTCCAGATTGATCCGGTCCAGGACTTTTCTGTGCAGTGTGAACTTCAACTCCTGGTATTCCGGAGTGGATTCCTCGTGGTTAAAGAGGCGGTTCACCCAACCGGTCTCCCGGTGCTCGACCGTTCTCGATACTGGATGTTCCAACACGGCTGGCATAGCAGTCTTCCTTTCTCCCAACAGAGCGAACGTTTTTTGCGGCTTGGTCTTGTTTCAGGCTCTTCTACCGGCTCCGTTCCGAGCCACGACCGTGAGGGAGTGGTTTCCCGCGAGCGCACGTCATCACACGGTCAGAGCACTAGTTACTGAGGTATCCGTCCGGCTGCACAGAACGAAAAGCCGGGTGTGACAGAAAAGAGACGACGACGGCAGCAGGGCCGGTCTTTGGGGCATTACCCAGCCTATGATCGTTGCCCTCGCCGCGCCAGTGCACTTTGGTGGGCATAGCGGGTAATAGCCGCCTCGCCCTATTGATAGATGAAGGCTAGAGTTGCCTCTCTCTGTTTTTTCAGTCTGTGGTCGGAATCGAACTTCTGGAATACGGAGTCCGGCAGTGTCATCTCGACGGTCTTTTTGTCAGGTGAGAGGGTGAACTCGAAGGCAACGGGAATCACCATGCTCTGGTAAGCCTTCGCCATGCACGGCCCGATGGTGGCCTGGTCGGGAGCTGACATCTCCGTTTGGCCAGCCCCCTCGGAGCAGCGATGCCTTTGCTCTGAGATCTGCTTCTCCGCTTCGATCCCCTGGCGGACTCCGTTCCAGGTCCCGATGTAAAACCCAGCTTCTTTCAGGACAGCATATTTGACCGTCCCCTGAAAGGTCACCACTTTTTGCCCTTGCAGATTGACGGTGGACTTCCATTCCGGATCTTGGAACGTTCCCTCAAACGCCTGGCGCACGGTTGTGTTCTTGTATTCGGGAAGCGAGCCGTTCTTGACGAGGTCCACATCCAGGATCGCTGGCGCCGTCGAATAGCCTGCGCCCGAGGGATCAGCGCTCGGCGTGCCGGCAACTCGTGACGACCGGGCGGCACGGGCAGCAGGGGCCTTCACAAACCAGCGGACGCAGACGCCGCCGCATGCCAAAACGGCCGCGATGGAGAGCGATACCTTCATGTGCCGGGTCATTTGTTTTTACTCATAGTTCACCACCTGTCGTCACGATACGCGCCTATTTTATATTTAGATAGCTCCCACTATGCCTGGCGGGATGGCAACTATGGATAACGTCGAATTGGCTGAAAGCTCGCACTCGACGACAGTCTGAGACTTCACCGAAAACCATTTTTGGTCTCCGACTTTGCTGAAAAGGATCGGCAGTGCGCTTGCTTTCGATGTTGTCTGGCCCTTAGTTGACAGGCTGGGACAGCATTGGCTTGATTCGATCGATGGCTGCCAGCAACTCCAATTTGTGGAGCGGCTTGGCTATATAGTCATCCATGCCTGCCGCGAGACATCGCTCCTTATCCCCGCTCATCGCATGCGCGGTCATGGCAATAATCGGCAATCGAACGCCGCTGAAGAGCTCTTTCCCTCGAATGGCGGCCGTGGCTTCAAAGCCGTCCATCTCCGGCATCTGCACATCCATGAGCACAAGATCGAAGCACTCCCGCTCAAGAACTGCCAGCACCTGGCGTCCGTCTCCGGCAACCACCACCGTATGGCCCTCTTTTTCAAGCACTCGCACGGTCACCATCTGGTTGACGATGTTGTCTTCCGCAAGGAGAATCCGGAGCCGATCGCTGTTCTGCACATCTGGGCATAGATCCGGCGGCTTTTGGAAGCCGGGCTCGGCGTTTCTGAGTTGCCTCTGAGGAGCACGTCGCGCCAACACGCCCAATATCGTTTGCCTGAGTTCCTCGGTGCCGACAGGCTTCGTCAGGTACGCGTCTATCCCGAGATCGCGACAGCGAGCCGCATCCTTCGGATGGCCGCCGGAGGTAAGCATAATGATTGTCGAAGTGGTGGTGTGGCTCTTGAGCCGCAAGACTAATTCAAAGCCGTCCATCTCCGGCATGTGCATATCGGTGAGTACCAACGGCACCGGGGCTGCTGTGGAATGAATGAGTTCCAGAGCCGCCGCTCCACTTTCCGCCACCAGGGGCCGCATGCCCCACCGGGACAGAGTCTCGGCGAGGACACGTCGATTCGCAGCATTGTCGTCTACGACTAGCACCGCTGTGCCGCGCAGCAACCGCGAGTCGGCAACGACCTCCGTTAGGTGGTCGGATACCCCCAGAACCAAGGTGAACCAGAATATACTTCCCCGTCCGGGCTCACTTTCCACCCATAGGCGGCCGCCCATCATGTCGACCAATCGCATCGAGATCGTGAGGCCCAAACCCGTGCCTCCGTAACGTCGGGTTGTGGAACCGTCCGCTTGCCCAAAGGGTTCAAAAACCTTCTTCAGCTTGTCTGGCGCAATGCCTACGCCGGTGTCGCGCACGGTAAACCGAAGTTCGACGCTAGACGCGGCCGGTGTGTCACACGGGAGGACCTCGACGGTCAAGATGGTTTCCCCGCGCTCGGTGAATTTCACTGCATTCCCGATGAGGTTGATGAGAATCTGGCGAATGCGCGGCGCATCGCCCACCACCGAGTCCGGCACGGAGGCATCGATCTCGCAGACGACCTCAAGGCCCTTCTGGTGAGCGCGCAAAGCCATCATCTTGACCGTCTCCTCGATGAAACGGCGCAGTCGGAACTCCGTCGGATCCAACTCAAACTTGCCAGCCTCGATCTTGGAGAAATCGAGGATGTCGCCAATCACGGTGAGCAAAGAGTCGGCCGAGAGCTTCACGTTACTTAGGTACTCTCGCTGCTCTGGGCTGAGATCCGTTTCCAATGCCAGCTCCGTCATGCCCAATACCCCGTTCATGGGGGTCCGGATCTCATGGCTCATGTTGGCCAGGAACTCGCTCTTGGCCCGGCTGGCAGCCTCGGCCGCCTCTTTCGCATGTTCCAACTCAGAGGTGCGCTCTTTGACAGTCCATTCCAGACCGAGTGTAATGAACTCGATGGATGCTTGACGCCGAGCGATCTCCCACATTTCAACAACGCCTCGCAAGCAGAACCTGACGAGAATGATGTCCTCAAAGAAAACCCAAGCCGCGTGTTCGGCCCAACGCCAGGGGCTAGCCGTCAGTACGCCAAATACCGACTGCGGAAAATAAATGCCCCGAGTCGCATGGTCGGCGGCCACCACTACGGTTGCTGGAATCAGCACCCGCCAGTCGCGATAGTAAGCCAGAAACGCGAGCGAACCGAACACATGAAAGTGGGTTTCGATGCGTCCGCCGGTCAAATGGATCAGCAGTGCCGACATTAGCATCTGGCCGGCCGCGATCGTATGGCGGGTCAAGGCATGACTGGGCTGGGTTATAGCCAGGAACACGGGAAATGCGGTGATGGCGCCTCCCAGGAAAACCGCCAGCCAAACGTGTAGGTGAACGTAGCTCGTGGCGCCCACCCAGGTGTGGGGAGAAATCCACACAGCCGCCGCTATTCCAGCGATCCATTGCACTCCCATGAGGATGGCGAACAGGCGGCTTGTCTGTACGTAGATTCGATTCTGATGCTCGACCACCAGCTCGCGAGCGCGTTGGTCTACGTCTGCATCCGTTGTAGCAACCAGCTTGGCGTTCGTTGCAGGTATCACCTAATCCTCCCCAAACAGAGCGCAGCCGAAGACCGGCGTGGTCCGGCGGGGCACCACTCCGTCACGGAGCAAGGCAACGATTGCCTCTCGTCCATCGTTGCTGCCCGAGTGACCGCGAAACGCGGTGATGCCGCCATTGAACACAAGGCGGCGGGTGCGGTCATATAACAAGACTTGGCCGGAGGTGCGGGCGCCAAAGAGGCGTGCCACGGCGCCGTTTGAATCATCCAACAGGCGGACGCCTGGGATCCTGGCGGCACTGCGCCAGATGTCGGTAACCGCCCAATCTTTGTCCTGTCCTGGTGGTGTGTAGAAAAAGACGCTGACGTCCACCTTGGAGCCGCAACAGGCAATGATTTGCTCCAACTCTCCAATGGTCGCGCGGGAACAGGGGCATTGCGGATGGACAAAGAGGACTAACGCGGAGCCGTTCTGCGGGGGCGGAAGCGGTGCGGTACGCGGCCAACGGTCCGGAGGCGCCGCAAGGTGTCCGGGCGTGTCCGCGTATCGAAGGAGAACGCGGACGCCAAAACCCACGCTGCACGCCCAAAGCGCAAGTAATACACTAAGCGCCAACTGTCTTTTCTGACTGCGCACACTCCCTCCACCACCGATCGATCAGTTCCGAAGACTGCCCTTTCAGTACTACCAGAATAGCCAGAACCTATTTGTCTTGTCACTGCCGCTGATAGGGGGATCGGAACACCATTTTGTGGTTGTTATCTTTTGTTATGGATGGCTTCCCCCTTGTGTGTTACAAATGACCTTCAATTTCCCTCACGTCGCGGCAGAAACGCATAAGCTAGCTCGCCAGACCGGCGCGTACTGCTTTAGTAAACTCGGACTAAAAAACTAAACGGTTCGAGGTCAGCCAACAGGACAAGCCCCAAAAACCCTCTCTATCGCACTCGCAGATCAATCCTTACAAGGCCAAAACTACTATTAACCCCACATTTGCGGGGTACCAGCGAGCCTAACACCCACCGAAAAGAAGTTCGACAACCTACCAAAGACTCGCAAAACTAATGGAAACTGCGGTTACGATATTAAAAGCATTAGTAACAACAACAGACGAAGAGGCGTGACCTTTTATGTACCTGATATACTCCGTAATCAGTTGTCTTATCGGCATCCTGTTGGTCGGGATGCGGGAAATGATGATTCAGCATCGCCGCCTTCGCCACCGGCAGGAGCGGCTGATCCGGGCCATCCGGGAAGTAGTACTAAACAGCGGCGCGGCGGCGAGATGCTTGACACCGGAGGTCATCTCATCGACGCCCTTCGCCTCCAACAGAAACTCAAATAAACTTTATAAAAGTGATCCGCCGGCCGATTCGTCAAGAACTGGTTTGCGGCTTTCGACTGAAGTACCAGAACGGTGTCGCAGGCTGACGGCCCGCGCCGGCTTCGGCGGCTCTCGATAGGCTTGCTGGCGACGGCGATGAGACTGTTGATCGAGTGAGAAATCGTGCCTCCAGCGCGATTCGCCGCCCGGCCGACCGCGAGCTTGGACCTCCGCCCCCGATTAAAGGCCAGAGGCCAGCTTAGGCAACATGGCTGACAGGTAAAAAATGGCGCCGGCTTTCCTAAGGAACGCGGCAGACGGGAAGCAATTCCCTCCGGTGCAGAAGATTGGTCATTTCGCGCCGTTGTGATCGAGCCCGAATCGCCAACCTGATTGATGACGGAGATATGCTCCATTGCAAACAGGGCCAGCTCAAAGCGGTCCTTGACGCCAAGTTTTTGAAAGAGTCGGGAGAGGTAGACCTTTACGGTGCCTTCAGCGATCCCCAGTGAATAGGCAACCTCCTTGTTCTTCAGCCCTTGCGTCAAAAGACCCGCGAGTTGACGTTCTCTCGTGGTCAATGCAACGCGGCTCGTGGAAAGGAGCTTGTCACTCAGAGCCTTTTCTACCCAGAGTTCGCCGGCAGCCACCTTCAGCAAACATTTCACCTGCAGCTCGACCGGGAGGTTCTTACGGAGGATACCCCCGGACACCCAGCCCAATCGCTTGCGACGCAAATTCAGTGGAGATCACTTCCGCCCAAAGGACGACAGGCGTGTCGGCAGCCCTCGATTGTAGTGCTTTCAGCACCCCCAGGGCCCTTTCAGTTCCGTTCCCTCCACAATGGCCATTGCCGTGGGATCGTGGCTCTGTCCCAAGTCCAGACCGATGAACCCCCCCCGATGCTCATTACCGGAACACCAGCGGCTTGACCTCGGTCGTAATCGCGCGCTCCACCAGGTCTCTATCGAATAGCCCGCACACTGAGTCCACAAACTCGCACAGGTACTCCTGCCGGAAACTGTGGTCTCCGATTTCGTTCCGTTCCTTCTCCAGGAAAGAGCGCGCAATCCGCGGGCACTCGTTCGCCGGGACCCGCACCCGCACCCACTCCGGCCCTCCCTTCTGCCACGCTTGCCAGAAGAATCCCCGCTTGCCGAACGGTGTGCTCATCAGCCACAGCGCTCCCTGGCTCACCGCCAGCATCGGCCGGATCGCCCGATACAGGTCGTCGCGCACCCGCGACGCCTCGTCCACCAGCAGCAGCGCCACCGCCGAAAAGCCCCGGATCGTCGTCTCGTTCCCCGGCAGCCCGATGATCCGCGACCCGTTCGGGAACTCCAACGACATCTCGTTCTCCCCGTCGCCCTTCGGACGGATCCCCAGCCGCTGCGCGAACACATCCGCCTACTGTACGAACTCGCCGCTCTGCCGCCCGCTCGGGCTCACCACCAGCGTCAGGCTCCCGTCCACGGTGTACGCCTGGTGTACCGCCTTCGCCGCCGTGATTGTCGACTTGCCCCACCCGCCCCACCCTTCCAACACGCCTCATTCACCAGGCTGGACAACTCGCAACCCACGGCAAAAACAGAAACTTAGAAAGTGGCCAAAAATATGGACAGGCCCGCTCGTCTGCGCCCCACGCCGGAGGTCGCTGCCCAGGCATATCCCACTTCGACCCAACCGGTCGCGGCTCGGTTTGGTGGGACAGGCGGTTCCGCCTGTCTCGCCCGCTTGCGGGCGATTCTTTCACACGATCTAAGGAAGCGTTTGCCAGGTGAGCACTTCCCTAAAACCCGTTGCCCCGCGCCGGGGCAGCCCCTCCGGCCCCCATGCTAGAATCCGGGTAGACGGCGGCCGAAATGAGGGACACAACCGGGACATGACCGATTTCGAAGTGAACTCAGCAGACCACGGGGAGTCGCGCTTCGAAGGGGATTGGGCTCAAACACAGGGCTGCGGGCAGACCAGGTATTTTGCGCGGATTCTGCTCCACCTTCTGCCGCCATGGCTGGAAGACGAGATTCGGGCCAACCGCCTGTCTATCCTCGATTGGGGTTGTGCGGAGGGGGAAGCCGTAGACTCCTTCCGAACCCATTTTCCGCGAAGCCATGTCGTCGGAATCGACCGCTCCGCCAGCGCCATCGGCAACGCCCGCCAGAAATTCGGAGCGCCCTTTTTTTTTAACCAGGATGTGTTGAGCGCCCCGCCCCCGGTTGCCTTCGATGTCCTGGTCATCTCCAACCTTCTTCAGCATTTCCAGGACCCCTGGCCGGTGTTGCGTCAGCTCGGCGACTACGCGGCGCGCCATCTCCTGATCCTGGTTCCTTTCCGCGAGGAGAGTCCATCCGGGAGCCTCTACCCCTTCGATGACGCGACCATCGGCACCCGCATTGCCCCGGATTTTATCTTGAGTTCCTCGCGGATTATCGATTGCGGCGGCCATTCCGCCGGATACTGGCCTGGATCCCAGATTCTGCTGGTCTACAGCCGATCGCATTATGTCCCCCATTCCGGGGCGGTGTTCGACGAGAGCGCGTGGGACAGGACTCCTGGCCTGTCGAGTCCGCCCCCCGATGCTCGACTCTTACCTTCGGGCCGGACCACCGCCGATTCACCGGCCCCGGAAGTCGCCGCCCCCGCGGCTGAGGCATCTCTTCCCAACCCGCCGCCCGAGCCCGTCGATGGCCCTCAAGACCCGATCGAGACCATCATCCTGCCGGAGCTCCGGCGCGCCCGGTCCATTGCCGTGGTTGCCTGCGCGGTCCCGTTCAGTTCCACGCTCAATCAGCGGCCCATCTGTTGCGCCAAATACCTCGCGGACCAGGGAACCACGGTTCTCTTCGTGGAAGTATGGGAATCTCCGGGACAACCCGTTCATCCGACCGGGGAAGAAGTATATCCCGGCGTTTTCAGCATTCCTTTTTATGCGTTTCGAGACGATATTCGCCATACGTTTCAGGACAACATGGACCGCATAGCGGCGGTGTCCCACGCGAATAGGTCGTANNTGGAGATGGTGGCGCTTGCCGACACCGTCACCGCCGTATCCGGAAAGCTTGTCGAAAAATTCGAGCGCTTGCGGCCGGACATCCTGGAGGTGCGCAACGGCTATTACCCGTCGGCCCTGGAGTGTGAGCAGTTCGCCGCCGCCCGCGCGCCTCTGGAGCGCCCCAAAGTGGTGGGATATTTCGGCCACTTGAGCGACGCCTGGTTCGGTTGGGAGACCGTATTTTACGCCGCTCGGAAACGCCCCGATATCGAGTTTGAACTGATCGGTTACGGTCTCTCGGACCGCTCTCTCCTGCGGCTGCACAGCTTTCCGAATGTCCGCTTTGTGGGGCTGGTTCCCCAGAAGAATCTGCAGAACTATGCCCGAAAGTGGTGGGCCGGCATGATTCCGTTCCAACCCTCCACCCTTTCCGCCGCGGTCGATCCGTTGAAGGTTTACGAATACCTCCATTTCGGTTTGCCCACCGTGGTGACCGGTATACCGGGAATTGCCGATTACCCCCTGATCGAGTTTGCCGGCGATCCGGACAGCTTCGTATCGGCGCTCGACAGGCTGCCCGACCGTCCAGACGAGCAAAGCCTGTCGCGAGTGGCCGAATTCCTGAAGGCCTGTGTTTGGGAGGAACGCCTGGCCAGCCTGAACCGTTTGACCGGCCAGCGGGGCGGGGAAGCGGAACTGGCGGTGCGGGAGGCGGCGCTCCACGCCGATGAGCGGTATTGGCAGGCAAGGATTGCCGAACTGGGAAAGCAGCAGGAGCGGCAGCGCCGCCTATGGGAGCAGCAGCAGCGCCTCGGGGAAGCCGACTTGGCGGCGCGGCAAGCCCGGGAAACCGAGCTCGCGATGCGGGAAGCCGCGCTCCGTGCCGAGGTGGAGCTTTGGCAGGCGAAGTCCGCCGAACTCGGGAAACAACTGGAGGAGCAGGCCTGCATCGAAACCGGTCTGCGAGCCGCCGGGCAGCGTCTCCAGGAAGCCCACGAAGCGGAACTGGCGGCGCGGGAAGCCGTGCTCGGCTCCCATGCACAGTATTGGCAGGCCAAGTCTGTCGAGCTCGGGAAGCAACTGGACGAGCAGCGCCAGGAAAACGTGCGCAAGTTCCGCACGCTCGAGGAGAATTCCGCCGCCGAGATTCGGACGCTGACTACCAGGGCGGCCGCCAGCGCCTCCGAAGCCGCCAACCTGCGCCGCCTGACCACCGATCTGCTGCGCAGCCGCTCCTGGAAAATTACCGCTCCGCTGCGCTTCCTCTCGAAGCCCCTGTTTACCGCCCCAGCAGGGCCGCAAGAGGTGCAGCAGGTGGAGCAAGTGGAGCAGGCGGTCGCCGCCTGCTCATCCGGTACTTCCTCAACTTCTGACCCCATGGAGCCCGTTCTTGCGGAACTCCGGCGGGCCCAATCCATCGCCATAGTTCCCTGCGCCGTTCCCTTCACTTCCACGGCCAACCAGCGGCCGATCAGTTGCGCCAAATACCTCGCCGATCGCGGATCCACGGTCCTCTACGTTGCCTGGCAATGGTCTCCCGGCGAAGAAATTCCGCCCGGCGGGCAGGAGCTCTATCCCCGCATTTTTCACCTCCCTCTGTCCACATTCCAAGCCAATCTGGACGCCATAGCGTCGGCATCCGGCCCCCAACCCCCAACCCCTAACCCCCAACCCCTGCTTTCTCATGGCGGGTGGAGGGACCGGTGGGCATGTGATCCCCGCGTTGGCTGTGGCAAGAGAGCTCCGCCAGCGGGGGCATGAAGTCTTTTTCGTGGGGACTGAGCGAGGGTTGGAAGCGAAGTTGGTTCCATCGGAAGGGTTTGAGTTGAAAACGATCGATATCGGCGGATTGAATCGCGTCGGAACCCGGCAGACCCTCGCCACGCTCATTCAGCTTCCTTTCACTACTCTCCATTGCGGAGAGTTCGTCCGCCAGGCCTCCGCGGTCTTCAGCATGGGCGGGTATGTCGCCGGTCCGCCCGTTATCGCAGCGCTTCTGGGCAATGTTCCCGTGGTGGTGATGGAGCCCAATGCCGTGCCCGGATTCACCAATCGGATCATCGCCAGCACCGTGTCGCGCGCGCTGATCTCGTTTCCGGAGACCGCCCGGTTCTTCCGTAGCAACAAGACCGAGATGACCGGCCTGCCGGTCCGCGAGGAGTTTTTCCGGATCGCTCCCAAGCCGCGAGGCGATGCGTTGAACGTCCTGATCACTGGAGGCAGTCAGGGGTCGCGCACTCTGAACCAGGTGGCGCGCCAGAGCTGGGCACTGTTCCACAAGGCCGGATTCCCGATCCGCATCGTCCATCAGACCGGACCAGGCGGGTTCGAGGAGATCCGCGATGGGTTCGCGCAGTCCGGCCTGAATGGCGAGGTGGTGCGGTTTATCACCGACATGCCCGCGGCTTTTCGGGCGGCCGACCTGGTGGTGTGCCGCTCGGGCGCGGGCGCCGTTTCGGAGTTGGCGGCCGCCGGAAAGCCGGCGATCCTGGTGCCTTTTCCCTTTGCGGCAGACGACCATCAGACCCGAAATGCCGAAGCGCTGGAGTGTGGTGGTGCGGCCAAACTGGTGCGCGACAAGGAATTAGACGGACAGAAACTGTTCGACACGGTTACGCAATTGGCCAACGCGTCGGGGGCTCTGGAGCGCATGGGAGAGGCGGCCCGGCAGTTCGCCCGGCCCGGCGCCGCGCGGCGTGCGGCCGAAATTTTGGAGGAGGTGGCGTGCGGCTGAACGTGAGATTTCAATTGACAGTTCGACCGCTAGCCGAAACAATACGTTAAGGAAATGTTTTTTCGTCCCCAGCACCTTCATTTCGCGGGAATTGGCGGCATCGGCATGAGTGGCATCGCCGAGGTTCTGCTGAACCTCGGCTACCAGATCAGCGGGTCTGATCTGAAGCTCTCGCCCATCACCGAGCGTCTGGCCGCTATGGGCGCCCGTGTGTACGAGGGGCATGACGCCTCGAATGTCACCGGCGCACGCGCGCTGGTGGTGAGTTCCGCCGTCGATGAGCAGAACCCGGAGGTGCAGGAGGCCCGGCGGCTCCAGATCCCGGTCATCCCCCGGGGCGAGCTCCTGGCGGAGTTGATGCGCCTCAAGTACGGCATCGCGGTGGCGGGTAGCCACGGCAAGACCACCACCACCTCCATGACCGCTACCATCCTGAATTATGCCGGCCTCGACCCCACGGTGGTAGTGGGCGGACGCGTCGGGACGATGGGCGGGGCCAATGCCCGCGTGGGGCACAGCGACTTCCTGGTAGTGGAATCGGACGAAAGCGACGGCTCGTTCCTCAAGCTGGCGCCGATCGTCGCGGTGGTCACCAACATCGACCGCGAGCATCTGGACCACTACCCCTCGCTCGACAAGATCCGTGAAGCCTTTATCGAGTTCGTGAACAAGGTGCCGTTCTACGGCGCGGTCATCGTCTGCCTCGACGATGAAAACGTGCAGAGCATTCTCCCTTCGATCCGGCGGCGCACCATCACGTATGGCACCACGGCGCAGGCCGACATGCAAGCCGGCGACATCGGGTGCGGCGCGTTCGCGAGCGATTTCCAGCTTGCCTACCGTGGCTCCGATCTGGGCCGCTTCCACCTCCGAATTCCGGGCCGCCACAATGTCCTGAACGCCATGGCGGCGGTGGTGGTCGCCATGGAACTGGAGGTCAAGCCCGACACCATCCGGGAAGCGCTGGCCACCTTCAGCGGCGTGGACCGGCGGTTCCAGGTCCGCGGCAAAGAGCAGGGCATTACCGTGGTGGACGACTATGGCCATCACCCCACGGAGATCCGGGCGACCTTGGAAAGCGCCCGGCTATGCGGTTTCCGCCGCGTTCACGTACTCTTTCAGCCGCATCGCTACACCCGGACGTTCCACCTGATGGATGAGTTTGCACGCTCCTTCCACCAGGCCGACAGCCTGTTCGTGATGGATATCTACGCGGCGTCGGAGAAGCCCATCGAAGGGGTAACGGCGGAGGCATTGGTCGAGCGGATCCGTGGCTTCGGGCACCGCGGCGTGGAGTATGTAGGCACTCTCGACCGCGGCGTGGATGCGCTGCTGAACGTGGCGCGCGAGGGCGACCTGGTGCTGACGTTAGGAGCGGGCAGCGTGTGGCAGGCGGGCGAGAAGGTGTTGGCAAGGTTGAAGACAGGGGGCGGGGAATGAGGCTGGAACTTGTGGGGCGGACTCCCTGGTCCGCGGCCGACGCCCTCGTCGGCCTGCTGGCAGTGCCGGAAAGCCGGCCAGGGGGCCGGCTGNNGACCAGGGGGTCCGCCCCACAGAGCTGCAACCGCAAATCCAAGGGCGGCGCAGGCTGTGAAGACTTGAAGGGCTGTAGTACGTAAGAAGGACCGAATATGGCGAGGGAATCGAAGAAAGCAATCGTACGGTTCAGATGGCGGCTTTGGCTGGGGCTGGTGGTGCTCGCGGTGGTCTGCGTTTCCACTGCCATGGCCGGGTTGAAGGTCCGAATATACACCCTCACCGACCCGCAGTTCACGCTTTCCCGCGATCACAAGGACGCCCTCACCATTCAGGGCATGAACTTCACGTCGCGCGCCAAGGTCCTGCGGGTCTTCGCCGCGGATTTCGGGCACAGCGTCTTCTCGGTTCCCCTGGCCGAGCGCCGCCGCCGGTTACTGGCCATCGATTGGGTGGAAGATGCCTCGGTCTCGCGCATCTGGCCGGATCGGCTGGTGGTCCGCGTTCACGAACGGACGCCCGTGGCCTTCGTATTCTTTCGCTCGGGCGTTCTGTTGATTGACTCCCAAGGTGTGCTGCTCGACCCGCCTGCGCAGTCGCAATTCGCGTTCCCCGTCCTCAGCGGCGTCCAGGAGGATGAGAACGAAGATCAGCGCCGCGAGCGGGTTCGATGCCTGGCGCGCGTGCAGGAGGAACTGGGATACATGGCAAAGGACGTCTCTGAAGTGAATGCCTCTGATCCCGACAATATTCGGATTGTGGCGCAGGTGGAGCATCACACGGTGGAGTTAATCATGGGCGACAATAACTTTGGCCGGCGGTACCAGAATTTCCTCAGCCACTATTCCGAGATTGAAAAGCACTCGCCCAACGCAAAACGATTCGATCTGCGGTTGGATGACCGCATCACGGCAGAGGATTAGGTCCATGGCGGTAAAACCGGTATACGCAGTTGGTCTCGACGCAGGCAGCCGCAAAACGCGGATGGTGATTTGCGTCCTGGAGGATCGCCGGATCCGCTTTTTGGGCTGCTCCACCGTCGAGTCGCAGGGTTGGATTAAAGGCAGGATCGCCGACCAGAACGCCGTGGCCGACTCGGTACTGACGGCGCTTCGCGACGCCGAGGCCGCGGTAGGAGTCTCGGTGGGCTCGGCAGTGGTGGGCATGGGCGGCCCAACCTTGCGCGGCGCTAATGGCCGCGGCGTGGTGGAACTGGGACACGTGCGGGAAGTCGAACAGCGCGACGTGAACCGTGTAGTGGGGTTCGCCTCCCGCGTGCAGTTGCACGAAGACCGCATGATCCTGCAGATGTTCCCGCAGGACTTCGTGGTGGACGACCATCCGGGCCACCGCGATCCGCGCCGGATGCTGGCCTCGCGCCTGGAGATCAATGTTCACCTGATGACCGCTTCGATCCAGGAGCATAACTCCCTGGTGGGCGCCATCAACCAGGCCCACATGGTGGTGGAGGAGACGATCTTCGAAGCCCTGGCCGCGTGCTATGCGGCGGTGCTGCCGGAGGAGCGGCGCGAGGGCATCGCGGTAGTGGACATCGGGGCGCACTCCACCGAACTGGTGGTCTACTACGGCGACGCCATCCACCTAGCCTCCACGGTGCGGGTTTGCGGAGACCATTTCACGCGCGATCTGGCGCAAGGCCTTTGCCTGAGCTTCGAAGACGCCGAACTGGTAAAGCTGGAGTACGGCAGCGGGCTGGCGGAGCGCAGCATGGAAAACGCCATCGTGGAGCTGCCTACGCCGGAGGGCCGCGAGCCACGCCAGGCGCAGCGCCGGTTCGTCAACCAGATACTCGAAGCGCGCTCCCGCGAACTGTTCCGGCACGTGCGTACGGAACTGGCGCGGGTGGGCATGGACCGGGCGCTCATCGGCGGCGTGTTCTTGACCGGCTCGGGGGCGCGCCTGCCAGACCTCCTGGATGTGGCCCAGCAGGAGCTCCAGTGCCAGACGCGATTCGGTCTGGCGTTCGGAATTCAAGACTGGCCGGAGGGTATGAACGATCCGGAGTGGAGTACGGCGGCGGGGCTTGCCATGTACTCGGCCAAATTGAAGATGCAGGACGAACAACAGCGGGAAACGGCCGGATGGCTGGGGAAGATTCTGAAGTAAGAGGATTATGGCCGCGGATCAACGTGGATGGACACCGATGAGACCAGTTGCACCGATCCGCATTCATCGTGTTCGCCGCGTTCATCGGGGGCGCATCACATCTTTGGGCATAGGGAGGTACAGGAGCATGGGGCTGATCGATTCGGACATGAACGATTTGAAATATGAGATCGAAGAAGAAGCGCGCACCGGCGCCCGGTTCAAGGTAATCGGTGTTGGCGGTGGCGGGTGTAACGCGGTGGCCCGGATGGTGCAGGAGGGCGTGGAAGGGGTCGAGTTCTATGCGATGAACACCGACCTCCAGGCGCTCTCAGCCTGCCCCGTGCCCAACAAACTGCAACTGGGCGTCAAGGTAACCAGCGGCTTGGGCGCAGGTTCCAACCCAGAGGTCGGCCGGCGGGCGGCCCTCGAGAATACCGACGCCATCGTCGAAATTCTGCAGGGCGCCGACATGGTATTTGTTACGGCTGGCCTGGGCGGTGGCACCGGCACGGGCGCCGCTCCCGTGATTGCGGCGCTGGCCAGGGAGTTGGATGCGCTGGTGGTGGCGGTGGTCACCAAGCCCTTCGGGTTCGAAGGGTCGCGGCGCAGGAAAGCGGCGCAGGAAGGGCTCGGCCAACTGGCTGCCAGCGTGGATTCGGTGATCGCCATTCCCAACGACCGCCTGCTCGCCATGGTGCCGCGCGGGACCAGCATCGGCGACTCCTTCAAGGTCGCGGATGACGTGCTGCGGCAGACCGTGCAGGGCATCACCGACATCATCATCACGCCGGGATTGATCAATCGCGACTTCGCCGACATCCGCGCCGCCATGGTCGGGATGGGTTACGCGATGATGGGGACGGCTATTGGCCGGGGCGAAAATGCCGCGGCGGATGCAGCCCAACAGGCTATCAACTGCCCGCTGTTGGAAGAAACATCGATCTCCGGCGCGCGCAGCGTCCTGATCAACATCACCGCGTCCAGCCAGTTGGGCCTCCACGATGTGGATGCTGCCTGCGCCATCATTCGGGAAGCCACCCAGTGCGAAGATGTGCAGCTCAATTTCGGCGTCACGCTGAACGAAGCCATGGGCGATACGGTGAAGATTACGGTAATCGCCACTGGATTCCACGCGGAGACTGGCTCCGGAACGCAACTGGAAGCTCCCGAGATCCGCATTCAGGCGCGCCCGCCGGAGACCGCGCCGCTCCCCGTTCCGACTTCCACTCCGACTCCTTTCTTCGAGCCGGAACCGGTGATGCAGTTGGAGCCGGAGATCGAGCCCGAGCCGGTCATGGTAGCCGAGCCGGAACCGATCCTGGACATGGACGACCTGGACACGCCCGCGTATTTACGCCAGGGCAGACTGTTGAATTAGCGAAGCGGTGGGGTATGCGTTAGCTTGCCAATCTCTTGCCGGGCAAGCTAAAGCATGCCCCACGGGTCCTGCCTGTTAACGGAAGTTCCTATTGCCGATATCCCGGTGGTGGTTTTTCCCGGTCCTGGGGGTCCTGGTAGTAAACAAGTACCGTTACTAAAACAATCTACGAGGGTCCCGGGGCTATGCTGGGGCTGTGAAAAAAACTCTTGCACTCGCTTTCGTCCTCGCTGGATTCAATCTTCACGCATCGACCGTGATCGCCCTTTTCAACGGCGAGATGACCTCGGAAGCCATCCAGCGCTATGTCGGCGACGATCCTACGAACCCCAGCGGTTGGGTGGGCACCACCACAGGTGAGTTTAGCTTCACGCAAACCGGCGGAAACGACGTAGGCCTCGACAGTACGTTTTACGCCTTTTGCATCGAACCCCGGGAGTTCGTGTCACAAGGATCCACCTACACTTACGATCTCACCACGCTCGATCAGGGTACTACTAACATCGGCGGGATGGGTGCTGCCAAGGCCGCCCTCATTAGCGAACTTCTCGGACGCTACTATCCCGACTTCACTGTGGCTCTCGACGCCGAACATGCCAGCGCCATACAGATCGCCATCTGGGAAATCGTGCGCGAAACCTCCGGTACCTTGGACGTCAGCGCCGGCAATGTCATTTTTGCGAGCCCCGCGGATCCCGCGGCGCTCGCCCTCGCCCAAACGTACCTCTCCTCGCTCGACGGGACTGGCCCCATGCTCAACAACATCTACGCCCTGGACGAAGTGGGCGCCCAGGACGTGGTTGTGCAGATCCAAGGTAGCCAAACCGAGAGCCCTGCCCCCGAACCCGTCACATTCGCAACGATGGGCGCGGCCCTGATAGGCCTCGCGCTCCTGTTACGCCGGCGCTCTGTCGCACCTGAGAATCCGCGTTGACCGCTCAAGAGGCGGCGCTGCTTAACCATTTTGGGGAATTCCTCACCAGTCAACACCGCTCCCTCACGGTCGCGGCTCGGTAACTCACGCTGAATCAGCAACACTCGCAACCGAGCCGCGACCGTCAGGGAGCGGTTGCCCGCTTGAACCGCGAAATCCCCAAAACGGTTACGCACCCAAGAAGCGGCGCCTAGCATCTGCAGGCGGTTACCTCGTGCGATAATCGAGGTTCCTGATGAAAGCACGCGTTTTCGTTTCCCCGAAGTCTACCGTTCTGGACCCCCAGGGTCAGACCGTCCGTTCGGCTTTGAACGGCCTCGGTTATCACTCCATCGCCGAAGTCCGCCAGGGCAAGTACTTCGACATCGCGATTGCCGAAGGGGTCACCCGCGAGCAGGCGCAGAAGGATGTCGAGACCATCGCCCATGAAGTGCTCGCCAACCCTGTAATCGAAGAGTACCGTGTCGAATTGGTGGATTGATGGATGCGGTCGTAGCGCAGAAAACGTCCAGGTGAGTGGTGTCGCCGGGGCAAACGCCGGCGGGGTGCTTGGTAAGCGCGTGGAAAGAAGAGACACTACGGCTGGAAGGTCGGAGTCGAAATGATGACGTTGCGGCGGCCGGAGGCTTGAAGGATTATCCTCCTCCCCAGAAGGATATCCGACCTCACGTACCGACCGCCCCAGATGATATTGAGCCGTTGACCGGCCCCCTGAGTCACCCTTTGTCTCTCAATCACAGGGTGTAATGGGTTCGAACCCAAGTTCCTCCGTTGGGCCTTTGAGGGGCTTACTTGGAAAACTCAGATTCCACCTGAAATGCAACGTATCCTGGCCAGGATAAACCGTGTTGCGGCTGGCGCGGTGGTGCGCAAGCCTCTTACAAACACAGAATAGCAGGGGGGATCCAAGAAACGAGGGTAGCGGAAATCGTGAGTGAGTCTGTTAGTGGTTCATTCCAGGGGGGTTACTGCCCGGAACATTTATTTTCAAAGTCTGTGACTGTGTTGGAGGCTAAATGCCACTTTTAGGGGCTTTCGGTGTATTGGCTAGAAAACAAGGGGGATGGGCTTATCGTTGCCAGTATGTAGCCGGCTTTCAGCCGGCCGACAGGCGAAACCGCCTGTCCCACCAGAGCCAGCACCGGCAGCGGGCTGTGCTAAGAATGGCCAATCTCCAGTTTTTGGGGCAAGGGAAAAGCAACACTGGCAAGAATGACTGTGCCACGGGTGTGATACGCTGCTCATTTACATCCAGACTCGAAACTCCTAATTCCGATCGGAGCTTGGAACGCATGAAGATCAACGGATATCTGGCCAAGAGTTCCCTGGTGGCCGCCTTGGGCGGGCTCCTGTTCGGATTCGATACGGCCGTCATTTCGGGTGCTACCGGGGCCTTGACCACTACCTATTCGCTGACGCCGCTGACCCTGGGGTTCACCGTCTCCGCCGCTCTCGCCGGCACTATTTTCGGCGCCATGTTCGGAGGCGTTCCGGGCGACCGCTACGGACGCCGCGCCAGCNNTTTGTGCTGGCGCGTTTCATCGGCGGGTTGGGGATCGGCGCTTCTTCCGTGCTGGGGCCCATGTACATCGCCGAGATCGCTCCTCCCAAACAGCGCGGCCGCCTGGTGGGCTTCTTTCAGTTCAATATCGTTTTCGGCATTCTGCTGGCCTACTTCTCAAACTACGTGGTGGGAACCCTGGGGTTCGGGGATTTGGAGTGGCGCTGGAAACTCGGTGTTCCCGCGATCCCCGCAGCGCTGTTTTTCCTGCTGCTCTTTACCATTCCGGAGAGCCCCCGCTGGCTGGCGAAGCGCGGCCGCATGAAGGAAGCCGAGGACGTGCTGCGCAGCATCGGAGATCCCGACTATCAGAAGGACCTGGCCGAGATTGCGGACTCCCTGGATGCCCGGCACGGGGCGGCGAATGAGCCTCTATTCCAGC
>PMTT01000122.1:0-2040 GCA_003167275.1 Bryobacterales bacterium | reverse complement strand
CTGCTCTTCACCATGGTGGCCATGTCGGTGATCGACAAGATCGGGCGCAAGACGCTGCTGCTGATCGGGTCGGTCGGCACTGCACTGGCGCTGGCCGGGGTGGCGGCGATCTACTTCGCCGGAACCCATCAGAATCTGCTGGTCTGGTGCCTGGTGGGTTTCATCGCTTTCTTCGCTTTCTCCCAGGGCGCGGTGATCTGGGTCTATCTGAGCGAAGTGTTTCCGACGCGGGTGAGGGCCAAGGGCCAGAGCCTGGGCAGTTTCACGCACTGGATCATGAACGCACTGATTTCGGGCATCTTCCCGACGCTGGCGGCAGCCTCCAAGGGCGCGCCCTTTGTGTTTTTCGCGGTGATGATGGTGGTCCAGTTCTTCGTGGTGTTGGCCACGTACCCCGAGACTAAGGGTCACTCGCTCGAAGAGATGCAGAGGAAGTTGGGGATAGAGTAGGGTACGGCGGCTGCCACAGCGCAGGCACGCTGAACTGAAACTGCGGATGGGGAAGAGTCTCCGGAAAAGAGAAGAAAAGCCGAGATGACTCTCGGCTCAGCAGGCTTGACAGCCTGCGCCACGCCTAACACCTAGGGGACTATCGGAAGGACATCTTCCGCTCTGGGGAACCAGGATTTCCACTGGTGGGCCACGGTGAGTAGCGCCCTGACGGGCATCGGCAAGTGCGCAGTCTTACGATACAGCAGGCCAGTCACCGTGAAAAGCTGCTTGTTGTCGAGGCGCAGCATCCTCAGCGAACCGCGGCGGACGTCTTCCGAAACACTCCACAACGGCAGCAGGGAGATTCCCAGGCCCAGCTTAACCAGTTCCTTGATGGAGTCCGCCTGGTCGTTCTGCATGACGACCTTCGGTTCGAACCCCGTCGCCACACAGAATTGGCGGATCGCGGATTCGATGACCACCGACCGCTGGTACAGAATGAACGGACGCGAGGAGAGTTCCGCGGCCGAGACTGTGGCCTGGCCCGCGACGGGATCGCTGGGCGGCACAATAAACACCATTTCGTATCGCCAGAGCGGGTCCTGCACCAGGTCGGTCTCATCTACCGGGAGGTTCATGAGGATGAGATCCACCTTGCCGGCGTACAGGTCTTCGAACAGCATGCGGTCGTTTCCGGTGATCAACCGCAATTCCACGTTGGGGTACTCGGAAATGTAAGCACGCAGCAGGTGGGGCACGATGGAAACGCTGATGTGCGGACCGCATCCCAGGTACAACGACCCGCGATGCAAGCCGCTGAGTTCCTTGACGGCATCGATGGCCTCATCGTGCACAAGCAGGAGACGGCGGCAATAGTCCATCATGAGCCGGCCGGCGGGCGTCAGGACCAGCTTGCGGCCGGATCGCTCGTACAGTTTTTCGGTGAGTTCCGATTCCAGTTGGTGGACTTGCGCGAAGATCGCCGGCGGAGACAAGTTCAGGCGCTCCCCAGCCTTGCTGAAGCTCCCCAAGTCCCCGATCGCGATCAGTGCCCGCGCATGCGCCAACTCCACAGCATCCCTCTGGAGAAGGATTATAGCGCAGGCGTTCAGTTTTCTGGAACGATAGGGGTCCGGCCTTCATCGTCCGGCACGAATTGGAGGGAATTCGGGAATTGCGGTGGCTTGTCCCCAGAATTGGAATTAATGCGGGAATTAATTCGGGTGTCGCACGATAGCGTCGCACGATAAAACGGTATCTTCAGCGTTTCTGAATGATCATTTTAGAACAATTTAACCGCCATTCAGACCCGCTTAGCATTATAATCAGTTAGCCAATCCGCATTGTTTAGTGCGGGTTACACGCTTTGGATATAGGGAAAGAGGTAAAAAGACCATGTTTCGTCTACGTTCGATACTGCTTTTGGGTTCGGGAGAGTGTCACAGCGCCAGTCGGTTGGAGATGTTGATTCCGCCGGCCGAAGCCAACCAACAAGGAGTGAAACAATGAAAACGCGAAGGTTCGCCAACGGCTGCGCGCCATCCCAGTTGCGCTTGTTTGGCATTCTTCTTTTGCTGGCGGCCGCGACTGCCGTAGCCGGTTGGTCGC
>PMTT01000246.1 GCA_003167275.1 Bryobacterales bacterium | reverse complement strand
TCTCGGGTTGGAGTGGAGCGAGTGCGTCAAGTTCTTGCGCCATCACGGTTATGTTCCTGAAATAGTCCCTCATTTCAGCAGAAAAAAGTTAGTATTTACACCTAACTTCGGTTATTTCAACCAGGAATTTGTTGAGTTTTTACACGGGTTGCCAGTACGGCAGGCCCCCGGGGTTTTCCGGCACCCGCTCCCAACCCCCAACCCTGCCTTGCTTGTATGATTGAAGGCTGAGGTAAGCCGTGCTCCCAAGACTCTTCGCCCTACCCGTATTGGCCGCTGTCGCCATGGCCCAGCCCGTGATCGTCAAGACCACAACCCTGATCGATGGCAAGGGCCATGTGCTCCGCAACCAGGAGATCACCATCGACGCCGGGCGCATCACCCACATCGCCGACGCCAAACAAAAGCCCACCATCGACTTGAGCGGCCTCACCGTGATGCCTGGCTGGATCGATACGCACGTCCATCTCGGCTGGTACTTCAACAAGGAAGGGCGCTACGACCCAGGTGGGCGCAACAGCACCACCACGCCGCAGCAGGCCGCCCTCTATGCCGCCGCCAACGCCTACGCCACCCTGATGGGCGGCTTTACCACCGTGCAGTGCCTGGGAATGCCGATCGAGGGGGACCTGCGCGACCTCATCGCCACGGGTGCGATTCCGGGGCCGCGTGTGCTCACCTCCCTACGTTCGATCAACGAGAATACCGGCGATCCGGAACATATCCGGACTTTCGTCGACAAGATGAAAGCGGATGGATCGGACGTGGTGAAGCTGTTCGCGACCGCCAGCATCCGCGACGGCGGAAAGATGACCATGTCGGTGGAACAGGTAAATGCCGCCTGCGGAGAAGCCAAGAAGGTAGGCCTGCGGGGAGTGGTTCACGCGCATGCCTCCGATGGGGCCACCGCCGCCATCATGGCGGGCTGCACTTCGATCGAGCACGGTACATTCTTGGATGACACGACCCTCCAGTTGATGGCCTCACGCGGGGTGTTCTTCGACCCGAATTTCCTGGTGCTGCACAATTACCTGGAGAATAAGCCAAAATTCCTGGGCATCGGCAACTACAACGAGGAGGGTTTTGCCGCCATGGAGAAGGGATTGCCGCTGGTGGCCGACGTGTTGCGGCGGGCGCGCAAGCTGAACGTGAAGATCGTGCTGGGCACGGACGCGGTGGCCGGTTCGCACGGCCGCAACGCCGAGGAGTTCATTTACCGCGTAAAGGACGGCGGCGACAAACCCATGGACGCCCTCATGAGCGGGACATCGGTGGCCGCCGAATCGCTCGGGATGGCGGATAAGATCGGGTCCCTGGCGGAGGGGATGGAAGCCGACCTGGTGGCAGTCGCGGGCAATCCGCTCGACGATATCACGGCCGTCCGCCGCGTGGTCTTCGTGATGAAAGGCGGCAAGATCTACAAGAACACCAGGTAGCGTCCAGGTACCGTATGCTTTAGCTTGCGCCGGACAAACAAGGAATCCTGGAACCCGTCTGAGTCCGACGGGTCGCCTACGTGTAGCATCAATAACTTAACAAGGAATTACCGTCGGAGTCCGACGGTAATTTCGCAAGCCAAAGCATGCGCCACCTCAGGGAGTGATCCGCACGTTGCGGAAGTAGCCTTCGGTGCCGGGCCCGATCCACAGCGCAACTCCGCCCTCGGAGTCACCGGCCTTGAGATCGTGAACGATCAGGCATGGCTGCGTGGCATCGCCCACAAATAGCCGCGCATCCTTTCCGTGGACCACGACACGCATTTTGGTCCATTCGCCGGCTTCGAGGTCCACATACGACTCGTAGCGGCTCGGCGTTTCCTGCCGCAGCCGCATCCAGGGCCAATCCGGCTCGGAGACATACTGGACGGAGTGGTTGCGCTGCTCCTGATCTTCGGCGCGACCGTTGGTCGGACGGATATAGAACTCCTCGTAGTGCTTTCGATCGGATTGCATTCGGAATGCGACGCCGATGAAACCCCGCGCCGTGGCCTCCGCGGTCTTGGACGGGGCCCCGGAAACCTCCAGTTCGATCGTCCCGTCGTGGAACTGGATGCCTTTCAAGACTGCGAATGCCTGATCCGGGCCCTGCGCCTTTTCGGTCATTTTGATCGCTCGCTGCCCGTGGTACGTGACCAATTCGACGTTAACCTTGTTCAGCTCCAATCGGGAAAGATCCAGGATTGGAACGTCCGCTCCCCGGGCGGTCGCGGAGATCAGCAGGGCCGTGCCCATGACCGCTACACTTTTCCGGTGTTGGCTGTTTCGCATGCTCATGATGTCCTCGCGCTCACTTTCCCTGGACGAAGCACCCCGCGTTTCGGTAGCGCATCGACGCTAGGCATTATACGTTATCCTGACCGGTGTGATACCTGTGGTTCAGCAAGCGCCAAGCTTCACTCCGGATGAGGTAATCCGTATTGCCGGCGAATATTACGGCCTGCATGCTACCGCGGCGCCGCTACCCAGCGAACGCGATCAGAACTTCCTGATGTGCGACGCGGCCGGAGCCCAATTCGTCCTCAAGATCGCGAATTCCGAAGAAGCACTGGAGATTCTGGACCTGCAGAACAAGGTCTTGAAGCTTCTGGCCAAGGCCGATACCGGGCTTGAATGGCCGCGCGTGGTTCCCACCCTTTCCGGTAACCCCATCGTTCCCGTGGAGGCGCCGGGCGGCGCGGCCTATTTCGTGCGCATGCTCACGTGGGTGACTGGAGTGTGTATGGCCAACGTGCGGCCACATACTCCCGAACTGCTGTCTGCGCTGGGCCAAGCTCTGGCCCGGATGGATGGTGCCCTCGCCGGCTTCTCCCATCAGGCCGCGAATCGCAAGCTGTATTGGGACCTCCGGCACGCATCCCTGGCGCGGCCCCACCTGGAGTTGCTGTCGGATTCCCAGCGCGCCATCGTCGAGCCGCTTCTAGACGCAGGGGAAAGAGTGGACTGGGACGCGCTCCCCTCCAGCGTGATCCATGGCGATGCCAACGATTACAACATCCTGGTAGATGAGACGGGCTCCCGGGTCACCAC
>PMTT01000616.1 GCA_003167275.1 Bryobacterales bacterium | reverse complement strand
GTGCTCGCGGGCCGCCCTCGGGGACGTACTGTCCGTATTGAGGAAACGGCTGACCTTAGCTGAACGTGGCCTATATGCGATCGATGCTTGGGACTATATAGCGGGCTCTGGATCAGAGCGATCTACTGCCCTTGCTGGAAGTCGAAATCGCTTTTGCGGAACGCCTGCGCCCGTGAAGAGGACTCGGAGGAATCAAAGCCTGTTCAGTTCACCCTGATGTGGCGTCGCCCGCCATGCAGAGCGAGGTCAACCCGGCATCCGAAAGCTGAGTGCTCGGGCCGGATACCAATGCGACAGACGCGGGAGCGCGCGATGAGAGGCAACACAAAAGCGGAGAATGAGATCCTCAGGGGGTGCCTAACCGTTTTGGGGATTTCGCGCTTCAACCGCAGCAACCGCTCCCTCACGGTCGCGGCTCGGTTGCGGCGGTTGCTGATTCAACGTGAGTTACCGAGCCGCGACCGTCAGGGAGCGGTTGCCGGGTGAGGTCTTCCCCCAAACGGTTACACACCCATCCTCAGGGGTGTCCCCTAGCTTCGGACACTATTTCATTATGATAAATATTGGTGTAGTGTCCGGCAAATAACTGGACCTTGAGACAATGGCAAAGGCCGCCTAAAAGGCGGCTGCAGCCAGGATTGGCTGCCCCACTAAGTGGAGACTCTCGCCGTTATGATCAGAAACCTCGCAATTGCTTTCGGGTGTGCTGCCTTGATGGCGTCTTCACTCGAATCCGGCTCATCCGACCTGGCCAGGCAAATGGTGCTGGTCGTGGCGAAAGATTGGTCGACGACGTCGGCGACTTTATACCGGCTGGAGCGGGTGTCACCGGAGAAACCGTGGCGAACCGTCGGCAGGCCCATGCCGGCAACGCTGGGCCGCACCGGACTGGCGTGGGACGAAGAGGTTGGTCAAGCCGCGGACCAGCAGCCGTTCAAAAAAGAAGGCGACGGGAAATCGCCGGCCGGCATCTTCCATATCGAGGCGATCTATGGCACGGTGGCCTCGAACTCTTCCAGTGTGAAGAGATTCCGCCTCCCTTATAAGCAAATCACGGCCGACCTGGAATGCGTCGATGATGTCCAGTCTGTTCAATACAATCGGATGGTGGAGCGCTCGCGTACGCCGTCGCCCGATTGGAACTCCAGCGAGAAGATCAACTCCTTGACGGATTCCGTGTACCGGTGGCTGGCCGTCGTCGACTACAACCACAATGGAGCGCACCGTGGGGCGGGCTCGTGCATCTTCCTGCACGTGAAGGATGCCGGTGGACAGCCGACATCCGGATGTACTGCATTGAAACAGGCGGATCTGCTCGAACTGTTCCGGTGGATGGATCCCCGGAAGTCCCCTGTGATGGTGCAGGCGACCAAGGAAGGGCTTGGTGCGTTGGAACGGTCGGAACCCCGGCTTCTGCAAAGACTGCCAGCATTGCCAGAGTGAAGAGCGCATCGAGGGCAAGATTCGTGGCGATTATGGCCCGCTTGCTGACGCGCGCGGCTCGGTTTGCGAGGTCCGAGATCCAAGGCGGTGGCGTAGGTGGGGTGCTCTATGATAGCCTCGCTGCTGTTGGAGGGCTGCTTGAAGATCACTGCCATCATCGTAATCGGACTCTGTGCGGCGGCGCCGGAGTTTGCGGCGTCGTGCGAGGGCCTGGCCTCGCTCGCGCTTCCCCAGGCGAAGATTACCGTCGCACAAGTGGTCGCGGCGGGGAGCTTTACGCCTCCCACCGGACGTCCCGACGCTTACCGGACCGTGCCCGAGTTCTGCCGTGTGATGGCGACACTGACGCCATCCAGCGATTCCGATATCAAGGTGGAGTTTTGGCTGCCCACCAACGGGTGGAATCGCAAATTGCAGGTGGTGGGCAATGGCGGATGGGCCGGGACCATCAGCTATTCTGCACTGGCCGATGGCGTCCGCGCCGGATATGCTACGGCGTCCACCGATACGGGACACTCGACGCCGGGCGGCGGGTTCGTGGCCGGGCACCCCGAGAAGCTGATCGACTTCTCGTGGCGCTCCGAGCATGAAATGACGGTGAAGGCCAAAGCGATTGTGCAGGCGTTCTACGGGTCCGCCGCAGGGCGGTCGTATTGGAACGGGTGCTCCACGGGCGGCCGTCAGGCCCTCAAGGAAGCGCAGATGTTTCCGGACGATTTCGACGGCATTATCGCGGGCGCGCCGGGGAATCGAACGGCCATGGGGCTTTGGATTGCGCACGCTTTGCTGAAAGATCCGGCCAGCCGCATCCCGGCGGCGAAATATCCACTGATCCACCAGGCTGCGCTGGCGGCATGCGATGCGGCCGACGGGCTCAAGGACGGATTGATCTCCGACCCGACGCGCTGCAAGTTCGACCCTGGCGTGCTGTTGTGCAAGGCAGGCGACGGCGCCGATTGCCTGACCGCGGCGCAGGTGGAAGCGGCGCGCAAGGTGTACGGTCCCGGCAAGAATCCGCGCACGGGAAAGGAACTGTTCGGGACGCTGGCGCCTGGCAGCGAACTCGGCTGGGCCGTCATGGGCGGCGGGCCGGATCCGTACGCGCCCATCCTCGATCAGACCAGGTACGTGGTGTTCCAGGATGCCAACTGGGACTGGCGCACGTTCGATTTCGATAAGGACAACGACCGCTTCGAACGTCCGGAATACCTCATCATGAACGCCACCGATCCGCACCTCGAGAAGTTTGTGGCGCATGGCGGGAAGCTCCTGATGTATCACGGCTGGGCCGATCAGAACGTCTCGCCTTACGGCACGGTCCAATACTTCCGCGGGGTTCAAGAAGTACTGGGCTCCGCCACGGCCGGCAAGAGCGTTCGTCTCTTCATGGCGCCCGGGATGGGACATTGCGGCGGCGGTGACGGGCCGAACACGTTCGACAAGATCGGCGCGCTGGACCGTTGGGTGGAGGAGGGCAAAGCGCCCGACAGCCTGATCGCGTCGCACCTCACGGGCGGCAAGACGGATCGGACACGGCCCCTGTGTCCGTACCCCCAGGTAGCGCAGTACAAGGGGTCGGGCAGCATCGACGAGGCGGCGAATTTCACCTGCAAACTGCCATAGGCCGGCCGTGGAGGCGCAAGTCACCGCGGCCTTCGGTAGGGCGGGCCTAACGGACCGGCAGGATCGTCACAGTTTCGGCGGGACAGGCGCCGGCGCTGGCCGTGCATGCGCGCGGCGAAAGATCTTTGCTGAGACAGATCCGCGCTTCCTGCAATTCACCATCCCGATAGCAGGACACGCGGAAGGCTTCGGGTGGGAAAACGGGATTAGCGGCGGCGAACTTCGCTTCGATCTCCGATGGCCGCAACCGGATCTGTTGCGCCGGCTGTTTCAGGTCGTCGGGAATCTTGACGGAATCGCGCGCTTTTCGGACAGCCGCGAAATAGTCGGCGGCACTCAAGCCGGAGCAGGTTCCGTGATTGGTCCACTCGTGCTGGATGAGCGAATCGGAGGGGATGTAGGTCAACATGAGTTGGACGAGGCTGCGAGAGACCGGCCTTGCGGGGCTACACCTCTCGGGACCGCGACCGTTCTGGCTTTGCGGCCACAACCCATGGACGATGAAACCGACGCGCCGTCCCGATCCGCACTCGCGAGGGTCCTTGTTGCCTGTCGGCTGGGCGCAGAAATTGGGCGCGTAAGAGAGGCTGAGCAGGTAGTAGTCGAAGTCGGCGGCGCTGGCTGGGAACACGGCGACAGCGAGGGCGACGGCCAGCAGTCGGGTAAAGCTTTTTGCGAGCATAGAAGATATGGTAACGAGTAGCTCCTGCTGACGGTGCTCAAGAAGATCAAGGTCGGCGACCGGCCGTGGGGCGTGGCGGTGGTCCGGTCGGGTACGCTTTAGCTTGCCCCACCCAAAACCAAAGACTCGGCAAGCTAAAGCATACCGTACACCACGTCACCCGACGCGAGCGAGTTCGCGCCAGGGCCTTCCTTGCGACTCGGCGACACCGCCGTGAGTCACATATCCGTTGTAGGTGTTGACTCCCTGACGCAGGGCGGCGTGTTGGTCGCAGGCGGCTTCGAGGCCGCGGTTCGCCAACTCCAGCAGGTAGGGGAAGGTCGCATTGGTCAGGGCGAAAGTGGAAGTGTGCGGCACCGCGGCCGGCATATTCGAGACGCAGTAGTGCAGCACGCCATCCACGAAGTAGATCGGCTCGGTATGGGTGGTGGCGTGGGAGGTTTCGAAGCAGCCGCCCTGGTCGATGGCCACATCCACCACCACCGAGCCGCGCTTCATGGTGGCGATCATCTCGCGGCGCACCAGCTTGGGGGCCGAGGCNNCGGTTGAGGCTGCGGTCGATGATGGTCACATGCGCGCCCATCCCGACGGCGATCTTGGCGGCGTTGGTGCCCACAATGCCGCCGCCCAGGATCACCACGTTGGCCGGCGCCACGCCTGGCACGCCGCCCAACAGAATGCCGCGGCCGCCCGAGGGCTTTTCGAGGTACTGCGCGCCTACCTGCACCGACATGCGTCCCGCGACTTCGCTCATGGGAGTGAGCAGCGGCAACGATCCATCCGTTTCGCGAATGGTCTCGTAGGCCACGCCGTTGACTCGCGCGGCCAGGAGTTGGTCCGTCAAGCCCGGCAAGGGGGCCAGGTGCAGATAGGTAAACAGGATCAGACCCGGACGGAAATAGGAGTATTCGGCGGCCTGCGGCTCCTTGACTTTCACCACCAGATCGGCCTTACTCCAGACCTCCGCGGCGTTCTCCAGAATGTGCGCGCCGGCCTGCATGTACTCGCGGTCGGTGATGGAACTGCCTTCGCCGGCATGCGCCTCCACCAGTACGTCGTGCCCTGCCTCGCGCAAGGCGGTAACGCCGCTGGGCACCAGCCCGACGCGCGTTTCGTGATCCTTCACTTCCTTGGGAACACCAATAATCATGAAGCTTTCTCCCCGACTAGATTAACACCACGCGCGCGTTGTGGAGCAGAGAGGGCGCCGTCTGTGTTGCTAAGGATGGCAGGTGGACTAAAGGAGTGCGGTCGGTCACATTAAGCTTTTTACATCTTGAGCGGATCAGTGAGAGAATGGAAGCATGCCGATTTCCGGTTCCACCGCTGGCGCTCCCGAAACATCCCCGGCCACTGGGCTGGGCGTCGACACGTCGGACATCATCACCCAACTGGCTAGCATAAAGGAAGCGCGCGCCTTGCCGTGCGGATCGGTGGTCGGCGATCAGCAGGGCGGGCTGACGTTCACCGACGCCGTCGCCGCCGCACTGGAAGCGCGCAGTTTGAGTGGTTGGCGGGAAGTTCACACCGCCGCGTCCGAGACCTGGACGATCATCGTGATCGACCGGTAGTGCCAGCCTGACCGTGCTGGCGGCCCGGAGCGCGCAATTGGCCTGTGGTGTACATGCTCGTAACGGCAAGCTGGCGCCACTGGCACGGTAGGAGCGCCTCAATCTAACGTGGCGCGGACACTCCTGTCTGCCGCGTCGAGACTCGTCTCGACGCGTTTTCGGATCGCCCCGAAAGTGCCCGATGGCCCGCGGTGTGAGAGTTGGACCCCGCCGAAGAGCCTCGAAAGCCTACCCCCTGTCCCGGATCTGGCGGGCAATCCGAAAAGCGTCGACATGAGTGTCGACGCGGCAGACAAGAGTGTCCGCGCCACGTTACCTCGTGCGGGTGACCTGCGCGCGGAGATTGGCGACGCCGGAGGTGTATCGGGTGTCGCTCACGGCGAAGGCCACGGCATCTTCCAGCCAGTCATGCCATACGCCATCGGGATCGTGAGATGCCACCGTGAGGGTGTATTCCTGGGGGCACAATTCGCAGCGGAAGGCGAAGGTGATCTCCACCGTTTCGTCGGGGGCGCAGGGGCCTAGCTTCAGTCGCTCCAACTCGGTGTTGGTGCCGTAGACGTTGAGGCCGATGCGCGTACGGATCATCATGCCGATGACGGGGTCGTCGACGGCTTCACGGAATTGCACCAGGACCTTCACCACTGCCAGTTCTCCGCTGCGCCAGACCATGGTTGGGCGCCCATCCTCACCGATGGTCTCGACGCGCAACACCTCGGCACGGCCATCGCCCCAGCGCAATCGGGGGGCGAGCTGGGGGGCCAGGCTCCCGCCCCATGCGCGTATCCGTTCCGCGATATGTTTGCGGTACGCACCGAGGATGTCTTCGGGATCGCCGCGGCCGGCCAGCTTCCCTTCGTGCAGCCACCAGATTTCGTCGGCGAGGCGGCGGAGCAACTCTTCCTCATGGGAGGCCAGCAGGATTGTGGCGCCACCGCGGCGCATCCGGTCGAGCGCCATGGCGGCCCGCTCGCGCACCAGGGCGTCGTGACGCGCGAAGGTCTGGTCGATCGACAGCACCGCGGCCGGCGCGAGGCTGAGGGCGTCGTCCGGTCCCAGAAAACGAGCCGGCGCGGAGGCGTCCACGCTTCCCGACGCGGGTTTTTCCAGCCCCGCGGCCAGGCGCAGCAAGTGTTCCGTGCCGGAACCGTTTTCGCCGATGATGCCGACCACCACCCCATCGGGAGCGGCCGCATCGAAATCCTGTAGTGGTCCACTGCTCACGCGGCGAAATGCGAGTGCCATAGACGTTAGAATAACAACTACGAGATGGACGACGATTCCCAAGTGTTGGAGCGGATGCGTGCCGACTGGAACGCGCGCGCCGGCGAAGACGCGTATTACTACGTGGCATTCGGGCGGCGCGAACAGGACCATGAGGAGTTTTTCTCCACGGCCACGGACGTTCTGAGGCTTCTGACCGGAGAGCTGAAGCGCCTGCGGCACAGGGATGCGGCGCTGGAAATCGGATGCGGTCCCGGGCGGCTGATGCGGCCGATGAGCCAATACTTCACGAAGATCCACGGCGTGGATGTCTCCGAGGAGATGGTGCGCCTGGCCGGCCAGAACCTGAGCGGCACGCCCAACGCCTATGCGCACCAGACTTCGGGATCGGACCTCTCCCTGTTTCCCGACGAGAGGTTCGACTTCGTCTATTCGTACGCAGTGTTCCAGCACATCCCCAGCCGCGAGGTGGTGTTCCAGTACCTGCGTGAGGCGCGGCGCGTGCTGAGGATCGGCGGCATCCTGCGCTGCCAGATCAACGGGCTTCCAGCGCACGCCAAACAGTACGATACGTGGAGCGGGGTGCGGATCGCGCCGGAAGAGGTCACCGCCTTCGCGCGGGAGAACGATTTCGAGCTGCTGGCGCTGGAGCAGATCTGGACGCAGTACATGTGGATCACGTGCCGCAAGATGCCGGACGGCTGGACGAAGTGGCTGGTTGGAGCGGGACAGGGAGCCTTTCCCGTGGAGTCCCCGCCCGCGATCCGCAGGATCAGCAACGCGCTTACGGGCGAGGCGGTGGCGCCGGCGACCGGCCCGATGGCCGCGATTTCCGTGCGGATCGAGAGCTTGCCACTGGATTGCGATTTGAACCACCTGGCGATTACGGCGGATGGCCGGGCGTGCCGCCTGACGTACATCGGGGAGAAGGAATCGGACGGCGTTTCGCAGGTGAATGCGGCATTGCCCGAGGGCATTCGCACGGGCCTGGTACTCATCGAAGTGACGTGGCTGGGCCTTCCGCTGTGCGCGCCGGGGTGGGTCCGGATCATAGCGGCCGGGCCCGCGGTGCCGCGGGTCCACAATGTCACGGATGGCGTGAATCTGCTCTCGGGAACGCGGATCGCGAGCCGGGTAGTGAAGGTGATGATGATGGATGTCATACACGCAGACCAGTTCCATGCGGCGTTGGATGGCGTGGATCTTCCGGGCACGGAGTCGTTCTGTGTGGATCCGATCTTCCAGCAGTACGAATTCAATGTGTTTCTGCCCGAGAGCGTGGCGCCGGGGGTGCATGAGGTGCAGATTGAGCTTGGCAAGCGAGCTTTCGCGCCCGTGGCGATTGAGGTGGTGTAGCGTGGTCTTGGCAAGCTAAAGCATGCCCCACAGAGTCCTGGCCATCCTCCTGCTTGCGGTCGCGGTTGGCCTGATGATGCCGACGCCCCATCATGTCGTACAACTTCCGGCGGGGATCGTCGATGTGCACTCGGAGATGGCGATTGAGGGGGGCACGGAGGTGGTGGGTGCTCCCTCGGGGACGGTGCTGCGAGTGGCGCCCGGGTTCTCGGGACGCGCGGTCATCGTGGTGCACGGTGATGGTGTGCGGCTGCGCGATTTCACGGTCGACGGCAATCGCGAGGCGATCGAGGTCCGCTCGGGACTGCCCCCTTACGACCAGCCCTTCGCTCGGTTCACACGCGGAAACGGGGTACTGGCGGAGGGCGTTCGCGGTCTGGATGTGGAACGCGTCCACTTCCGCAACATCGCAGGCTTCGCGGTGCTGGTCAGCCGCTCGCACGGCGTCGCCATCGATCGCGTCCATGTGGCCGGCAGTGGCTCACGAACTCCCGCCGGCAGGAACAATGCGACGGGCGGCATCTTGATCGAGGAAGGGACCACGGACTTCCGCGTGACCCGCTCCGAGTTTCGCGATATCCGTGGCAACGGGGTGTGGACGCATTCGCTCTACATTTCGCCGCGCAACGCCCGCGGACTGTTCGCCTGGAACTACTTCGAGAACGTCGGCCGCGACGCCCTGCAGGTGGGGCACGCCACGGAGGTCCGGGTGGAAGGGAACACCGGCCGGCGGATCGGCTTTCCCGTGGACGACGTGGATATCGAGGACCGCGCCGTGCCCGCGGCGCTCGATACCGCGGGCAATGTGGAAGGCTGCTCCTACATCCGCAACCGGTTCGAGGAGATCGATGGCAAGTGCATGGACCTGGATGGATTCCACGATGGCGAGATCCGCGGCAACGAGTGTGTCAACCGTGGGGCGCCGGAACAGTACCGGTTCGGGAACTATGGGATCGTGATGAACAACAGCAATCCGGATATGCAGTCGCGGAATATCCGGATTGTGGATAACGTCATCGAGTGGCCGCTTTTCGGTGGGATCTTCGTGATCGGCACGGGTCACCAGATTGTCCATAACCGGCTGCTGAATCTGAATACGGCGCACTGTAACGAGGAGGCCGCGCGGTTCGGCTGCTACTACGGGCCCGGCGAGCCGGATATGCTGCGCAGCGGAATCTACCTGGGGCGCGGCGCGGACCGGCCGGCTCCCGCTAGGGGAAACACCATCGAGGATAACGAAATCACCGGGTTTCAGATGGACACGCGTTGCATTGGGCTGGCGCCGGGCATTCTGAACGGGGGGAACATCGTGCGGGGAAATCGCTGCCGGTAAGTATTGCGACATCCTCGAATCTTCGCGGCGTGCGCCGATTTGGTGGGGGCCCTGCTGCCCAGCGGGACAGGCCGGGAGGTCTGTCCCGCAGTATGGGTTAATGGAAGTATGAATATCACGGAGGTTGTACGTTCCCTCGGGGAAACGATCGGCGCAACCGCGACGGTCAAGAGTGTGTTTGGCGAGCCGGTGACATCCGGCCAGAGGATCATTTTGCCGGTGGCAACGATCCGGTATTCGTTCGGCGGTGGTGGTGGCAGCGGTGTGGGGGACAGCGGCGAAGAGCCCAAGAAACATGGTAGCGGCGGTGGTGGCGGCGGGGTCGTGCTGGCACGGCCGTGCGGCGTGGTGGACGTGACGGCCGACGGTGCGCGATTCGTGTACTATCAGGAGCCTGCCCTGATCGCTGCGGCAGTGGCTGCCGGTTTCCTGTTGGGGATGGCGTTCGGACTCATGCGGCGCGCGGCGAAATGAAACTGCGCAGGGAAAGGCGATTCGAAATCACTCTGAGAGCAGGCGGATGGACCCCACCCCGCCGCGAATGTCGAGGTGGATCCGCACCTGGGAGTGCTCGAAGGCGTCATTCCGATATCGATGGCCGTCGCGGCGCATGCCCGGAGCGCTGATCGAACCGATGCCCCCTTCGGCGTCCGCGTCCACGCCGACGCCAGACGGCAGCCAGACAGTCGCCTCTCCAACACCGCCTTGAATGCGGAC
>PMTT01000613.1:3229-3761 GCA_003167275.1 Bryobacterales bacterium | reverse complement strand
TCGAGCAGTTCCTGTTTCTCTTCGATCGTGAGCTGGAGATTGGCGCCCACCGTGTCGGCCAGCTTGCCGGGATCGTCCACCCGGATCGCCGCGATCATGGTCTCGTAGTTCAGGTTCTGGCTCAGCTTGACGTACTGTTCGAAAAGGCCGGTGACCCGGCTGACCAAGGCATCCAGTTGCTGCCCCGCCTCCACTTTGTAGGCGGAGGTGCGCACCGTGGCCCGGAAAAAGCCTTCTTCGTCGGCCACCGATACGACTTTGCCGCGCTCCACGCCCTCCACCAGGACTTTGATGTTTCCATCCGGTAGCTTGAGGCTCTGAACGATGTTGACGATTGTCCCTACACTATAGATTTCGTTTGGCTTAGGCTCATCGATNNGGGGTCATCATGAACGGAAAGATGACCACATCCCGAATGGGCATCATCGGTAGCCGTTTTGTGTCGGATTTTTCCTTAGAAGTAAGCATTGTTCTCCCCAGGAGGATCTAACTACACCCCCCGGTCCCCTGCTGTGCGGTAGTGCCCCGTTAG
>PMTT01000613.1:2589-3224 GCA_003167275.1 Bryobacterales bacterium | reverse complement strand
CGCGCCCCCACCTTGCGCTCCATAGCCAGGTCAGCGATCGCCTCCAAAGCGTCGTCGCTGAACTTGAGGCGCACATTCTCGAATTCAAACAACTTCTGGTATTGCTTGATGATGGCGTTCTTGGGACGGGATAGGATCTGGATCAGTGCGGACCGATCCAAGTCCTCCAAGACAGCCGACACCGGCAATCGCCCGATAAATTCCGGGATGAACCCGAACTTGATCAGGTCGATGGGCTGGGCTTGCGAAAGCAAGTCTATGTCGCGCCGGCCGCTGATGCCGGCGGGGCCCCGCAGGGCAGGTTTATCCTCTTCCTGGAGGAAACCCATAGACTTCTTGCCGGTGCGCCGCGCGATCACTTTCTCGAGTCCCACGAACGCCCCTCCGCAGATGAAGAGGATGTTGGTGGTGTCTACGGGGGTGAATTCCTGATGGGGGTGCTTCCGTCCGCCCTGCGGCGGTACATTGGCTACCGTACCCTCCAGAATCTTCAGCAAAGCCTGCTGTACGCCCTCGCCCGAGACATCCCGCGTGATGGACGGGTTTTCGTCCTTGCGGCAGATCTTGTCGATTTCGTCGATATAAATGATGCCCTGCTGGCACTTTTGGACGTCTCCATCGGCTGCCTGGAGCAG
>PMTT01000613.1:0-2569 GCA_003167275.1 Bryobacterales bacterium | reverse complement strand
AGCTCCACCTCGGTGTTCCGCAGGCGGTTCATGTGGATCCGCTTGCAGTGGTTATAGACGGCCACCGCCAACTTCTTCTTGGTGGCTTCCTGGCCGATGACGTACTGGTCTAAAAACTCCTTCACTTCCAGCGGCTTCGGGATCTTGTTAGGAGTTCCCGAGGGCGGTTCGACCTTGTCGTCTTCTAAAATCGAGTTGCAGACCGCAATGCACTCGTCGCAGATGTACGCACGAGGATAGTCGCTGGGGGAAGAGATGAGCTTTCCGACTACGTCCTGACTCTTGTGACAAAACGAACAGCGCAAAGCATCATCGGATCCGGCACGCTTCACGCAGTTTTCTCCTCTTCCGCCAAAGGATGTCCGGGAGAGATCGTCCCGGATTCCTCCGGAGTAGGGAACCAAATCAGTTTCGTCTCTATTATCACCTGAACCGAGTTCATTGGCAATGTACTCTAAAGGCTAGGGGTATCGTATCCAGTACCTGCGGTGGTGTGGTTACAGCCAACCGGCTACCCTTCCGCAGTTTTCCGTGCGTGTTCGAACAGAAAATTCAGCGTCTTCTCGGTTTGAATATGAGAAGCAATCCGCCCCATGGTGCCATCTTTTTCAAACCGCATCTGGACGGCGGCTACCGGCTCCCGGTTCTGGCGCGCCTGCCGTTCCACCTCTTTGTAGACTTCGTCGCGAGTGGCGCCGATGGCCTCCCGCTCCGAGATCCGGCCCAGCAGCAAGGAAGCCTTCACCTCGCTAACTGCTTTATCCCGTTGGCTTTCCTTGATTTTTTCCCAGTCGAGGTTGAGAGTTCGCGGGTCGAGGCCCTGACCAGCCATGGCACGCAGGCTTTGCTCCACGCGGTTCTTAATCTGACGTTCTACGTAGAACTCGGGGACCGGGAAATCATGCATCTCCACTAATTTGTCCACGATTTTGCCCTTGGCTTCCTGCTGTGCCTCAAACTCCCGCTGGCCGAAAATCGACCGGCGAACCGCTTCCCGCAACTCGTCGACGCTGCGATAGTCGCCCAGATCCTGGGCGAACTCCTCGTTGAGTTCCGGCAAATCTTTCTTGCGAAGGCCCTTGACCGTAGCATGGAACCGCACCGTTTTGCCGGCCAACCGCCCTGAGCCGCCGAAATTCTCGGGATAGGCAACATCGAAATCCTTCTCGTCGCCGGGGGAGAGGCCGCGAAGATTCTCGGTGAAGGGCGCTAGGGTTTCGGCGCCGCCAATCTCCAGAACCATTTCTTCCTGCTTCACCGGGTCGCCTTCGACGCCCGACAGGCTTTCCAGCCCGACCACCGCGTAGTCGCCATTTTCGAGCGGCCGCGGGTCGATATTCACGTACTGGGCCTTTTGGTCGCGAAGCTCCGCCAGCCGCTTTTCGATGTCTTCGTCGGTGACCTGGGGATCGTGGTAGGGTACTTCGATGCCCTTGTAGACCTCTAATTCGATGGTGGGGACAACTTCGAACTGCGCCGTGAAGCGCAGCGGCTCGCCGTCATGGAAGTGGACATCGGCGATTTCGGGCTGGCCGACGACGCTCAGATTGTCCGTCTCGAACTGCTGTTGCAGGTACTTGGGGATCAGGCTTTCCAGGACCTTCTTCCGGATCTCGCCCGAGAACTGCTTACGAATGATCGAGGCCGGAGCTTTGCCCGGCCGGAAGCCAGGGAGTTTGGCGCGCTTCTGAACGTCGGCCGTGACGCGGCCGGTCTCGCTCTCCACCTCATCGACAGGGACGGAAATCTCCAGCGAGTGCCTGCAACCTTCTACTAACGCCAAGTGGATTTGACCTCGGGAAAGAAAAGATGATGTTAAGTTTCATGATACCACGAGCGGGAGGTGGTGGGCGGCGAGGCTATGGCCGTCCCTCGCAGAACTGTTGTGAGCCGCCGATGAATGCGGATAAACGATTAAAAAATAAACGTGTTTTGTCTTCGACTCGTCCAGCCGGGACACCGGGGCGGCTTGGTCGGCCCGCTTCGCCCCAATCGGGATCGTTTCGCACCTTGTCGCAAACTGGTAAGGAGCTATAATCCTAATGTAAGGAACATAAATATGAATCGCCTCGCCGCCACCGTAACCAGTAAGGGGCAGATCACCATTCCGCAAGAAATTCGTCGTCGTCTCGGTTTGCACGAAGGCGACAGAGTGGAATTCGTGATCGATGGCGAACGTACCCTGATCTGTCGCCACCGTCAGGAGGCAAACCCGTTTGCCCGGTATATTGGCGCGCTGCCGGCTTTTCGCGGCAAAGACGACATTAACGCCTGGCTTGCGGACCTCCGGGACGAGGAGTCCTCCGTCGAGTGATCACGGCGCTCGATACGAACATTCCTTCCGCCCTTTGGTCCGCGGAACCCCTGGCGACAGAGATTGCAAAGCTGCTCGCCCGCGCGCGTGGCGACGGTGGCTTGATTGTGTGCGGGCCGGTATACGCTGAACTACTCGCCTATCCGGGAGCTTCCCAGAGCTTCGTGGATGACTTCCTGCAACAGACCCAGGTGATGATCGAGTTCGATCTGGGAGATAGGGTGTGGCGCGAAGCTGGACTTCGCTACGCGATCT
>PMTT01000903.1 GCA_003167275.1 Bryobacterales bacterium | reverse complement strand
CGTTGCCGCGAGCACGGGAATAGCGGTGCTCGAGCGCCAGAAAGGCGACCAGGGGGTCGCCTGCGGACCAGGGGGTCCGCCCCACCGGCATTCGAAACTCCCCTCCAACCCACCAGCGATAGGTATAAAATAGGTCAGCGCCCATGAATCGCCGCCGATTTCTTGCCGCCGCAGCCGTCTCCGCCACCGTTCGGGCCGACGAACCTAAGCCCAAGCTCCTCCTCCCCAGCGATGAGCCGGACGAGCTCCACTTCCGTCTGATGTGGTACAACCCGGTCGCGCCCCTCGACCCCGCCACCTACAAACTGCAGATCTCCGGCCTCGTCGAGAAGCCCCAATCGCTCGCCCTGGCGCAGCTCCGCCGCCTCCCCCAGGAATCTCAAAACACGCGGATGAAGTGTGTGCAGTGCTGGTCGTCGCGGACCACCTGGGGCGGCTTCCGCTTCGGGCACCTGTTGGAGGCCGCCAAGCCGCTGGCCACAGCCAAGGCCGTCCGCCTCAACTGCGCCGACAAGTGGTATGAGTATTTCTCCATCGAGGATCTGCTCAAGCCCCGCGTGCTGATGGTGCTGGACATGGCAGGCAAGCCGCTGGCCGACCGGCATGGCGCGCCGCTGCGCCTCATCGATCCGGGCCGTTACGGCTACAAATCGGCCAAACTGATCACCTCCATCGAGTTTGTGGCCGAGGGCAAGGGCAGCATGGCCTGCGACATTGGGCCGTATTATTCCCCCACGGGCGAAATTAAGTCGGGCTACGATCACCCGCTCGACATCGGCGCGGACGTTCGCCGCAAAATCTCGGGCGGAGAGATCACGGAGTACTGACGGATGGTGAGCCTTTCGAAGCGGCGCTTCGTGCAACTCGCCGGGCTGTCCATAGCCCACCGCATTCTGCCTGGCCGGCTCTTCGCCCAGGAACCCGCTCCCAAGCGGCCCGCCAACAAAGTGATCGTCGTGACGTTCGGCGGCGGCGTGCGCTACTCGGAGACGTTCGCTCCCGAGGGACTGCGCAACATCCCCCGCCTGGTGGCGCTGCGCCCTCAGGGTTACTTTTTCAACAGTTGCATCAACTCCGGCGTGCTCTCGCACTTCAACTCCACGGCCAGCATCGTTACCGGCAACTGGCAGCGCGTCGACGATTTCGGCTTCCAGCCGCCCGCCGGACCCACCCTTTTCGAGTACTACCGCAAGCAGTCCGGCGCAGGCCCAATGGACGCCTGGGCGGTGGCCACCAACAAGAGCTTCGCCTCCATGGGCTGGGGCTCGGACCGCACCTTGGGACAGCCCTACGGCGCGAACGTCGTGCTGCCCAAGCAACTCCTCCTCGAAGCCGTGCAGGAGGTCGTAAAGAAGGGCGCCGCGGGCGGCGTGGCCAATCGCGACGACGTGCTGCAGCGCCTGGAAGGCGTGCTCAGCGAGGGCTACGAAGGCGTCGGATGGACCATCTTCAAGGCCGGACGCAAGCTGGACCAGCAGGTCCGCGACACCCTGGTGCGCGGCTTGGTGGAGTACATCAACGGCCCCGAGGCGCCCACCTCCGGCGACGAGCTTACCTTCTTCATCACCCGCGAGATCATGCGCGAATTCTCCCCGCGCCTGATGCTGGTGAATTTCTGGGACATGGACGTGGCCCACTGGGGCTCCTACTCCCTTTACCTCAACGCCATCACCAAGACCGACCGCCTGGTGGGGATGCTGTGGGACGAAATCCAGGCGAACCCCAGCTACACCGGCAAGACCACCATGCTGGTGCTGCCGGAACTCGGCCGCGACGGCGACCAGAACACCGCCAACGGCTTTCTGAATCACCGCAGCGGCGACCCCTCGTGCCGCAATACCTGGCTGCTGGCGATGGGTGCTGCCGTTCCTCCGGGCCAGACCGAGCGCCCGGTGCACCACGTGGACGTCGCGGCCACCGCCGCGGAGTTGCTGGGCGTCAAGGTGTCTGGGATCGCCGGCCTCCCCTTGCGGGAGCTGTTGCTGTAATGCCCGCGAATCCCAAGGTCTCGGCCGCACTGCAGGCCCTCATCGATAAGGGGCTCCTCGACCGCCTGTCAGTGTCGTTCTCATCCTTCTGCCTAGACCAGATGAAGGATTGGGACTTGTTGTTCCCGGCCGAGCGCGGTTACTTCGAGCGCTTGTTCAGCCTGCTGGATCGCTCCAGCCGGGAGGCGGTCGAACAGCTCTTCACCCCCGTCCGCGAGATCGAGGCCAAGATGGGGATCACCGAGAAGACTTTCCCCAAAGGCCAGTTCACGCTTGAGCAGGTGGACTTCCTCAATCGCAATCCTTATTACACCGAGTGGCGCGGGGCGATCACTAAGGTCTTCGGCCAGCTCGATCCGCTGCTCGACGCGGAGGTCGCGCGGCGCGCGCATGCCCGCCTGGTGATCGCCATCGCCCCCTCGCAACTGCCTGCCGATCCCGACCGCATGTGGACCCGATTTGAAGGCCGCGGGACGCGAGTGGCGCTGACGATGCCGGAGCGCGCCGAAGCGTTCCTGCCGTTGCTGCTCACGGGCGAGGAGCACGGCCGCGCACCGAGCATCGCCGAGCAATTCTCCGCGGGAAAGAAGGGCGGCGCTTACACTTCCTGGATCGTGGAAGCCGGCGCCTCGCTCTCGCGCATCGGATCGGACTCTGGTTCGGTCGTGAAATGCAGCTACCAATCGCTGGAGCAGTACCGCCAGCGCCTGATGAAGGAAGTGCAGAGCGTGGTGGACGCGCAGGAGGTCCCCGGACCGCGGCAGCTCAGCGCGCG
>PMTT01000876.1 GCA_003167275.1 Bryobacterales bacterium | reverse complement strand
AGGCTTGGGCTGGAGGATTGCTGGATGATAGCGGGGTACCAGCGGGAGGCGTCGCGATGCGCGGAGATGCGCTCTCCGATTTGAACCAGCGCATGCTGGGCATGGCGGGGGCTGGACTGGTCCGCGAGGTACTGGTCGATCTGGGCGTCCGAGAGTTTACGGCCAAACCAGGTGAGATACCAGAAAAGGAACGGAAACAGGACCAGCAGCAGGGCGAAGAGGGTGATCAGGAAGTAGGCTCTTCGGCCGGGTCGTTGAGACATGATTTCCTTATGCGAAGATTCGAAAACGAGGCGCGGATGGCGTACTCATTGCTCAATATAGCAGGTTGAGTCCGGCAGGCGGGAGTACGCACGAGGCACGCGGACCGCTTACCGATGCGGTCCTTGTGCCCCGGAGCAACTCACTTACTGAATGACGAGCGGCGAGCCGGAGGAGCAATACTGCTGCCCACCGACGGCGGCGCAAATGACGATTTGGGTGGTGGACGTAGTCAGGTCGCTGGGCACCGCCACGTTGACCTGCTGAACACCGGGTACGGTGGGAGCCTGGCCGGCGTAAAGCGGGATGAGATTCTTCCGATCGGCGATTTGTACCGAAACAGTGGCGTTCAAGGGAATGCCGGTCGCGAAGATCTGGAGGATGCTCCCGGCCTTTGCCCCGTTGGCGGCCACGTTCACGCTATTGTCCTGGTTCAGGATGCCGTTACTGAAGACGGACGGCCAGGCCGGAGACAGCAGCACCGTGGTCGCGGCACTGCTGGTTCCATCCACGGTGACCACCAGGCTGGTGGAGGTCTTGGGGCCGAGATCCGGAACCTGAAAGTTGATCTGGGTATCCGAAGTGTAGAGCAGGTTCGCGGGCATGCCGTCGAACGTCACGGACACACTCTTCCCCGAGAGATGGGTCCCCATCAGAGTTCCCAGGGAGCCCACCACCAGCGGGGTCGCGTCGAAGGTCGCGGCATTCACCACCTTACTCACCGTTACCGTCGAAACGGGCGGGGGAGCGGGAGTCACCGTCAGGGTCACGGGGATGGTGGCACTGCCGGCCGGCCCGGCGTTAATGACGATATTGGCCTGATAGACGCCGGCGGCCAGCCCTTGTCCGCTGGCAGTGACAATGATGCTGCTGTAATTCACTCCGGCTATGTTATCCAGGTGCAGCCATCCGGACCCTTGCTGGTAATTTACAGTAGCGCTCCAGTTCAGGAGACCGCCCCCCAAATTGGCGATGGGGATGTACCCGGCCGCGCCGGTCTGCGCGCCGCCGGAGACGGCTGTCAGTTGGATCGTCGAAACCCCGGTCACCGATAATTGCGGGAAATAAGCTGCCCCGCAATCCCCGACTATGCTGCAGTCGGAGGGAGGAATCAAACCGGCGAACCGGGGAATGGGAGCGGTGGGGGATGCCGTCAGCGCGGTCGAGACCGGAGCGAAGGAGATGCTCTCCTGGGCCACAGCCGGCGAGGTGACGTTCGAGATGCCGAAGAAAGTGGGAAACTGCGCGGATTCGAGCCCGGTCGGACTACTGTCGATCACTTCGTAGACTGCGTAGCCGGAGCCGCCGCTCAGCGGGACCGCGCTCGCGGAAGTGAGGGCGAGCGGGCCGGAGCCTCCATTCCCAGGTAGTGGAAGGGGGCTGCCCCCCGTGCCGGTGGAGTCCGCGCCCAGAACTCGCGCCAAAACCAGGGTGTTACTGCCGGGAACGTACTGGCCGATCCGTTGGGAGTAGCCCAGGTCGCCGGCTGCGGAGGGTGTGAGGGCGTCGGAACCGGCCACTGCATCGGGCAGGTAAAGTTGCGTGTTGGCAGGGAAGCCGGAGTACTTAATCAGGAAGCGCGTGCCATTGTCATCGCCCGTCGAACGCGGCTGAAACGCGCCGCCGAAACCCTCGGTGATACGGGTGGAAGCGAACGCGGTTCCCGCTGCAAACAGGTTGGGCACGTTCACGGATGAAGGCAGCGACGATCCCGTGCACGTGATGCCGTTTTCGTATAAGGTGGCGAACAACCCGGTCTGGGCGTATGCCACCACCAGTTGGGACTGGTCGATCTGAATCGAGGCGGTCGAACTGAATGCGATCTCCGCCTGAATAGGATGCGGCTGAACCAGTCCGGACTCGAAGACCGCGGCGCGGATATTGGATGCTTTGATGGAGAAGTTGCCGGAGGACGGCACGGTGACGCTGAGGCCATTGAAAGCAATGATTTGATTGGAGATCTGTCCGGCAATTCCGGTGGGCACATACCCGCTGCCGAAATCCACGGAGAGTATCGCATCGTGGGTTAGATTAGTGGAGATGGGATCCACGCGGTTGGTGACGCTGACCGGGAGGATGACCGATAGATTGCCCGACAACACCGCTCCGGGGTTGGAGCCGGAACATTGCAGAATGATGTCGCCGATCCGTTCGGTGAGGCCTTCGGCGCGTACCTGGGCGGGCACGCTCGTAACCGCACACCGGCCGGAAACGGGCAGTGTTTGGGAAAACAGGGAACCAACAGCTAAGACCTGAAAAACTACCAGGGATATCAGCGGATTCACGATCCGCGTTGGGTAAGACATAAGCATACAGTTTAGTCGCCTCGGGGATTTCCCCCATTCGGTTGGACAGTACAGCGTGCGCAAAGGGTTCCATGAAATCTGGCCGACGCCTGGCGAGTTTTCAGTGGATTGCCAGATAACTAACGCAGAATCTATAAGATCGCAGGATGAATCGCGACCATTCCGAAATGTGCGTAAGGACCCACGGCTGCGGGGTGCTCCTGTATCGGGGATTCCGACGTGAAAACCATGCGACAAGCCTCCGCCGGGCTGCCGGAATTTCGCTACCATCTAAGCAGAGTCCACGAAACAGGCCTGGGCGATCATGTTCCGGGCGGGGGAAAACTGCATGCAGATCCGGCTTGGCTACGAACTAGACTACAGTTTTCACCAACAGACGCCGATGATACTGTTAGTGACTATCCATTATTCGCGGGCCTCGGACATCATCATTCCGGATTTTCTGACCACCGTGCCGCCAGTCGCGATCGGAGGGTATCGCGACGGCTTCGGCAACTGGTGCAGCCGGATCGTGGCGCCCCGCGGGCACGTGCTAATCAAGACCGATGCGCTGATCCGCGATACCGGCCTGCCGGACCGGGTGGTTCCGGAGGCCCGCCAGCACGCGGTGGAAGAACTGCCAGAGGAGACTCTGGTCTTCCTGCTGGGCAGCCGGTATTGCGAGACGGATCTGCTGTCCCAGGTGGCTTGGGACCTGTTCGGGCAGTCGCAGCCGGGGTGGGCGCGCGTGCAGGCGGTCTGCGATTATGTGCACAACCGGATCGCGTTCGACTACCAGCAGGCGCGCGCCACCCGCACGGCTTGGGGGGCGTGGAACGAGGGCATCGGAGTCTGCCGCGACTACGCGCACCTGGCCATCGCATTTTGCCGCTGCCTGAATATTCCGGCGCGCTATTGCACAGGTTATCTGGGCGATATGGGGACGCCGCCACCCTACGGCGTCGGGGATTTTGCCGCGTGGTTTGAAGTCTATCTCGGGGGCGGCTGGTACACCTTCGACGCCCGTAACAACGTGCCGCGGATCGGACGGGTTCTGCTGGCGCGCGGCCGCGACGCATCGGACGTCGCGATCGCGACCACCTTCGGCCCCAACACCCTGGAGAGCTTCAAGGTGTGGACAGACGAAGTCACAGAATCGAACGGCCCAGTCGCATGAGACAAAGGAGCGAACGTTAAGCTATGTCACTCGTCACCGTCCGCCATGTGACGGTCTATCGATATTCCGAGCCCGTGGAACTTGGCGAGCACCGGATGCTGTTCAGGCCGAGGGAAAGTCACGACCTCCGGCTCCTGAAACTGAGCCTGGACATCACACCCCGGCCCACCGGTCTTCGTTGGCTCCACGATGCCTTCGATAACTCCGTGGCCGTCGCGACCTTCGATGGCTCAACTCAGGAACTGCGTTTCGACAGCAGCATGACGCTGGAGCATCTCGAGAACACACCGCCCGAATATCCGCTGGAAGAGTACGCGAAGACCTATCCCTTCCGTTATTCGGATGAGGACCTGCCCAACCTGGCGCGCGCCCTGGTGAACCAGCACCCAAGCGACAGTCTGGGCGCTTGGGTAAGTCAATTCCTGGATCCATCCGGGGTCACCGGAACCATGAGTCTACTGCGGTCCATGACGCATCGCATCCGGCAGGACTTCCGGTACACACGGCGGACGCAGAAGGGCGTGCAGCGCCCCAGCGAAACGCTGCAGAGCCGTTCGGGAAGCTGCCGGGACTTTGCCGTNNCACGCCTGGATGCAGGCGTACCTGCCTGGCGCCGGCTGGATCGATTTCGACCCGACGAACAGTATCGTCGGAAACCGCAATCTGATCCGGGTTGCCGTGGCGTGGGATCAAAGGCAAGTCCTGCCCTTGTGGGGAACCTATGCCGGTGCGGCTTCTGCCTTTCTCGGCATGGACGTTGCCGTGTCGGTGCGGCAGGACGAACAATGACTTTGCCTGTTGCGACACCTGGCGATCCTGACGCTTACCGGGTCCTTCGCCCTCAGGCAACAGGCCGGTACCTGATCTTCTGCGATCACGCCAGTAATCGAGTTCCCGCGGAGCTGGGGGATCTGGGCTTGCCGGCATCTGAACTGCAACGCCATATCGCCTGGGATATTGGGGCTGCCGGAGTCGCCAGCGAGTTGTCCGGTATCTTCGATGCTCCTGCCGTACTCTGCGGCACGTCGCGGCTGGTGATCGACTGTAATCGTCAACTCCACGCCCGCGACCTGATTCCCGAAGTGAGCGATTGCACCGTGGTCCCGGGGAACCGGGATCTCAGTGAGGCCGCCAGGCAGTTGCGAATCGAACGGTGGTTTATGCCTTACCATGGGGCGATTGAAGCGCTGATCGCGGACCGGGAGGCCCGGAGACTTACTTCGATCGCGCTCTCCATTCATTCCATGACCGCGTGTCTCGCGGGAAAAGCCCGCCCCTGGCAGATCGCTCTGTCCAGCCACCACGACCGCACCTTAGTGGACCCGGTGCTCGAGGCGCTGCGGCGTCCAGGCGACGTGACAGTTGGGGACAATCAACCTTACGACCTGGATCCAGCCGTGGATTACAGCACTGCGTTTCATGCCATGCGGCGAAATTTGCAATACCTCCAGGTCGAGTTCCGCCAGGATGAAGTGGCCGACACGGCGGGGCAGGTCCGTTGGGCCCGGCGTTTCGCTGAGGCACTAACGTTCTAACGTGGCGCGGACACTCGTGTCTGCCGCGTCGAGACTCGTCTCGACGCGTGTGGGAGCGCTCCAAAGCGCCGCTAAGAGCAACGGTATGCCTTTCCCTTGCAGCGTAGATGACNNCCCGCGCGGACCAGGGGGTCCGCGCCACGTCACGCAACGCTACGATGCAGCAAATGGGTCTCCGCACGGACTTCTTGCGGGAGCACGATCACTTCATCGGTAGTGACCTCGAAATGAACCAGGTTCGCGACGCCGAAAGACGTGGTGATGGCGACGTCAGTGGCGTCACGGCCCGTGGCCATCAGCACGCGGCCGATGCGGGGCTCATTATTCCTGGCATCGAAAGCCCACCAGCGGCCTTCCAGGAACACCTCGAACCAGGCGCTGAAGTCCATAGGGGCGTCGGTGAGCGGAACGCCGATGTCTCCGAGATATCCAGCGGCGTAGCGCGCCGGAATGTTCAACGCGCGGCAGAACGTAATCGCGAGGTGCTGGAAGTCGCGGCACACACCCGTTCGGTCCCGGTACACATCCATCGCGGTTTTGGTCGGGCTGGCAAAGTGATAGCCAAAAGTGACGTGGTTGTGTACCCAGTCGCAGATGGCCTGAACCCGCTGCCAGCCTGGCGGGATGCCTCCGAACACCTGGGTTGCGATGTTAGACAGCAGATCTACCTCGCAATAGCGGCTGCTCAACAGGAACCGAAGTGTTTCCGGCGGCAGATCCGCTACCGGAATTTCGCGGGCGGAAAAATCGCTCGCGTCCACATTCCCGGAGTCTTCGATGATCGTCGAATTCCAGAGCCGAATCCAACCCGCGGGCGCGGTGAACCGGCAGCACAGGTTCCCGAAAGTGTCGGTGTATTGCTCCAATTCCACCTCCGGCTCGATCCTCAGGCGATCGGGAGCAAGGAGGTCATCCACACGCGATGGATGTACGTTGAGCAGTGCAACGACGGGCACCGCAACAGGCATTTGGAACTGAATATCATATCCAAGACGAATCCGCATTTATTCCCTGTGGTTTTCGGGTGGGCGCGAACGCCGGCAGGCGTGGCAGGTTGGATCGCTCTCCACCTCGGAGTATTGCCCTTTTAGTTTAGCGAAAGCCGGCTCGGAAAGCCTTTCGATTTCGATTGTCCGGCGCGCAGGACCGGGAGGATTCATACATTCGCGTTGATGGTGAACAGCCGAGCGAACCTGACGCCACGTAGTGGTATACTCGTGCTTTAGTTTCCCCCGCCGGTCTATTCCCTGTCGAACGGTTTCCGGTTGCAGACGACATCGTGGGCGGTGCTTGCCTCCCGACCAAGAGTTTGCCGCGCGGACGAACAGTGGTCCGGCTTTCCGGAGGACGATCAGCAGGCCGAGAAGTGGCACACAGCAACTTCCACCGATAGCCGGCCGGCATACCAGATCCCATGGCCATTCACGTTGCCCTTCACCATCGGACCCGCTACCGGTATGACCGGCGGGTAGCTCTCGGACCCCAGGTAATCCGGCTGCGCCCCGCCCCGCACTGCCGCACGCCAATCCTCGCATACTCGTTGAAGGTTCTGCCGAAGGACCATTTCATCAACTGGCAACAGGACCCCCAAAGCAACTATCTGGCGCGGCTGGTCTTCCCGGAGCCCACCACGGAGCTATTCGTGGAGGTCGATCTGGTGGCCGAAATGGCGGTCTACAATCCGTTTGACTTTTTCCTGGAGCCCTCGGCGGAGCAATATCCTATTTCCTACGACCCTTCGGCCGCCCACGAGTTGAGTCCCTTTCTTTTAACCGAGCAGGCCGGGCCGATGCTTTCCGCCTTTCTCGCCCAAGTGCCGCGCGCGAGCGTCCGCACGATGGATTTCCTGGTCGAACTCAATCAAATGGTGCAGAAGGAAATCGGCTACGTCATCCGCATGGAGCCGGGCGTGCAGAGTTGCGAGGAGACCCTCACTCTGCGGACGGGCTCCTGCCGCGATTCGGCCTGGCTGCTGGTCCAGATCCTGCGCCACCTGGGATTCGCCGCACGCTTTGTTTCGGGCTATCTGATTCAGCTTGTGGCGGACGTGAAGCCACTCGAAGGGCCGGCCGGCCCCACCGCCGATTTTACGGACCTGCATGCGTGGGCCGAAGCGTATCTTCCGGGCGCGGGATGGATCGGATTCGATCCCACGTCCGGGCTGCTGGCGGGCGAGGGACACATCCCGCTCGCCTGCACGCCGGACGCCAGCAGCGCCGCGCCCATCTCCGGCGTGCTTGGCCCTTGCAATACTGAGTTCAGTCACGAAATGACGGTCGAGCGGATTTACGAATCCCCTCGCGTCACCAAGCCGTATACCGGCAAGCAGTGGCAAGCCATCGAAGAACTCGGCCATCGGGTGGATGCCGACCTGCGCACCGGAGACGTGCGGCTCACCATGGGCGGGGAGCCGACTTTCGTTTCTCTCGACGACCCCGATGGACCCGAATGGAGCACCGCCGCGCTGGGGCCGGCGAAACGCCAGAGCGCCGTGGATCTGTTGGGCAGGCTGCGCCGGCGCTTTGGGCCCAACGGCCTGCTGCATTTCGGACAAGGGAAGTGGTACCCCGGCGAGCCGCTGCCGCGATGGGCATTCGGTTGCCACTGGCGCAAGGATGGGGTTCCCATCTGGGAGGACGCCAGCCTCATCGCCGAGGACGGCAAGGACTACGGGTACACGGCGGAGCATGCGGGGCAGTTTCTGGAAGCCCTTACGCGCCGTCTCCAGGTAGACAGCTCTTTCACGATCGCTGCCTATGAGGACGTCTTCTACTATCTGTGGAAAGAGCGCAAGCTGCCGGTCAACGTCGATCCGCTCGATCCTAAGCTTGCGGATCCGATCGAGCGCGCCCGCCTGTCGCGCATTTTCGAACAGGGCCTAAACCAGCCGGTGGGCTACGTCCTTCCGCTGCGGCGCATCCCGACCCGGTCGGGCACGGCGCGATGGACGAGCCAGCCTTGGTTTCTCGCATCGAAACAGATGTTCCTGATCCCGGGCGATTCGTCCCTGGGATATCGTTTGCCGCTCGAATCGCTTCCGTGGACCAAGCCGGAAGACGTTTATTACTCTTACGACACCGATCCTTTTGCCAGGCGAACACGCCTGCCGGACCGGCCGGAGCGCAAGCCCTACCTCTTCGATGCGCCTGCTAACGAAGCGGGGAATTGCGTGGACGATCCGGTGCCGGACGCGGACAAGGCCGAACCGCCGAAGAAGGGCGAATCGGCGGCCTGGATCACGCGGCCCGCCATCTGCATCGAACCGCGCCAGGGCAAGCTGTTCGTGTTCATGCCGCCGGTGGAGCACCTGGCGGACTATCTCGATCTGGTGGCCGCCATCGAAGATACCGCGGCATATCTCAAGATGCCGGTGATGCTGGAGGGTTACGCGCCTCCTTCGGATCCACGGATCGCCGTGCTGAAAGTGACTCCGGATCCCGGTGTCATCGAAGTCAACATCCATCCGGCGGCATCCTGGGATGAGCTTACGGCCAACACGACCGCGCTCTACGAACTTGCGCGCCAGAGCCGCTTGGGCACGGAGAAATTCATGCTCGACGGACAACACTCCGGCACTGGAGGCGGCAATCACGTAGTGATCGGCGGCCCAACCGCGGAGGACAGCCCCTTCTTGCGGCGCCCCGATCTGCTGCGAAGCCTGCTCGGTTACTGGCACAATCACCCGTCTCTCTCGTATCTGCTCTCAGGGTTGTTTATCGGTCCCACCAGCCAGCATCCCCGCGTGGATGAGGCGCGCACGGATTCCATCTACGAACTGGAGATCGCCTTCGACCAGATCCCCGACAAGGGGGCTCCCGCGAGCCCGCTGTGGCTGGCGGATCGCGTCTTCCGGCACCTTCTGACCGATCTGGCAGGCAACACGCATCGCGCCGAGTTCTGCATCGACAAACTCTACTCACCCGACGCCAGCGGATCGCGGCTCGGCCTGGTGGAATTGCGCGCTTTCGAAATGCCTCCGCACGCGCAGATGAGTCTCACCCAGCAATTGCTGGTGCGGGCGCTGACGGCGCGTTTCTGGGACCGTCCCTACCGCCAGAAGCTGGTGTGGTGGGGAACCATGCTGCACGACCGCTTCATGCTGCCGCACTTCGTGCAACTCGATTGGGACGCCGTAGTGGCGGACCTGCGGGAAGCCGGGTATGGGTTTCAGACCGAGTGGTTCGCCCCGCACTTCGAGTTTCGATTTCCGCAGGTCGGTTCGGTGAACGTGCACAGCATGCGGCTGGAGCTGCGGCACGCGCTGGAACCATGGCATGTGCTGGGCGAAGAGGCCTCGGGGACCGGGACCGTCCGCAACGTGGATTCATCCGTCGAGCGGCTGCAGGTGAAGGTGTCGGGAATGACCGGCGACCGCTTCGTGGTGGCGTGCAACGGCCGCCGGGTGCCGCTCCACCCCACCGGCGAGAGCGGCGAGTTTGTGGCCGGGGTGCGGTATCGCGCGTGGCAGCCGCCCTCGTGCCTCCATCCCAATATTCCGGTGCACAGTCCCCTGGTGTTTGATATTGTGGACACTTGGTCTGGGCGGTCGGTCGGGGGCTCGACCTATCATGTGACGCATCCGGGCGGACGGGCCAATGAGCAGTTTCCCGTCAACGCCCAGGAGGCGGAGAGCCGCCGTCTGGCCCGGTTTCAAGATACCGGCCACACGCCCGGTATGATAGTTGTGCCACCGGAGGAGCACAATCCCGAGTTTCCGCTGACGTTAGATTTGCGGCGTAAGCGATGAAGGAGGGGGCCGCAGCCTCCCTGGCTAAGGTCCCGTATGAGCATTGCCGGAGACATTCTCGAAAGGCCCCTCCTGTGCGCCGGTTATCGCCAGACGGACGGCGTCTATGACGAGATGTCTGGCAAGCCCGGCGTTCTTCGTCCGCATTGGGACCGGTTCATCGGTTCGATGTCCGCCCTGGGCGTCGAAGAACTGGCCCGCCGCTGGAAGACTGCGCGGCAGCGAATCCGCGAAAACGGTGTCACTTACAACGTCTACGGCGATCCGCTCGGAATGGACCGCCCGTGGAACCTGGATTCCATCCCTCTCCTGATTCCGCCGTCGGAATGGAAGGAACTGGAGGCGGGCCTGGTACAGCGCGCCCACCTGCTGAACCACATCCTGGCGGACCTTTACGGCCCCCAACAACTGCTCCGCGGCGGTCTGCTCCCACCGGCGCTGGTGTTCGCCAATCCGGGCTTCTGGCGGCCGTGCCACGGCATGCCGAAGGCGATTCATCCTTACCTGCATTTGCTTGCAGTCGACGTGGCACGATCGCCCGATGGCCAATGGTGGGTGCTCTCGGACCGTACCCAGGCGCCCTCGGGCGCGGGATATGCGCTGGAGAATCGCATGGTCCTGGCGGAGACTTTTCCGGACCTCTTCCGCGAGTTCCAGGTCGAACGGCTGGCGTCCTTTTTCCACACGTTTCGCAACACGCTGCTGAACCTGTCGCCCTCGCGACGCGACAATCCGCGGGTGGTGCTGCTCACGCCGGGACCGTTCAACGAGACTTACTTCGAGCACTCTTACCTGGCCCGCTATCTCGGTTTCACGCTGGTTCAGGGGGCCGACCTGACGGTCCGCGAGAGCCGCGTATTCCTCCAGACACTCGACGGTCTCAAGCCGGTGGATGTGATCCTGCGGCGCGTGGACGATAGTTTCTGCGACCCGATCGAACTGCGCNNGAGCGGCTGAAGCTCCCTTCGGTGGCCACCTGGTGGTGCGGCCAGGCGCAGCCGCTTCGGTACGTGCTCGACAACTTGGATTTCCTGGTGATCAAGCCGGCCTTTTCCTCGCAGGGCATGGAGCCGGTTTTCGGCGGGAAGCTCTCCGGCGAAGAGCGGTCGCGATTAGTCGCGCGGCTGCGGGAACAGCCCCACAAATTCGCCGGCCAGGAACGGGTGCACCTCTCCATGGTCCCGGTCTGGTCGCAAAATAGCCTGACTCCCCGCCGTGTAGTTCTCCGCGTGTTTCTGGCCGCGTCGGGAGACTCGTGGGTGGCGATGCCCGGCGGCCTCGCACGCGTGTCTCCCTCGCCCGATACGGCGGTGGTTTCCATGCAGCGCGGCGGCGGCAGCAAGGATACCTGGGTGCTTTCGGACGGACCGGTGGATCTGTTCACGCTGCAACCTCCCCGCGGCCAGCCGCTGGAGCTGAATCGCGGGGAGCGTAGCGACCTGCCCAGCCGCGCCGCCGACCACCTCTTCTGGCTGGGCCGTTACGCCGAACGCGCCGAGCACCTCGCCCGGGTTCTCCGCTGCATCCTGGTCCGTCTCACCGGTGAGTTTGGGGCGTCCGGCACGTCGGAGTGGGATTCCCTGATGAAGTTGTACGAATGCCTGGCGTCGCCTCACTCCCGGCTATCGGAGGAGGAGCCCGAAGGGCATCCGGACCCATGGCGGGATCTGGAGCAGGAAATCCTCTCTCTGATTTTCGAAGAACAGCGAGCCGACAGCCTGAACGCAGTTTTGAGCCGCGCCGCGCAGGCGGCCGCCAATGTCCGGAACAGCCTTTCGAGCGACACGCTTCGCGTCGTGAACAAGTTCAGCGCTTCACACAACTCCGCCTGGGGCTATGCGACTACGGGAGAAGCGCTAGCCCTGCTGAATCGTAATATCGGGAGACTCGCTGCGCTTCGCGGGATCGAAATGGAGAATATCACCCGCGGGCCCGGATGGCATTTTCTGGGAGTCGGAAGACGCATCGAGCGCTCCATCCAACTGGTGCGTCTTTTCCGGGCCATTATCGTGCCGCTGAGCCCGCGCACCTGGCCAACGCTCGAGATGTTGCTGGAGGTCGCGGACAGTTCCATGACCTACCGGTCCCGCTACTTCACCGAGTTGCAGGCCGCGCCGGTGCTCGATCTGCTAATGAGCGACGAGGCCAATCCGCGCTCCCTGGCCTTCCAATTACAGGATCTCTTTGAGCATTGCCGATACTTGTCCGACCGGCCTTCGGGGACTGGATGGCCGCTTTTCAAACAGAGACGCCTGGAAGAAGCGGCCTCGAGTCTACTGAGCGCGGACGTCGGTATACTCTGCCAGCCGGACGCGAGTAACTTCCGCGAGCAGTTGGACCACGAGCTCGCGGGGACGGGCGCGGCGCTGCCCGCTTTGTCGGATGCCATCACCCATGTTTATTTCAGTCACGCGGAAATGGAGCGGTCCACGTGATCTATCACGTCCGTCATAGGACCACTTACTACTATCGGGACCCGGTCTCCGTCTCGCATCACGTGGCGCGACTGACTCCGCGCAATCTTCCGGGACAGACGTGCCGCGGCAGCCAGGTGTCCATCCTGCCTGCGCCGCCCTCCACCTCCGCGCACCTAGACTATTTCGGCAATACCCTGACCTTCTTCACGTTACAAGAGGCGCATGAAAGTCTCATGGTGGAGGCCACGAGCGACCTGGAAGTGAAAGCCACCGATCCGCCGGATGTCTCCGGATCTCCTCCCTGGGAGACGGTGCGGGAGTCGCTGGCCGGCAACTGCAGCGAGGATGGCCTGAACGCCTGGCAGTTCATTTTCGATAGCCAGCGCGCGGGGTTCAGGCCGGAACTGGCCGATTATGCGCGCGAGTCGTTTCCCGAAGGACGTCCGCTGCTGGCAGCGGTTCTGGATCTCACGGGCAGAATCCACCAGGATTTCCGCTTTGACAAGAGTGCTACCGAAGTGGCCACCTCAGTCGAGACCTTTTTCGAAAAACGCCGGGGCGTGTGCCAGGACTTCGCGCATCTCCAGATCGGATGCCTGCGATCTCTCGGCCTCCCGGCGCGCTATGTCAGTGGCTATCTGAGGACCATGCCGCCGCCTGGCCGCCCGCGTCTGGTGGGCGCCGATGCCTCGCACGCCTGGTGCTCGGCCTGGTGCCCGGGGATCGGATGGGTGGATTTCGATCCCACGAACAATTGCGTGCCCTCGGACGGTCACATCACGGTGGCCTGGGGTCGCGACTACAGCGACGTGAGTCCCATATACGGAGTTCTCCTGGGCGGGGCAAGGCACAAGCTGCAGGTGGAAGTGGATGTCCTGCCGGTTGGATAGGAACACCGCTAGTTCGCGTGCTCCCTGCCCGGAAACTAACGAGCGCGAGTCTGCACCAGTCGTTCATACAGGGGCAGAGAGAGCCCGGCTTCGATCTCCGGCGTGATGAGGCCCGCTTCATCGAGGTCCTTCAGATGCGCTTCGTCCTTGGCGCGAAAGCTGGTCAGCTTCATGCGGACCAAATCGGCCAGAGGAATGAGCCGAACCTCCCGAATGGTTCGGCAGGCCCCCAGTTCCGGAGTTGCCTCCAGGTATTCCGGCCGCACCTTCTCGCCCGTGAAAATCATGTGCACGGCTCTGCGGGCCGACGGCGCGCCGGCCTGGACGAGCATATCGACTCCGGCCACGTGGCGGTATTGCAGCCCGAAGGGTTCGACGACCTCGGCGATCTTCCGCAGATCCTCGCGGCGGACCGCGATGTCGATGTCTTTGGTCAAGCGCCCGGCATCCGGCTCTACCTCTTCCACATAGAGATAGGTCGCCAATCCACCGACTACGCGGTACTCGAGTCCCGCGGAAGAAAAGGCTTTCTCCACGCGTTCTGCCAGTTCAAAGAGATGTTCCACGCGTTTCTCGAAAAAAGTATTGACGAAGACTTCCACGTCGGGCCTTGATCGAATTATCGCATGGGCTCCCGCGAGGAGAGGGGATCTGGCCGGTCTTTTGTGCAGAGCCCGGACATGGCGCAGGCGGGGACCGCCAGCGGCACTTACTTCCCGAACCAGCCGCGCACGCGCTGCTTCAAACGCTGGAATGACGACGTAGCGGGTGGGGGCGGCGGCTCGGGCGTGGTCTTTAGAGCCGACGGGAGTTTCAGGGTCTCCATCGGCGCGGGGGCCTCGCAAGGCTGCTCGCCGGCGTACCGCACGACATTGGTGAGCAGCACAAACTCGCGGCGGACGCGCTCGCCATCGCGGTTCTCCACGCAGACCGAAAAGCCTGGGTACTTGCCTTTGGTAGGTTCGGCCCCGGACTTGCCCGCCGCGGAAAACTCTACATCCTTGAGCAGCACCGGCGCGTACCCGTGAAGATTGCGCTCGATGTGCGCGGTCTCGTAACGGTGGCGCCGGAGACTCCAGGTGAAGACGCGGAAACTGTCGAAATCGTAGGGCGCGGTGCCGTTACCGATCGTGGTCCACAGCCAGGTCGGCTTGTTGGTATCGCCGTCCCGCAACTGTCCGAGCGCAAAATAGGACACGATGTGGCGGCCTTCCGCATACTGGGCCACCTCATCGGGAATCGCCATCACCAGGCGGCGCGTCAGGATCCACCCGGACTGGCCCTCACGGTTGCGCACCAGGCTCCACTCGTCGCTGGGAGCCGGCGGCTTGTCGTCGGGCTCCTCCGCGGGCGGGGGTTCGTCGTCGTCGGGTTTCGGCGTCTTGGAAAGCTCCTCCCAGTTTGGCGGCAGGCCGGGCGGCTTGGGCATCGGCGGCGGAGGGTACTTGGGCTGTTTTGCTTCCGTCTTTTTGGGAGGAGCCTTGGGCTTTTTCGCAGGCGGAGGGAGCAGGGGCTTCCGCGGTAAGTCGACGCGCGGGGTGACCACGTGCATCAACACGTCCACCTTCTCTTTCTCCTTGATCTGAAAAAAGCTGGGCGCGGATTTCGAGGGCTGGGTGTGGACGTTCAATTCCGCATAGGTGGTTCCCTGGCCCTGTACGGGCATCTTCGCGGCACGGGCGGCGAGGTCGCGCAGGTACGCCATATCCTCGGCTGCCAGCAATTGCCCTTCATCGGTCCAGCCCTCGGCGCCGGACGGCGTGCGTACGAACATGAACCGGCGGCGCCTGTGGAGGATCTCCAGGCGGTCACCGTGCTTGACCGTCGCGACCGTGGAGGACTGCGGGGGAATGTCGCTTCGGATCTGGAGGGTGCCCGGCCCGACATATGCCTCACCGATGGCAGGCGCACGTGGGGGACCGTGCCGGCAACCGGATAAGGCGACTGCCAGCGCGACCGCAAGGCACATCTTCGTCATGGCGCTAAAGGGCACTCTTCTCAGGATAAAATAGAAGCTTGACACCGGAGATGAAACGCCGCGCCAGATTCCTTGTGGCCGTAGCTACGGCCACAGCGGTATTGGCGATTCTGACCTTGTGGGCGTTCTCCGGATCGCACTCACCCCTGCAGTATCTGGTGGGCGGAACCCTGGCCACGTCGATTTTATTGGCGGCGGCGTTCGTGCAAATCGTGAAAAGGGGATACCTGGGCCGTCCGCGGCGGCGGGGATAACGGCCGGCTAGACTGGAGCGGCCCCTGAAAACAAAGACAAAGCAACACAGGCGAGAATGCCCGTGTTACCCGGTGGCGGCCAGTTGGTAGGGTTCGTATGCGGGACGGCAACAGGCGTTATACAAGATGCGGCGGACCTCGGGCCGATAGAACGGTTGCGCCAGCAGGTCATACACCCCTAGGTTGAGGGCTTCGGCCCAAAGCCGGGCATCCGCGTGCGGATCGGTAACGATCACTTCGAGTTCGCGTGGACTTTCGCGCGCAAGATGCAACACGTCCATCCAGGACCCGTCTGGGAAAGTGGCTTCCGTCAGGATGACGTCGTGGTCCTCTTGCTGAAGTCGGGTGCGCGCGTGGTGCAGGCTTCCCACATGGTCCAGGACCACCGGGAGACCCTGCAGCATTTGCGAAAGGTTGCGGGCATCGTCGCGATGCCCGGAAATATAGAGAATCCGGGATCTCATTGTTGCGCGCTCCTTAATCATTAAGCTTTACTCAATTTTAAATCGAGTTGCGCTAAAGAACAATGACATTGGCCGAAAGATTTGATGAATGACTCAAAAGAACCAGTGAGGTCCCTCACTGTTGGGTTTTCCAGCACGAGCCACGGCGTTGTGAATCGGCCAAATTCAGACCGAGGAGTCTTTGGAGCCCTTTTTCCCGGGAAGCCCCGCCGGGTTTTCGTGCGTGCGCTCACGGAAGTTTCCGCGCATGCTGGCGGCCAGGGATATTGCCGATTCCCCAAAGCGGTCGCGCATGCGGTCGGCAGCGGCCATCGTCTGCTTCCAGCGCTCGTGCCGCTCTTCGCCGATCAGGCTCAACTGCTCGTCTCCCTCGGACCAGCCGGAGGCATGCACTCCGAGCAGGCGCACGGCCGCGCCGGCTTTCCAGTTGGCGCGGAAGAGTTCGCGTATCTCCTCGAACAATTCGGTATCGATCTGGGTAGCACGCGGCACGGAATGTGCGCGGGTGATGGTGGAAAAATCGGAATACCGCAGTTTGAGCTGAATCGTTCGGGCGCTCAACTTGTGCTCGCGCAGTCGGCGCCCCACCATTTCGCAGAGTCTGGACAGGGTGGATTCGATCAGCGCCAGGTCGGTGGTGTCCTCCATGAAGGTATGTTCGTGGCTGATGGACTTGGGGCCCTCATCCTCGCCGATTTCGGTGTCGAACCAGCCGCCCGCGTCCAGGCCGCGCGATTTTCCGGCCAGGGCCATTCCCCATTTGCCGAAGCGCTGTTCGAGAAAAGCCTCGTCCAGGTGCGCCAGGTCGCCCACCTTGCGGATGCCGATCGCATGCAGGTTCCGCTCCGTCACCTTGCCGACGCCCGGCACTTTACGCACATCCAGAGGCGCCAGAAACGCGGTCTCCTGCCCGGGGATGACCCACAGCACGCCGTTCGGCTTGGCTTGGTCCGAGCTGATCTTGGCGACCAGGCGCGACTGGGCGATCCCAATGGAGCAGTTGAGTTGGGTGGCGGCCTTCATCCGGTCATGCAGGAGGTGGGCGGCACGCAAGGGCGGGCCATAGAGGCGCTCGGTACCCGTCATATCGAGGTAGGCTTCATCGACGGAGGCCATCTCCACCAGCGGCGAAAAGGCGTGGAGCACCTCGTAGACTTTGTGCGAGTACTCGCGGTAGCGTTCCGGGTGGCCGTCGACAAAGATCGCCTGGGGGCACAGCTTGTAGGCGGTGCGGAGCGGCAGGGCCGAATGGACGCCGAACTTGCGGGCGGCGTAGGAGGCCGCCGAGACGACGCCGCGCTCGTTGGGGCGGCCGCCGACGACCACGGGCTTGCCCTTCAGCGAGGGATCGTACAGTTCTTCCACCGACACGAAGAAGGCGTCCATGTCGACATGGAAGTAAGTGCGCACACTCTATGGTAATCCCCGATGGATCACCCCTGGCTTAGTTGAGCTTTTTCGGGCCACGCCGGACAGGCACGATTCCAGCGGCGTCATGAGCGGGCGGCGAGGAGCCACCTCTACCGGGAGGTGGCATGCCCGCGCCGAGTTCTTCAGGCGGCAAGTCCAGGATGAATGGTTCTCCGTTGACGGGCCATACATCGAGTTGTGCATCGCTGGCGAACCGCTTCAGCCCAGCTAAACTCTCAACGACGACCACAGGGCCGGATTCTGTGTTTTCGTAAGAGACCGAAATCACGATTCTCAGCCTCCCCTCGACCCGCAAGATCATTCCGCTATCCAGGTCCCATGCGGCGATAGGAGAATCGACGATGTTGTGCAGCCGAACCAGTTCCTCGACGCTTGGGGACTTTTGGCCCGCCATGTCGCCAGCGTACAGGAAAGAGGGGGCCGGTGACAAGGCACCGGCGAAAGCCTCGCTACCGATCTTGGTCATCGACCGGGTGGAGAGACCATCCGAGAATTAGACCCGTGTGCTATTCGTTTCTCAGAGCGACCATTGGGTCAACTCGCATCGCTCGGCGCGCGGGGATGTAGGAGGCTGCCAGGGCGACCAAAACTAACAGGCACGTCACGGCGGCAAACGTAAGTGGGTCATAGGCGCTCACACCGAAAAGCAGCTTGGCCATCAGATGAGTCAGCGCGAGAGATGCGGCGATGCCCACCGCAACTCCAATCAGGGCCATCATCGCGCCATGACCTAGAATCAACTTCAGGACGTCAATCCGCTCGGCGCCGAGCGCCATCCGTATGCCGATCTCATGCGTGCGCTGCCCCGCCAGATACGAAATCACGCCATAGATGCCGACGCACGAGAGAACCAGTGCAAGCGCGGCGAAGATGCCGAGCAGGATCATCGAGAATCGCCGCGCGGCCAGCGAATCGCCGATGATCTTGTCCATGGTCTGGGTGTCGTAGATCACAATCTCGCCGCTGATTTTCCCGATCGCCTGGCGAATGGCGCCCATCTCGATTTCCGGCGACCCTTGCGTTCGCACCACGAACAGCTCGCCCCGGGCGAGGAGAGGCAGGAACTGGTCGGGCACCTGCGAAATCGGCATATAGAACTGCGCCCGGACAGGCGAGTTGACGTCTTCAGCCAGTCCCCATTGCTTGACGTGTCCCGCGACTCCCACAATTTCCGCCACCTTATTGATAATGGCGAGGTTCACGCGCTGGCCGACGGGATTCTGCCCCGCGAAGTGTAGCCTGGCGAATTCTTCGTCGATGACGATGACGAACGGGGAATGCTCGTTGTCCGCGGTCGAGAAGAATCGGCCGCGCTCGAGCGCTATCCCCATGGCCTTCAAATAATCCGGCTCGATGACGTAAAACAGGGACTTCTTCATGTCCGAATCGCTCGTGGGCTTGGGCTGGCCCTCAATCCAAAACGGCACCTCGGAATCGCCACCCATGGGTAGCGCGCCCGCGCTGAGGGAGGCCGCCTCGACCCCGGGGACGGCAGACACCGTGTCCTGGAGCTGACGCATAGATGCGCGAATGGCTTCGGTCGTGGTCCCCGCGGTCATAGGACAGGAAATAGCGAACGTGACCACCTTGTGCGGATTGAAGCCGGGATTGACGCTCCAGAGCCCGGCCAGGCTGCGGATCATCAAGCCCGCACCGATCAGCAACACCAACGCCATTGCCATTTCGCCGGCCACGAAGAGGCCTTGCAGCCGGTGACGCGCGCCGCTCGACCCGCGGCCACCCTCTCGAAGCGTTGCCTGCAGGCTCGCGCGGGAAATTCCCACCGCCGGCGCAAGTCCGAAGAAGATGCCCGACAGCACCGAAGCAGCCAGAGTAAAGAGCAAAACGCGGGAATCGATACTGACGGTTTGCGCGCCAGGCAAGGCTTGTGGCATCAGCCGAATGGCCGCCTGGGTTCCCCACGAGGCCAGCAGCAGGCCCAAACCGCCCCCGGTGCAGGAAAGCACCAGGCTCTCGGTGAGAAGCTGGCGAACCACACGTCCCTGGCCCGCCCCCAGCGCCGCGCGGATGGCGAATTCGCGAGTGCGCCCGGTGGAGCGCGCTAAAAGCAAATTAGCCACGTTCACGCAAGCAATCAGGAGAACAAATCCCACCGCGGCCAGCAGCACCAGCAGAAATGGCCGGATGTTGCCAACCACATCCTGTTTGAGCGAAAAGAGTGCGACTCCTGAGCCCTTGTCGGCAGCCGGATAGGTCGAGGCAAGACCTTGCGCCACGCTGTCCAAGTCTGCCTGGGCTTGCTCGATCGTGACTCCCGGCCTGAGCCGCCCTACCGCGTCCATGCCCATGGCCGCGCGCCGATCGCGAAAGGTCGAATCGTTCCACTGGCCGATGGGCACATAGACGTCGCTCTCCTGAAAATTGCCGCTTTGATAGCGAAAATCCGCTGGGATCACGCCGACTACGGTATAGCCCACTCCGTCGAGCCTCAGCGTTTTCCCGAGCGCGTCCGGAGAAGAGTCGAATTTGCGTTTCCAAAATCCGCCGCTGATGAGCGCCACCGGCTGCGCGCCTACATGGTCTTCCTCGGGGCGAAGCAGGCGGCCGGCAATGGGGTTCACGCCGAGCACAGAGAAGAATTCCGCGGAGACCATTTCGGCTTTCACGCGCTCGGGCTCGCCCATGTCGGTGAGGTTGTAATTCTCCTGGCGAAATGCGGCCATAGAGGAGAACGACCGCTGGGTGCGCACCCAATCCAGGAAGTTCGGATAGGAGATGGAAGAGCGCGAGAACTCCTTGCTCTTGGCGTAGATGGCAACCAGGCGTTCGGGTTGGTGGTAGGGAAGCGGATTGAGCAGGACGCCATTCACAACGGAAAAGAGGGCGGTATTGGCGCCGATGCCGAGCGCCAGGGTGAGAATGGCAATCGCCGCGAAGCCCGGTGATTTGGCAACCATACGGATGCCGAAGCGAATGTCTTGCAGCAAGGTATCCATCTTGTCTCCAGGGGCGCTCCGAATGGGTCGCAGAATTCCTGCGGTACCCGGTCATCGCCTCAAGAAACTTGATACGCGGTTGCCGTCGGGAATGTTCCTTCAGCGTGGCACAGGCATTCCTGCCTTGTGTTGGTTTCCTGGGCAGGAAAAACCAACACAGGCAAGAATGCCTGTGCCACGGTTTTCAAGGGTGCCCGTGCTAACGTGCGTGCCCAGCCGGAGCCGCCACGGCCAGCGTGACTGAATTGGAAGTCACTCCGCCAATGCTGATGGTCAGCGGGACGGCATTGCCGGCCGTCACACCGGAGGGGACCGTCGCATTCACCTGGTAGAGTCCCACTCCCCCCGGCGTCAAGCCGGAATAGCCGACGGTCGCCGGCAGGCCGCCGATGGTCGCGGTGGCTTGGACCGGGGTCTGCGGCAGGGGACTGGCTCCCGCCACCGCGCCCGTGGCCGGCTGGTTGGCGACGAGTCCCAATCCCGTGCAGTAAATGGTGATGATGTCTCCGGGGCTCACGGGCTGCGAACCGGGGAAAGCACCCACAGGCGCTGCCAGGAGGTTCGTAATTGTCCCCACGACGATTCCCTGTCCGCTGCCGCCCGCGTTGGTCGTGAAGATACCGGGCGAATACTGCACCACGCTCACCTGGGTGGTGGAAGTGCTGCCGCCGACCGTCGAGGTCGCCGTGACCGTGCCGAGCGGCGCCTCCCAGGGGATCTGCACGTTGAGCTGAGTGGGCGCGGCATAGAAGAACGCCGCCGCCGCAGGCCCTACATTGAACGTAGCGCCCCCAATACTCTTGGGCAGGGGCACAGCCGCCGCGATCTGGAGTACCAGGGAAAGGCCGGTCCCATAGACGCCCGCAATGCTTCCCGGCGCGACCCCCTTGGCGCCGAGAACGCCGCTCGCTGCATTCACGATCCCTCCGGCATTCAGTTGCGACCCGGGAGGATTGATGGGCGCTGTTGTCCCGTCGATGGAATTCAGGAACTTCACCAACTGGGCGCGCGCGGTGGCGGAGGTCAAGGTGTCGGTCCCGGTGCCGGCCGAGCGGTGCGCCACGTTGGTGAGCACATCGTCCAGCGTATTGGACGAGCCGCCATGGAAGAAGGTCTGCGCGAACGCGAAGATCGAGAGCAGCGAGGGCGGGTTGAAGCCGTCTGCGCCGAGAGGGGCTGCGGCGGTGGCGCGCACTTCATTGAGGGCGGTCTTATCGAACGTGCCCACCTGCCTCAACTCGCCGATGAGCTCGGTGTTTTGGACAAGGCTGGGGTCGGGCGGCGGTGTGAAGCGCACGCGGCTGGTGGTCCACAGCCCTGTGCCGTGGCAGCTCTGGCAGTTCGCCTGAGTAAATAGCGTGCGTCCGGCGGCGATGTCCGGGTCGGTCTTGATCGCCGGTGAGAGCGGCGGCCGGATGCCGTTCTGGATGTATGCGGTGATGGCATCCCACCCGCCCACGCTGCGGACGGTGAGCTGCTTGAGCCCGGCGGAACCCAGAGTAAACGATGGGAAGGCGGTTGTCTGGGTGATGCCGTCGGCTTGCACGAAGATGCCAAGGCCGCCCGAGACATTGCGGATGTTGCCTTCGAAAGCTGCGATCTCATCGAAGATCGCCGACCAGTTGAGCGCCCGCTGCTGGGTCGCATCACCAGCAAGGAAGGTAGAATGCAGCGGCACGGTCCGGCGCGGACCGGAGGCGAAGATCCAGACCACGTTGTCGGACAGTCCGTTGGGATGGCACGCTCCGCACGATCCCCAGCCGTTGTTGGACATCCTGCCGGTGATGGCCGGCTGCCCCGCGGCGGGAGGATCGAAGACTCCCACGGAGGTGAAGAACAGCTCCCGTCCGACGTGGACCTTGTCGGCCAGGGTGCCGGCTACCGGCTGCGCGGTTGAGACCACGGTCGCCAGCACCTTTTCGGCAGTTTGCGTCAAGTCGATCACCGAAACGTCGCGCGAGATGTAGTTGAACACGTAGGCGCGAGTGTCGGTGCTGTTGATTACGATTCCGCGGGGGGCCTTGCCCACGGGGATCTCAAAGACGCGCGTGGTATCGGTCGGGTCGCTCTGCACGGTGGCTTTTCCGTTGGCGTCCACCGTGAGCTTCACGACGATGTTGCTGGCTTGGCTCACCACGTAGGCCGTGTCCGCGTTGTTCTTGAAGGCGATGGCCCAGGGCTGGGTGATGAACAGCTTGGTGGGATTGGCCTGCGCACCGACGGCCGACTGCATGTTGATGGTCTGGCCTGCGTCTTTGTTTGTCCTGACGTCGATCACGCTCAAGAGGCTCTGCGTATTCACGTTAAAGCGCACGGGCCCGTTGGGAGAGGCGCCTGTGTTGGGCAGGTAGGCGAAGTTGCCGTGGGTCGCGAGGTTGTTCAACTGATTGGGATAGGCGCCGGTGGTGAAGGTGAAGTCGGTGGTGACGGGAGTGGCCGGCGCCGCGATGTGGTTCAACGCGTCGCCCGCGGCCTTGAATCCGGTGTCCGCCACGGTTGCGAGCTTGATGGTTCCGATCACGGTATCGGTGGCTACGGAGATGGCCGTCACGAAGCCTGTCTTGGCATCGTCAAAACCATCCGGGTGGCTGCCCTGGGGCAGCGCCAGGAAATCGGTGACATACACTACCTGGTTGTTGTCGGTGCTGCCGGCCCCATGCGTGATCGCGATACCGCGCGGCTCCGGGCCGACATTGGAAATCACGGAGGTGACATAGTTGAGCGTGATGTCGATGACCGAGACATTGTTGGAGCGCGTGTTGGTGACGTAGAGCTTCTTACCGCTGGCGCTCAAGACCATGCCATGCGGTTCCGTGCCCACGGGGATGGTGGCGGTGACCTGATAGCTGCCGTTGAGCTGCGAAACCACCGCTACGGTACCATCCGCCTGGTTGGCTACATAGAGACTGGTCGCGTCCGGGGACCAGGCCACGCCCACAGGTTCGTTGCCGACCTTCACTTCCGCGACTTTGGTGTTCTTGTCGCCGGCCACCTGGAAGATGCTGACGGTGCCGACATCGATGTTGCAGACCGCGAGCATGGAGTCATCCCAGCTCAGCGCGAGCGGCTGGTTGGAAAAAGGGCCGCCATATGGGGTAGCGGCGGCCGATGGTCTGTGGAGCCAGATGCTCGCCGCGGCGAACGTCAGCAATGCACTGAATACGATGATGATGGGCCTAGTCTTCACTTTCACGCTCCTATTGGTCAAGCCATTATATAGCGGGGTCCGACTGGTAATTCTATGGAAAGTGCGCGGATAGGCCGTTCTGTATCAGCGATTCTTTGGAATTGAATGAAAAAATACAGTCTGNNTGGACAACAGGAGTGAGCCCCGATCGGAAGTGCCCTACGGCACGCTGGACCTCATGGTCCTCAAGACCCTTGACGCCATGGGCACGCTGCACGGCTATGGCATCGCGCGCCGCATCGAACAGGTGGCCGAAGGTTCCCTGGAGCTGAACCAGGGCACCATCTATCCCGCGCTCCTTCGTCTGGAACAGCGCGGCTGGATCGGGAGCGAGTGGGGGATCAGCGAGAACAACCGCCGCGCCCGCTTCTACTCCATCACGCGCGCCGGCCGTAAACAGTTGGCCGCGGAAGCCGAAAACTGGTCGCGAACAGTCGCCATGGTCAACCGGATGCTGGAGGGCGAATCGTAATGGCGCCGCGCATGTTCCTCGCCCGCCTGCGCGGACTCTTCGCCGCCAGGCGAGGCGATGCTCGTATTGAGGATGAGATCCAGAGCCACGTCGAACTGGCGGCCTCCGACTACCAACGCCGCGGCATGACGTCCGAACAGGCGCACTTGGAGGCGCGGCGACAGTTCGGCGGCCCGGCGCAGGTGGCCGAGGCCTGGCGCGATCAGCGCAGCCTGCCGCTGATCGAGACCTTCGTCAAGGACTTGCGCTACGCCCTGCGGCAGTTGCGCGCCAATCCCGGATTCGCCACGGCGGCCGTCCTGACGCTAGCCCTGGGAATCGGCGCGAATACCGCCATCTTCCGCGTGCTGGACGCGGTGGTGCTGCGCTCGCTGCCGGTGCGAGAGCCGGAAAAACTGGTGATCGTCCGAGCCTTCGATGGCAAGGGTTGGGGTCTCAACTACCCGCTCTTCCGTGAGCTTTCCGCGCGGCAGCACGCCGTCGAGGGCATGTTCGCGTTCAGCGATTTCCCGGTCAAGGACGCGGTGCTGTCTTCCGGCCCGATGACCGGCCTCACCGGCCGCATCGCCACGGGCGGCTATTTTCAAGTGCTCGGTGTTGACGCCCAATTGGGCCGCGTGTTCACCGAAGACGACGATCGGCCGTCAGCTCCGCCGGTAGCTGTGGTCAGCTACGCGTTCTGGCAGCGCGCCTTCGCGGGCAAACCCGAGGCGCTGGGAAAAAGCATTCAGATCAACCAGGCCATGGTCACGATTGTGGGCGTCACCCCGCGCGAATTCTTTGGCGAACGCGTGGGGAGCGCCCCCGATGTCTGGCTTCCCCTGCACATGTCGCGGCAGGTGTGGCTCAACGTGGATACGCCCTCGGCCGCTCTGCTCACTTGCATGGCACGGTTACGTCACGACGTTCCGCTGCCCCAGGCGCAGGCGGCTCTGAACGTCCTCTACCGGCAGATGAACGATTTGCAACTGCACTACAGCGGCGGCGGCGAGTCTCGCCTGGTCCTGGAACCAGGAAGCCAGGGCGTCCGCGATCTGCAAACCAAATTCTCGCGTCCGCTGCTGGTGCTGGCCGGCATCGTCGGGCTGGTGCTGCTGATCGCCTGCAGCAACCTGGCCAACCTGCTGCTGGCGCGGGCCGCGGCGCGAACGCACGAGATGGGTGTGCGGCTGGCGTTGGGTGCGGCGCGCGCCCGGCTGATCCGGCAGTTGCTCACGGAGAGCCTCGTGCTGGCGGCATTGGGCAGCCTGCTCGGATTTGCGCTGGCCGCCTGGGGTTCGCGCGAGTTGGTGACTCTCGCTTCGGCGGGCCAGTCCTGGCGGCTCTCGATTGACTCCGGCTGGCGCGTGATCGGCTTCACCGCGGCGGTGTCGGCGATCGCCGCCTGCCTGTTCGGGCTAGCTCCGGCGTTGGCCGCGACCCGCCTGGACGTACACTCCGCCCTGCAGGCGAACGGCCGGACGCAATCGGGCGGACGCTCCCAACACGCTACCGCGCGCGCTTTCGTGGTGGCCCAGATCTCCGTCTCGCTGATGCTGTTGGCCGGCGCCTCGCTCCTGGTACGCACCTTCTGGAATCTAAGCCATCAGGACTTGGGATACCGCCGGGAAGGCGTGCTGATGGTCCAGACGGGCTTGGACTTCTCGACCTTCGGGATGTTCAAGAACCTCCCCTTACAGCCTCTGTACGAGCGTCTGAATGCCATCCCCGGAGTGCGCTCGGCAGCTCTGGTAGGGCTCGGGCCATTCAGCAGGATCACTAGCGGCGGCAGAATGGCGCTGGCCGAGCGGCCTCCGGTGAAGGGCGAAGAGGTCCGTAGGGTGTCTGTGTCCCCACGCTATTTCGAAACCATGGGAATCCCGATGGTGACGGGCCGCCCGATCACCGAAGACGATCGCGCCGGAACCGCGCAAGTCGCAGTGATCGGCGAAACGGCAGCTCGGATACTGTTTGGACGCACCGACCCGGTTGGCCGCTTCTTCAGCGAGGCTGAGCAGTTCGACACGAAGGCGGCCATACAGATCGTCGGCGTGGCGCATGACATCCGTTTGTCGAATCCGCGCGATCCGTTTGGCATGGTCCTCTATCGGCCGATGGCTCAGTCGCCCTTGCCGTTGTCCTCGATGGTGTTACGGACTACAGGCGATCCGGCGCTGTTCGCGGCATCCGCGCGGCAGGCCATCCAGGAGGCCGCGCCCGGGCTCAAAATTGCGAACATCCGGCCCCTGGGTGATGTGCTGGACTCAACGCTGAGTCAGGAGAAAATGATGGCGCTGCTCTCGGGCGCGTTCGGACTGCTGGCGTTGGTGCTGGCCGGCGTGGGCTTGTACGGCGTGATCGCGTATGGAGTGGAGCNNGGTCTGCTGTTGCGCGAAGTGGGCCAGGTCCTGGCGATCGGCCTCGCGCTCGGCGGCGCCGCGACTGTGGCGCTGGGACAGTCCGTGAAGGCGCTGCTCTTCGGCGTCACGCCGCACGACCCGTTGATGCTGATATGCGCCGCAGCGCTGCTGAGCGTGGTAGCGATCGTCGCCGGATATCTGCCGGCTCGCCGGGCGGCGCGCCTGGATCCTTTGGAGGCGCTGCGAACGTAGCACGGGCATTCTTGCTATGTAGCACGGGCGTTCTTGCCACGCTTTCGGCGGGCGGTTTGGCATTGGTGATGGCTGCGGTGGGGCTGTTCGGTGTGATTTCGTACGCGGTGACGCGCCGCACGCAGGAGATGGGGATTCGTCTGGCCCTGGGCGTCAGCGGACGACAGGGTGACCCGGCTCGTGATGCGCGAGGTCGGGATGCTGTTGGCTGGCGGAATCGTGGTGGGCGCCGACGCATCGGTAGCGGGCGTCCGCGTGGTGCGGTCTCTGCTCTACGGCATCGCGGCGCGAGACATTACGTGGCTGGTGCTGGCGGGATTGCTTCTGGTTCTGGTGGCCTCTGCCGCCGGCTATCTTCCCGTCCGTCGCGCCGCCCGTCTGGATCCCCTGGAGGCATTGCGGCAGGAGTAACGTAGGGCAGGTCCTCGACTTCGCCCAGGCATTTTATGTACTATTTCATACATATTGTTCCCTCCTCGTTTCCTTTCAAGGCCCAAAAGGACTACCTGACCATGGCCCGCATGGGCGTGTAACATCCCCCCTAGGAGAGCCGCCCGTATAGAATATTTAGAGGAACTTTTTTTGTATCTCGGATTGTGACGCTTGCACTCAAAGTCCAGAGCGGGATACCCAAAGGAAATCAAGCGGGTTGGCGACAATGAAAGAGGACACACCCCACGCGTTGGACCGGAGTACGCTGGTTGCGTACCCGGAGGCAAAATCTCCGCAACCGAAACCGAAACGGTCCGGACTTCGCTGGCTGTGGCTGCCGGTCCTCGTCTTATTGGGCGTCGGCGCCTGGTACGTCTGGCAGAAGGCCGGCTTAACACCCACCACCGCCGCCGGTGCCGCTTCGAAGGGCGGCAAGAAGGGCGGTTCAGGCGCTGTCCCTGTGGTGGCAACCAAGGCCCGAAAAGGCAACATCGGGGTCTACATCACCGGTTTGGGCTCGGTAGTCCCCATTTACACGGTCACGGTGAAGAGCCGCGTCGACGGACAATTGATGAAGGTCCACTATAGCGAAGGTCAACTGGTGCACGAGGGCGACCTGCTGGCGGAGATCGACCCGCGGCCCTTCCAGGTCCAGCTCGATCAGTTTGAAGGCCAAATGGCGAGGGACCAGGCCACTCTCGAAAACGCCAAGGTCGATCTGGACCGCTACACGAAGCTGCTGGCGCAAAACGCGATTCCCGAACAGCAGCTAGCCACCCAGAAGGCGACTGTGGCGCAGGCCGAGGGAGTGGTGAAGAACGACCAGGGACAGATCGATAGCGCCAAACTGAACTTGACCTACTCCAAAATCACCGCACAAATCACCGGCAGGGTCGGCCTGCGGCTTGTGGATCCAGGAAATATCGTACATGCCACCGACACCAACGGCTTGGTGGTGATCACGCAGATCCAGCCCATCAGCGTCATTTTCACGGTGGCTGAGGACGATCTCCCCGTTGTCCTACGGAAATTGGCCGCGGGCCAACATTTGCACGTGGACGCCCTGGACCGCGATGGCCGTACCAAGATCGGCTCCGGAACGCTGGCGACGGTGGATAACCAGATCGACCCCACCACCGGATCGCTCCGCCTGCGTGCCGATTTCGATAACAGCGCCAACCTGCTTTTCCCAAACCAGTTCGTCAACATCCGTTTGCTGGTGGAGGAAAAGGGCGGTGTGACGCTCGTCAACCGCGCCGTCATCAACCGGACCAGCACGACTACCTACGTCTACGTGGTCAAGGACGACCAAACCGTTACGGTGAAGCAGATTACCGAGGGTGTTACCGAAGGCGACAGCACCGAAATCACCAGTGGACTCGACCCCGGCGACGTCGCGGTGATGACCGGTGTCGACAAGCTGCAGGAAGGGACCCCGGTCACGGTTCAACTGGCCGACGAGCAGGCAGGCTCAGGCGGTAAATCCAGCCCGCAGCCCGCCGCGAAATCGGGAGGAAAGAAGAAGTGAGTCCCTCCCGGACTTTCATTCTTCGGCCGGTTGCGACGTCGCTCCTGATGATCGGCATCCTGCTGGCGGGTGGCGTGGCCTATAAGCAGTTGCCGGTTTCGGCGTTGCCGGAGGTGGACTATCCCACTATCCAGGTGATCACCTTCTATCCCGGCGCAAGCCCCGATGTGATGGCGTCTTCGGTCACAGCCCCCCTGGAGCGACAGTTCGGCCAGGTGCCGGGCCTGCAGCAGATGACCTCCACCAGCTCCGATGGCAGCTCGGTCATCACGCTGCAATTCAATCTTGCCCTTGGCATCGACGTGGCAGAGCAGGAGGTACAGCAGTCCATCAACGCTTCCGGAACGTTTCTTCCGTCGGACCTGCCGATCCCGCCGATTTACGCCAAGACCAACCCCGCCGACACTCCCATTCTGACGCTGGCCCTGACTTCCAAAACCGAACAGCTCTCGCATGTGGAGGATCTGGCCGATACCCGCCTGGCTCCCAAAATCTCGCAACTCCCCGGTGTGGGCCTGGTCAGCATCAGCGGCGGACAAAAGCCAGCCGTCCGTATCCAGGTGAACCCCACGTTGCTGGCCTCCTATGGCCTCAACATGGAGGACATTCGCAGCACCATCGTGGCCGCCAACGTCAACCAGGCCAAGGGCAATTTCGATGGCGCCCACCAGGCCTATCAGATCGGCGCCACCGACCAGTTGCTCTCGTCGGACGACTATCGGCCGCTGATCGTGGCCTACCGCAACGGCGCCCCGGTCAAGCTCACCAAGGTGGCCGACGTGGTCGACGATGTCGAAAACGTCCGGCAGGCCGCCTGGATGAACGAGGTCCCGGCCGTGATCATGAACATTCAGCGGCAGCCCGGCGCCAACATCATCCAGGTGGTGGACCGCATCAAGGTGTTGCTGCCGACCCTCACCTCCACGCTGCCGAAATCCGTTCAGGTGAGCATTCTCACCGACCGCACCAACACCATCCGCGCCTCGGTGGCGGATGTCCAGTTCGAGCTCATGCTGACGATCGGCCTGGTGGTCTTGGTGATCTTCCTGTTCCTGCGCAATGTTGCGGCGACCATCATCCCCAGCATAGCCGTCCCGCTTTCTCTGGTGGGCACCTTCGGGGTGATGTACATGCTCGGGTACAGCCTCAACAACCTGACCTTGATGGCGCTCACCATTTCCACCGGCTTCGTGGTGGACGATGCCATCGTGATGATCGAGAATATCGCGCGCTACATCGAACAGGGAGAACCGCCCATGAAGGCGGCGCTGAAGGGCGCCGAGCAGATCGGCTTCACCATCATCTCTTTGACGGTGTCGCTGATCGCGACGCTCATTCCCTTGCTGTTCATGGGCGACATCGTCGGCCGGCTCTTCCGCGAATTCGCCGTCACCCTGGCCGTCACCATCCTGGTCTCCGCAGTCGTATCCCTCACCTTGACGCCGATGATGTGCGCGAGGTTGTTGAAGCATAAGCCCGAGTCTGAACAGGGGCGCCTGTTCCGCGCCTCGGAACGCGCCTTCGAGGCCGTGATCGCGCTTTACGGCCGGATTCTGCGGTTCGTGCTGCGCTGGCAGACCGCGACCCTGCTGGTGGCCTTCGGCACCCTGGCGCTCACCTGCTACCAGTTCTACACCATCCCTAAAGGTTTCTTCCCCATCCAGGATACGGGCGTCATTCAGGGCGTTTCGGAAGCCGGGCAGACGGTGTCGTTTCCGGAGATGTCGACGCTGCAGCAGCAACTCACCAAGGCGATTCTGACCGATCCCGCGGTCGACAATCTCTCCTCCTTCATCGGCATCGATGGAACCAACACCACCCTCAACAGCGGCCGCATTCTGATCAATCTCAAACCGCTGGACGAGCGCAAGATCAGCGCCGGCGACGTCATCCGCCGTATTCAGCCGCGTCTGGCGGGAGTGGCCGGCATCACCTTGTTCATGCAACCGGTGCAGGACCTGACGGTGGAAGATCGCGTCAGCCGCACTCAGTTCCAATACACCCTGGANNGCCACCGACCAGCAGGTGCAGGGTCTGCGCGCCAAGCTGGTATTCGACCGCGACACCGCCGCGCGGTTGGGAATTACACCGGCCACCATCGACCAGACTCTCTACGACGCCTACGGCCAGCGGGAAGTATCCACCATCTTCACGCAGCTCAACCAGTACCACGTAGTGCTCGAAGTGAAGCCCGAGTTCCGGCAGAGTCCCATCGATCTGCGGAACCTGTTTATCCGCACGGGCGCCGGATCCTCCAGTGCCGCGGCAGGACTGGTGGCGGGCGGTTCGGCGACCTCAGGCGTCTCCCAAGGGCCGGCTAACTCGAGTTCCGCTGCCGCCACGGCCGCTAGCGCCAACGCAGCCCTCACCAGTTCCGCCATGGGGGGCGGCGCCATCGCATCCGCCGCGGTATTCCCCACGGGGGGCCAGATTCCCCTAAGCGCCTTCACCCACGTGGAATCCCTGGCCGTCCCCATCACCGTCAACCATCAGGGTCAGTTCCCGGTGGTGACGCTTTCCTTCAATCTCACTCCCGGTGCTTCGCTGGGGGATGCCGTGACCGCCGTAAATAAGGTCAAGGATGAGATCGGGTTGCCGGCCAGCATTCAAGCGGCGTTTCAGGGCACCGCCCAGGCCTTCCAGACGTCGCTGTCCAACGAATGGCTGCTGATTCTGGCGGCGCTGTGCACCGAATACATCGTCCTCGGCGTGCTCTACGAGAGTTACATCCATCCGATTACCATTCTGTCCACGCTTCCTTCGGCCGGCGTCGGCGCCCTGCTGGCCCTCAAAGTTACCGGCGCCGATTTCAGCGTGATCTCGCTGATCGGCATCGTCCTGCTCATCGGAATTGTGAACAAGAACGGCGTCATGATGATTGATTTTGCGTTGGACCTTGAGCGAAAAGAAGGCATGCCGCCCATCGACGCCATCTACCAGTCCTGCCTGTTGCGCTTCCGCCCCATCCTCATGACCACCATGGCGGCACTGCTCGGCGCCGTACCGTTGGCTCTCGGCACCGGCACCGGGTCGGAGTTGCGCCAACCGCTCGGCATCACCATGATCGGCGGCCTGATCATCAGCCAGATGCTGACCCTCTTCACTACGCCGGTCATCTACCTGTTCTTCGACCGGCTGGCCAGGCGCTTCTCCGGGCACAAGGCGACCAATCCCGGCATGGAGCCCGTTCCTGCGGAGTGATGTATGCGAATGTGGCTCAGGGACGAACTGGCTCAGGCATTCGTGC
>PMTT01000143.1 GCA_003167275.1 Bryobacterales bacterium | reverse complement strand
CGGCCGCGTGGGGGAGTTCCGGCGGTCCCTTAGGGGATACGTATGTCAGCCCGGCCAACAACTCCCTGAATTTTGGCAACCTGGGCACCATCTCGGTGGGCCCGTTGGGGGCGTCCAACGCGCCCGGCAACACGGGGCTTTTCCAGTTCGATCTGAGCAACCTGCCAGCGGGCACGACGGCGGCGAACATCGGGAAAGCCACGCTGACGGTCTACCTGAACAAGGTTTTGGTGGCCGGCGGGTTGGACTTCTCCGAAGTCAGCACCGCCTGGTCGGAAAGCGTGGTGACCTTCGCCACGCGGCCAAGCGCGCTCGCGGCCTTTGCGACGAACGTGCCGGTGAGCGCTTCCGGTGAGTACGTAACGGTGGACGTCACGAACGTGGTGAAGAGCTGGGTATCGGGAGCACTGCCGAATTACGGAGTGGAGGTTACGGCGTCGCTGATCAACCCGGCAACCTCGGTGGTGCTGGACAGCAAGGAGAGCACCACCACCAGCCACCCGGCGCAATTGGACATCACGGTGGTTTCGCAAGGACCGGCGGGAGCCACGGGTCCGCAGGGTCCGGCAGGTTCGGGCTCCGCCATTTCAATTTCATACCATAGTTCAACGGCTGACTTAGGCCCTGGGTTGGAGCTCGTTGCTACTTCGGATTGCGGCGGAGGTACTGCGATTGCCGGCGCGTGTGGTTGTAACTACGCCTTTGTCTTGGGATCGTCAACTGGCGATAACTGTGCACGCAGTTTCACGGCAAATAGCGTGCAACTCCCTAACACTCCGAGTAAGTGGCTATGCCGGGGTGTGAACACGGGATCGGCTACGTACACCATTCAGTACGGTGTCACTTGTCTGACATCGACACCGGCAGGCGCAGCTTCCATGGCAGACAGCCTTGCCTCGCCGAACAACAGCCTGTCAACGCCGGGGCCGACGACTCAAGTGCAGCTCATAAAACGGCCTTGAAACAACGACTGATGGACCGGAGCGGCGGGCCGAGGGCAAATCGGATATTCCCGGCGGCGGTATGGGGCTGCCGGGGTGGGGGCGGAAAAGGATCGAATTGCGCTAGGCTTAACTGAAGGGCCGCTATCCCTTCCCACGGAACGGCGGCCAATTTCGTCAGTTAATTATGGTCTTCCCATCCCGATTTTTCAGGACTACCGTGCCCGCACGGGTGGCTGCCTCCGCCCTGGGGCTGCTGGCGGTCCTCGGATCTTTCTCCGGCACTTCCGCCCAGGCTCCCGTTGCGGCTCCCGCGGCTCCCAAAGTTCAGGCTGTCGCCGCCCCGATCCCGGTGATCGCTCCGGCGTCCGGTGAATCCACCCAGGGCGCCATGCAGATCGCGGACCTCCTGGCCTCGCTTGCCAGGTTCGATCGGGACGGCAGGGTTGCGGGCCAGAAAATCGGATTCGAGATCCCGGAACGGGCGGTCAACGAATATCTGGCGTACTCCCTGCGCAACAGGCCCCGCCCTGGAATCAGTGCGATCACGGTCACTCTGCTGCCGAAGAATGACATCTCGGCGGCGATCGAAATCGATTTCAATTCCGTCAAGGAATGGAATCCGGAAATCCTTCCGGAGCCTCTGCGCCCGCTCCTGAGCGGCAAGCGGACCATCCAGTTGAACACGCACTTTGAATCCAAGAATGGCACTTTCACCTTCTCGCTGAAAGATGTTCACGGTCCGGACGGCAAGCTGCTGGAGAACAAACTCATGACCGCTCTGCTGCAGGCCATCGGGTCGCGCCAGCCGGAGTCGTACGATGCGGCGAAGCCTCTCCCCCTGCCCTTCGGCTTGAAGCGCATCTGGACCGAAAAGCAGTCGGTGATGGGGGAAACGTAGTAGGACATGCCTCCCGGCCTGTCTGACAGAGCCGGGAGGCATGTCACACTCTGGGTTTGACGCCGGCGGGCTGGATCCCGCGGAACAGGTCGATGACGCGCCGCGTCACTTCCCCAGACGTGGGATCGCCCACCCGGCGTCAGCGTGATTCCGGTTACCTGGGGAGCGCCACGAATGCGTGACCTACCGGGCAGGCGCCCTGGTTATTCAGCCATGCCATGCCGGCTGTCCCCCCATCGCAGGCGCTTTTCAACAAGGCCTGCCCCGTGATCTCTCCAGCATCATTGACCGAGTTCGCAGCCTGCAGATACCAGGGCGAGTCTGCCGGGATGAGGGTGTTGAGGTCCACCGGCTTATTGCCTTGCCAGACGAGAGCGCGAGAGTTAAAGTTCGCGTCCAGGGAAAAGCCAACGATCTCGCCGCGGTTGTTAATCGTGTTGCAACAGGGGGGCCCAGTCCCATTTACGGCCCCGGGAAACCCGCCGATATCCTGCATACCTGCTTCCTTGGTCCACAGGAAGCCGTGTTGAGTACCGTCCGATGCCTGCGCAAATCCGACTACTTCCCCCCGGCTATTGATACTGGTAGCAACGTTATACACGCCCGCTGGCACGCCCTCCAGATGGCCGAGGTCGGTAGGAGAGCCGTCGCTATTCCACAGCACGGCGTGCGGCCCAGCCGGGTTCTGAGCCGGAATGGAGGTGTTCGAGCACAAACCCGAGGTCCCGACGGCCTGGCCTCTGTTGTTGATCCCCCAGGCGAATCCGACGGTGTCGCCAGGGAGCGGGGGGAGCTCCCGGATGTCGCCATTTGGCCCCCAGATCACGGCTTCAAAACGGAGAACCTGAGAAGGTGTGCTGGGTGCGCAGGTTGAATCGGTAATGCCATTCTCCGAAAACCCCACCACCTGGTCTTGATTGTTGAGCCAATACGTTTGAGCGTTGTTGCCGCCGGGCAAGGTGGGAAGCGCCGTCAGGCTCCCATTTTTCCAGACAGCCGCAAGGCTTTGAAGATGGGTGCCGTTCCCGTAAAAGTCCTCGCCGTTCGGATCGGGCTTGGAAGTAGTGGAAGTAATCACCACCTCGCCACTTGCGTTAGGGCCGCCGTTCGCGCAACTGGCTGGCCCGCCCAGCGTGCCGAGGTCGAGCAAGGGGTAAGGGCCAAAGGGACTAAAGCCATACCAAAGGAAGGCTTGGTTGCGGCCGTTGGCCACCTTCGAACACCCCGCCACCCAGCCGGCATTGTTAATGCCAAACCCTGCGCTGGAGCTGCTGCCCGGGAACGCGCCAAGGTCGATGACCGTATAGCTTGGTTGCTGTTGTGCGATTCCGAGCGCGGCGAGCAAGCTGCTCGCGGCAATCGCCGCTGGTATCAAAGTAACGATCGATTTCATACATCCCTCCATTCAGGTAAGCGCATCTTGCGTCCGCGGAGGGATCACGCCAGATCACGATTTTTGGGAGACTGGGCGCGGCGGTATAATCACGCCTGACGATGCAGAAGGGGGAACAATCGGGTGAAGCGGCTGCGGGCGATATCAGCAAGCTGCTCCGTGCCTGGGGCGGCGGAGACCAGAGCGCTCTCGAAAGACTCACCCCTATCGTTTATGACGAGCTCCACCGCCTGGCTCGCCGCTACATGAAACGCGAGCGCCTCGGTCACAGCCTCCAAGCCACCGCCCTGGTGCATGAAGCCTACATGCGGCTCGTGGACTATAAGCGCATCGACTGGCAGGATCGCGCCCATTTTTTCGCGGTCTCGGCCCAGGTAATGCGGCACATACTGGTGGAGCATGCGCGGCGCATCAACCCGAAACGTGGGCGAGGTGTGCAGCGTGTCTCCCTGGACGAGGCAGTCGAAGTGGGCGGCGGCCGGCCCGCCGATCTGGTGGCGCTGGATGACGCCATGAACGCGCTGGCACAAGTCGACCAACGCAAATCCCGGGTCGTCGAAATGCGCTTCTTTGGCGGACTCAGCGTGGAAGAGACGGCCGAAGTGCTCAAAGTGTCGGCGGTCACCGTAAAGCGCGACTGGAGCACCGCCAAGTTGTGGCTCTATCGCGAGCTGGCCGGTGGAGTGGCCGATGGACTCTGATCGATGGAAACGGGTCGATGACCTGCTGCAGTCCGTGCTGAAGCTTCCACCCGGGGAGCGCGACGCGTTATTGAAGCAGGCTTGCGCGGGCGACGAAGCGCTGGAGCGCGAAGTCCGGTCGCTGCTGACCTTCGAGCCGGACGTCGGTAGCTTCCTGGAAAGCCCTGCCATCGAAGTGGCTGCACGGGACGTGGCCCGCGAGCAGAGCAACACCGCGCAGGAGAGCGGCGATTCCCCGATTCGCCCGGCCGTCTCCCACTACCGGATCGTTGAGAAGTTGGGGGCCGGCGGAATGGGCGTGGTTTACAAAGCCCAGGACACCCGTCTCCATCGTTTTGTGGCTCTCAAGTTCTTGTCCGGCGAATACGCGCGCCACCCGGAAGCTCTGAGCCGTTTCCGGCGCGAGGCTCGATCGGCTTCCGCCTTGAATCACCCGAACATCTGCACGATTTATGACATCGGGGAGCATGACGGGCGCTCCTACATCGCCATGGAGTTCCTGCACGGAACCACCCTGAAGCATCGCATCGTTTCCGCAGCCGGGGGTCGCCCGCTGGAAATCGAATCGCTTCTCTCGTGGGGTATCGAAATTGCCGATGCGTTGGACGCGGCACATTCCGCAGGGATCGTCCATCGCGACATCAAACCCGCGAATATCTTCGTAACTACGCGGGGTCATGCCAAGGTACTCGACTTCGGGCTGGCCAAAGTCAGTGCCGTGCCGGACCATGACGCGGGCGCCGGTGAGACCGTCACGATGGAAGACCCGGTGACCGGACCGGGGAACGCGGTGGGGACGGTGCCTTACATGTCGCCGGAGCAGGTGCGCGCTCAAACCCTGGACGCGCGCACGGACTTGTTCTCATTCGGGGTGGTGTTGTATGAGATGGCGACGGGCGTGCTGCCCTTTCACGGGGAAAGCGCAGGGATCGTTTTCGATGGCATTCTGAATCGCGCTCCGGCGCCTGCGATACATCTGAATCCCGATCTGCCGGCGGATTTACAGAAGATCATCGACAAGTGCCTGGAGAAGGATCGCAAACTGCGCTACCAGCATGCCGCGGAAATCCGTACCGATCTCGAGCGGCTGAAGCGCGATACAGGACCTGGCCAGGGCGCGCCGGCACGTGCCCAGAGGGGGCCCAGTGCGCCACAACACTGGAAGGCGATGATGGGCGCTGCCGCGGTGGTGCTGGCGCTCTTCGCCGCAGGTTACTTCTATTTACACCGCGCGCCAAAGCTCACGGACAAAGACACCGTAGTTCTGGCGGATTTCGAAAACAAGACCGGCGACTCGGTGTTCGACGGGACGCTTCGCCAGGGGATGGCGGCGCAGCTCGAACAGTCGCCTTTCCTCAGCCTGATCTCCGATGAGCGTATCCAACAGACGCTGAGCCGGATGGGCCAGCCGCAGGGTGCTCGGCTGACTCCGCAGATCGCCAAAGAGGTCTGCGAGCGAGTGGGCGGCGCCGCCGTCCTGAATGGCTCGATCGCCCCACTCGGAAGCCAGTACGTGCTGGGTTTACGAGCCAGTAATTGCCATACCGGCGATGTCCTGGACGTGGAGCAGGTGCAAGCGGCCAAGAAAGAAGACGTGCTGACTGCCCTCAGTCAGATTGCCGCTAAATTCAGAACCCGGATCGGCGAATCCCTGGCCGCGGTCGAAAAGCAGACTCCGCTGGAAGAGGCTACGACACCCTCACTCGAAGCATTGCAAGCCTTCAGCGCAGGGTGGAAGGCTGCCAACTCAAATGGTTTTGCCGACGGCGTGCCCCTGGTCAAGCGCGCCGTTGAAATCGACCCGAAATTCGCGATGGCGCATGCGTACCTGGGGAATTTTTATAGCGCTCTTGGAGAGTCTGTCCTGGCCACCGAAAGCAACAGCAGCGCCTATCGGCTGCGGGACCGCGCCAGTGAACGGGAGAGATTCTATATTGAGGCTAATTACGATCGAACGGTGACGGGCAACCTCGAAAAGGCGCGCCAGACCTGCGAGTCGTGGGCCCAAAGGTATCCACGGGACGCGATGCCGCACGGATTATTGTCGGGGTTCATTTCCCAAGGCTCCGGCAAATATGAAACGTCGATCGAGGAAGCCAGGAAGGCGATCGCGCTCGATCCCGACCTCACGCCCGCTTATACCAATCTTGCGAGCAGCTATGTCTATCTCGACAAACCCGGGGAAGCCGAAAACACCCTTCAACGAGTCTCCGGGCATTTGATCCTCCGATACTACATCTCCTTCCTGAAAGGTGATCTGGCGGGAATGGAACGGGAACTGGCCCTGTCAAAGGGCAAGCCCGAAGTGGAAGACAGGATGTCCCACTCGGAGGCTCTTGTCCTGGCTCGTTCCGGGCAGCTAAGACTTGCCCGGAGGACGGCGCGCCGAGCTGTCGATTTGGCGTTGCAGGCGGGACAGCACGAGAGGGCGGCTACATTTGAAGCGGGAGTAGCCGTGTGGGAAGCCTTCTTCGGAAATGAGTCCGCGGCAAGGCGGAACGCGATGGAAGCACTCGATCTTTCAAAGGGCCGCGATGTGGAATATGCCGCCGCCTTTGCGCTGGCGTTTGCCAGCGATTCTTCCCGGTCTCAATCGTTGGCGAATGAGCTGGCAAGGCGATTCCCGGAGGATACAGCAGTCCAATTCTATTACCTCCCAACACTGCGCGCACTTTTCGCTCTGAAGTCCGGAAAGTCTTCAGAGGCCATCGATCTGCTGCAAGTGGCCCTTCCCAACGAGCTGGCCATATCGCCAATCGCGTTCGTTGCCTTCTTTGGAAGTCTCGATTCAGCCTATATTCGTGGGGAGGCTTATCTGGCCGCGCACCAAGGCCCCGAAGCTGCTGCGGAGTTCCGGAAAATTCTCGATCACCGCGGAATCGTTTACGGCGATCCGATAGGCGCGCTGGCCCGCTTGCAATTGGCGAGAGCGTTCAAGATGTCGGGAGATACGGCCAAGGCCAAGACTGCCTACCAGGATTTCCTCGACCTCTGGAAAGAGGCCGACTCCAATATCCCGATCCTGAAAGACGCGCAGGCCGAATACTTCAAGCTTCAGTGAGCCATCGCAATCGCAATCCGGCCGACAGACGACAAAAAGCGATCGTGTCCTACTTCTTCCGCCGCAGCCAACCGCCCGGGTAAGATGTCATTACCATGGCTTCCCGGCTGAAATCCTGTTCGAAATCGTGGTTTTCCGCCAGAAACTGGAGCACTGCGGCCATCGGGCCCGGACCTTGTTCGGGATGCGTGGGAACGCCATCCAGATGCGTGTCCTCCACCGCGATGTAACTGCCCGGACTCACCATGGGCGCATACGCCCGTAATTCGTTCAGCACGTGATGCATGGAGTGGTCCGAGTCCAGATTGACGATGGTCCGCGAATTTTTCACCCGCTCGGCGAACTTAGCGACGATGGTGGGATCGGTGGAACTGCCGAGCGAGAACTCGACGTATTTCTTCCAGAGCGGATTGGCAGAGGCCCCTTTCCCGGTAAGATCCTGAATATCCACGGTCAGAACGCGGGCGTTTTCGAGACCCATGCCATTCAAGGTGTGGGCCCACCAGAGCGCCGAGCCGCCATACCAGGTCCCGGTTTCAATCACGAAGTCCGGCCGGATCTCATAGGCGATCTGCTGCAGCATCCAAAGATCCAGCGGGTTCTTGATGATGCGGACGTTCTGAAACCAGAGGCTATCCCAAATGGGCAGGGAGTGGAACAGCTTCATCAGCTCGCGCTGCTTCTCGACCGGGATCTGGAGGTCGCGCTGCTTCAGCACGTTTTCATAAGCTTTGTGAGATTCAACCAGTTGGGCATCGCGGAATTCCGCGGTCTGTTCGTACTCCTTGAGTCCTACGGAAACCACGATCAGTCCCAGGGTTCGCCCCTTACCGGGATCGGCGGCGGATCGATCCACGGCAAATTCCACCTCCGCCGGCCGCTTTTTGAGAGCCTCGGGGGGTACCTTGGCCGCCAGAAGATACCGATCCGCCTTCGGATAAGTCTTACGGGCCACCTCGACGCCGTTGACCTTGGACACCAGCGTGACGTCGGGGTTCTTCTCCATCAACTCCTGCGGAACTGTAAAGTCCAGTTCCAGAAAGGCGTCCTTGCCGGCCGGCGGCGGGTCGAGGGAGAAAGCGAAGGAGGGCGCGGTCCATCGCCATAAACCCTCGCCTGGGTAGACTCCTCGCAGGATTCTGTCTTTATGTTGTCCATCCGCCAGCAGAACCTCGGAGACTGCGGGTTGCGGATGGCGGTTGCAGCCGCTGCCTATCAAAATCAGGCAGAAGATGGTCAAGATAGCCCGGCCGGGGTCCCTGGCGACGCGCTTTTTTCGGGCCACGGATTCCCCGTGGGGAGCGATATTCTTCATTGTGGATAACTACTAGAGTATACGGGGCGCGGGATTCAGGGCCGTTTGGGAGACCGTGTTACCGCTGTTGTAGTATTTAAGGATATGTTGTGCCCTCGGTTCCATCTTCTTCTTACTCTATCGATCTTCGCCGCGGCTGCCGTCTATGCGGTTGCGGCGGATCAACCCCCGGCCCCTCAGGACTCCAAAAACGCAGCTCCGACCATCGGCAAAGATCCGGTCGGGAAACCAGCCGCGGGCGATCCTGCCGGCGGCAAGACCTCCGGCGCTACCCCGGGCGGCGTAGTGGTCTTCATTGACCCGGCCACTGGAAAGATCCGGCAGCCGGATGCGTCTGAAATCGGTGGGCTGGTCACGCCGGCGGGATCGGTGGCCCCGAAGGCGCCGGAGCCTGCTCAGATCCTGGGACCTGGGGGAGCCGTCGGAGCCAGACTGGGAGAGGATTCCCTCACTTACATCGTGGTGACCACCACGCCCGAGGGCAAACTTGCCATGGATTGCGTGACCGGCGAAAAGGCCGCAGCCGCCCAGGTTACCGGCATCGCTGCCCCTAAAGCCAAGGAGGCTTCTGCCAGCCCGGTGCGCCCGCAGGATACCCAACGACCCCAGGATACCCAGAATGTTAAGATCCCGCGCTAGGGTTTGGCTAGCGGCCTGTCTGGTTTTCGTGCCCCTGGCGCTGAAAGGCGCCGCTAACATCACGATCGTGAACGGCGACCCACCCGGCGTCGGTTTCAACGACCTCACCCCTGTTGCGCCCATCGGCGGGAACCCCGGAACTACGCTTGGCCAGCAGCGCCTCAACGCTTTCCAGGCCGCGGCGGCCAAGTGGGCAGCCACGGTGTCCAGCCCCGTCACCATACGGGTTAACGCGGTTTGGACAGCCTTAACCTGCACCGCTACGTCGGCGATTCTGGGGAGCGCCGGGCCCACGGAGGCCTGGCGAGACTTCTCCAACGCTCCGGTTGCCAATCACTGGTATGGGAAGGCCTTGGCCAACGCTCTCTCGGGGACGGACCAGGACAGCACCACTGCCGACATCAGCGCTAACTTCAATGTCAACCTGGGCAATACCGGCTGCCTCACCGGAATTCACTTCTATCTCGGTCTGGACAACAACCACGGCAATAGTGTCGACCTGGTCACGGTACTCACGCATGAGTTTGCGCACGGGCTCGGCTTCCTGACCTTTACCAACGGCCAGACCGGCTCAGAACTCGGTGGGGTGCCCAGTATCTGGGACGATTTCCTGCTGGATAATACTACCAACAAGACCTGGACACTCATGACCAATGCCGAGCGTACGGCTTCGGCACTGAACACCGGCCACCTGGTCTGGAACGGCGGGAACGTAACCTCCGCGATTCCTCAAGTTCTCCAGCCGCAGGGCTCCAGTTTCGAGGGTGCGGACTCTACCGGCCGAGCTCTCATGTATGCCCCCAAGCCCTATCAACCCGGCTCCTCGGTTTCCCACTGGAATACCACTATGTTCCCCGACCAGTTGATGGAACCGGCCATCCATAGCGACCTCACACACGAAGTTACGCCCCCGCAGGATCTGACTTTCCCTCTGCTCAAGGACATCGGTTGGAACGCCACGGTGGTACAGCCGCCGAACCTGCCCATCACCAAGACCCATATAGGCAATTTCGCTCAGGGGCAGAATGGGGCCGCTTATACCATCGCGGTCTCGAACAGCGGCCCGGGGAGCACCAGCGGCACGGTGACCGTGACGGACACCATCCCCGCAGGCTTGACGGCGACGGCTATTTCCGGGACAGGTTGGACCTGCACGGCTCCCGCCGGACCCTGCAAGCGCAGCGACACTCTGGCGGCAGGGTCCAGCTACCCACCCATCGCGGTGACCGTGAACGTGGCGGCGAATGCCCCCGCCAGCGTCACCAATACCGCCAGCGTGTCCGGCGGCGGAGCGTTCAACTCCAACACAGCCAACGACCTCACTACGATTGTGTCGTCCCTTCCTCCCGGCGCCGCCCTGGTAGTGGGGGGGATTGCGACGCAGAGCAGCACGCTTCCGGGATCTCCCTCCGCAGCGGCCGCGATCGACGGCAGCACCGATGGGACTTTTGCCGACGGTTCGGTCACTTCCACAAATCTCGACACCAACGCCTGGTGGCAGGTGGATGTCGGCACCTCCGCGATCGTCAGTTCGATCGTGATCTGGAACCGGACGGACTGTTGCGGCTCCCGGCTGAGCGACTATTGGGTGTTTGTTTCCAATACGCCGTTCGCCCCAACCGACACGCCCACCACACTGCAGGGCAAGCCGGGGATATGGAGCAGCCATCAGACCACGGCGCCCAGTCCATCCACTACGATTGCAGCCGGCGGCGCGCAAGGCCGCTATCTTCGCGTGCAACTTACCGGCACGAACTACCTGAGCCTGGCCGAAGTACAGACAATCGGGATACCCATCGCGACAGGCTCGAACATGGCGATGGGTAAGTCGGCTACCCAAAGCAGCACGTTTCCGGGTGCTCCCACGGCGGCCGCTTCTTCGGCGGTGGATGGCAGCACCGATGGGAGCTTCTATGACGGATCGGTGACGGCGACCAACCTGGATACCAATGCCTGGTGGCAGGTGGATTTGGGCGCATCGGCGGCAGTCAGTTCCGTGGTGGTGTGGAACCGGACGGACTGTTGCGGCTCCCGCTTGGGCGACTATTGGGTGTTTGTCTCCAATACTCCGTTCCTGGCGACTGACACGCCGGCCACGCTCCAGGGCCGGGCGGGGACGTTTAGCAGCCATCAGACGTCGGCTCCCAATCCATCGGCTGTGATTGCGGCCGGGGTCGAAGGCCGGTATGTGCGCGTGCAACTCACGGGAGCCAACTATCTGAGTCTGGCCGAAGTACAGGTGTTTGGCACGGGAGGCGCGGCCATCCCGGACCTGGCAGTCGGCAAAACGGCTACCCAAAGCAGCATCTATCCCTTTGCCACTGCGGGTCCAGCCGCGGCAGTGGATGGCAACACCGATGGGCGCTTCTTCGACGGGTCGGTGACGGCGACGAATCCGGATACCAACGCCTGGTGGCAGGTGGACTTGGGGACTTCCGCGGCGGTCAGTTCCGTGGTGGTGTGGAATCGGACGGACTGTTGCGGCTCCCGCCTGGGCGACTATTGGGTGTTTGTGTCGGACACGCCGTTCGGGGCAACGGACACGCCCGCTACGCTACAGAGCCGGGCGGGGACGTTTAGCAGTCATCAGACTACGGCGCCGAGTCCATCGACTTTGATTGCGGTGGGCGCGCAGGGGCGGTATGTGCGGGTGCAACTTACGGGTGTGAATTACTTGAGTTTGGCGGAAGTACAGGTATTTGGGCAGTAGCGGCTGATAGCTGAGAAGCTGTTTAGGGAAGGCTTCTCGCCCGAATGTAGAGAGATCCCGAGAACTCCCGCACGCCCGGCAAAGCTTCGAGCAGGCGCCCCAATCCCCGCACGCTCGCGATCAACGGCCGCGGGACCGCGGGATGCAGCCAGTCGAACGGAGTAATGGAGATATCCTGGAACCCGTGGCCTTTCAAAAGGCGCGCGAACTTCCAGCGCACAAAGGCCGTCTCGTCCGGGGAGGTATACGAGAACATCGGCAGGTAATGAAACTTACGTTCCATGTACACCTGCGGATTCAACATATTGGGTTCTGCAAAACTCAGGACACCTCCGGGTTTGAGGAGCCGCCGGATATTGGTGAGCGCGCCCTCGATATCCAGGTGATGCAGGATGGACGACCCGATTACGGCATCGAACGGCCCATCCACATCGCAGTCTTCGAACCGTTTCTCGAGAAAAGTCACTTGGCCGGCGGGGAGATTCCGCGCCCGTGCCTTATCGAGTAACTCGCCCGAAATATCGACCGCGACAATCTCCGCTCCGCGGCTGGCGAACATCTCGGTGAACAGGCCGGTGCCGCAGCCAATCTCGAGCGCGCGCTGGCCGGCTGACAGCCGGGCGCCTTCGATGATGAGGTCGGCGCGGCGCCGGGCGCGAAGCTGCCCGGCCGGCGTGCCCCAGCCCCATACGGTTTCCGTTTCCAGCACGGCGAGATGCCGGCCATGCAGAATTTCGCGCTCTGCGCGGGATGAGCCTTGAACGTCGGTAGGGCCGCTGGGCATTGAATAACCCAGTTAGTTTAACATGCGGCCAGCATGGAGCATGCTGAGCCCAACCAAAGGTGGGGCGGACGCCCTC
>PMTT01000837.1 GCA_003167275.1 Bryobacterales bacterium | reverse complement strand
GTAACACTCCGGGCGGTTTGCTTTACTCCTTCACAAGGCGCAGCCAATGACGAATAAATGCCCGCAGTGCGGCGGACCTCTGATGGCCGGAGCGCAAGCGGGCATGTGCGCGCGATGTCTTCTGGCCGCGGCCCTGCGTCGTCCGGCGGAATCCGTCGCGGCCGGTGTTCCAAAACCCGGCGATTGGATCGCCAGCTACCGGGTAGTACGGCTGCTCGGAGAAGGCGGCATGGGCATGGTGTACCTGGCGGAGCAGGAAGAACCGATCGGTCGCCAGGTGGCCGTGAAGATTATCAAACTGGGGATGGATACGCGCGCGGTGCTGGCGAGATTTCAATCGGAACAACAGGCGTTGGCGCTGATGGAGCATCCCAACATCGCGCAAGTGTATGAGGCCGGATTGAGCGACAACGGCCGGCCGTATTTCGTGATGGAGTACGTACCGGGGATTCCGATTACGGAATACTGCGACCGGAACCGCCTCCGCACGACCGAGCGGCTGCGGTTGTTTCTGCAAGTGGTCTCGGGCACGCAGCACGCCCATCAGAAGGGCGTGGTTCATCGCGACCTGAAGCCTTCGAACATCCTGGTGATGGAGCGCGACGGAGAAGCGGTACCGAAGATCATCGATTTCGGACTGGCCAAAGCGACTGAGAAGGCGCACGCCGAGGAGACCGTGTTTACGGAGGCCGGGGTGATGGTGGGGACGCCGGAGTACATGAGCCCCGAGCAGGCGTCGGCGAGCGGCCTCGACGTGGATACGCGCACCGATATCTATTCGCTGGGGGTGCTGTTGTACGAGCTGCTGGTAGGCACCGTGCCTTTCGATTCCAAATACCTGCGCCGGGAAGGTTACGACGAGATCCGGCGGATCATTCGCGAGGAAGAGCCCCCGGCGCCGGCCAGCCGCCTGGATTCGCTGGGGCCTCGGGCTGCGGAAATTGCCGTGTGTCGCGATACCGATGCCGGAGGGCTGCGGAAGCAGGTGCGCGGCGACCTGGATTGGATCACGATGACGGCGATGGCCAAGGATCGCGACCGGCGGTACGCCTCGGCGTCGGAGCTGGCGGCCGATATCGTGCGTCATCTGCGGGACGAACCGGTGATGGCAAGCCCTCCCAGCGCTTCGTATCGCCTGGGCAAGTTCATCCGTAAGAATCGCGCGCCAGTAATGGCGCTGGCGGCGGTGTTCGCCTCCCTGGTGCTGGGGATGAGCGCGAGCACCGTGCTGTACTTCCGGGCCGAGCGGCAGCGGCAGGAGGCACAGGCCCAGAGGGCCGAGGCGGAACGGCAGCGGTCGGAGGCGGATAGACAACGCGCGGCCGCGGAGGATCAGCGCTCGGAAGCCCGCCGGCAGGGAGCGCGTGCCGAGGACCAGCGAACCCTGGCCGAGCAGGCGCGCGACGCGGCGGACCAGCAGCGCAGGGAGGCGGAGTCGCAGCATGCCGAAGCCGAGCGGCAGCGCTCCGTGGCCGACCAGCAGACGGCCGAGGCCAAGCGGAAGGGCGCGGAGGCCATCGCCGAACGGTCGGCCGCCGAGAAGCAACGCGAAGTGGCCGACCAGCAGAGTGCCGAGGCGCGGCGGAAAGGCGCGGAAGCGATTGCCGAACGGGCGGCCGCGGACAAGCAGCGCGAGTTGGCGGAACGCCAGAGTTACGCGGCGAACGTGATCGCCGCCGATCTGCATATCCGCTCCAACGAGATTGGCGAGGCCCGGCGGCGGCTGTTACAGTGTCCCGCGGCATTGCGAGGCTGGGAGTGGCGCTACCTGTTGTGGAAGACCGATACCAGCATCGCCACCCTGCCGGGACACGCCAACGCCGGAGACGCCAGGCCCGCATTGGGTTTCAGCCAGGATGGCATGCGCTTGTTTCGCACGGCCGGGGATGCGGTGGAGTGGTGGTCGGCAGTGGGATTCAAGCCGCTGGCGCCATCCAGGGATTTGGGTGCGATTCTGGCCGTGGATGACCATGGGGCGCGGGTTCTCTCGCGACCCGTCCGCAACGGAGAGTCCGGACTGCGAGTGTACGATGGGGCGTCCGGCAAAGTCCTGGCGAGCTTGAGCGCGGGCGCGGAAGTGACTTGCGCGGCCTTCGACGCCACCGGCCGGCGGGTTGTGGCGGGTGGCAGGGACGGCGCGATGGCGATGTGGGATGCGGTCTCCGGGCAGTCTGTGGCCAAAATGGCGGGCCACAAGGGCGGTGCGTGGGCTGTGGCCGTGAGTTCGGACGGAGAGCGAATCGTATCGGGCGGCGAGGACGCGATGGTGCGCATTTGGGATGCGGCCTCGGGACAGGCGATGTACGCCGCGGCCGGCCACGGGGGCGCGGTGCGGGCAGTCGCATTCAGCGCGGACCGGCGCTGGATCGTTTCGGGATCGGCGGATAAGTCGGCGCGCATTTGGGATGCGGCTACAGGGCGGGCGCTGCACACGTTGAACGGGCATGAATGCGGCGTGCTGGCGGTGGCAATCAGCCCGGATGGAAGCACCGTCGCGACGGCATCCTGCACCACGCTACGACTGTGGTTCGCGCAATCCGGAAAGCTGGCGGCAACGTTGCCGGGGGAATGGCGGGCGGGAATTGCGGCGATCGCCTTCAGTCCCGATGGTGCGCAGGTGGCGGCGGTGGGCTCGTCGGGCGAGGTGAAGGTGTGGAATGCCCTGACCTATGGCGGAGGCATTCTCAGGCGCGCGTCGGCCGACGTGGGCCGGGTGGCTATTAGCCCAGACGGGGCGCGGCTGGCGCTCGACCAGACGAAGACGCAATCGCTCGAGGTTTGGGACACCCACAAGAAGCTGGCCTGGAGTTGGCGCGACGGCAATTCGGCGGTGGCGGCGCTGGCGTTCAGCCCGGATGGCAGCCGGCTGGCGGCGGGCTGGCCGGATGGCACGGTACGCATCTGGAATGCCGCTACGGGACAGCCTGCCGGCGATGCGGGCAAGTTCCCCGCCGCAATATCGTGGCTCGGATTTACCGCGGATGGCGCGCGGCTGATGGTGGGCACCGCGGATCGGGGAGTCTCGGTTTGGGATGGGGGTAAGGCGGGCGGAATCCCTCTCAAGCTGACTCTCGCCGGAGCACCGGCGGCGATTGTCTCGGCGGCATCGAGCCCCGACCGGAAGCGGATCGCGGGGGGACAGACTTCCGGAGAGATTGCGGTATGGGATGCAGGCACGGGACAATGCCTGGCGGTGCTCAAGGGGCACTCCGCGGCGGTGGGCGCCCTGGCGTTCAGCCCGGATGGAAGCCGCATTGTGTCCGGGGCGGCGGATAAGACACTGCGGATCTGGGATGCGGCGACTTACGATCCGCTGCTGGTCATGGGGGACCGCGACGAGACGATCGCGTCGCTGTCGTTTAGTCCGGACGGGGCACGGTTGTATTCCGTTTCGACGGAGGGGACAGTGCGAATTTGGGAGACACGCCGGGCGGTCGATTCCGAATCGGGAGGAGCGAAGTGATGGCGGATAGACGTTGGGTTGCGATTGGATTGCTGCTGATAGTGAGTTGGGGGGCGCCGCGCGTGGCCGCGGAGAGCCGGCTACAGCGCCAGACAACCTGGGAGGGATTGACCGTGGTGGTGGGGCACACGGTGCGGATCGTGATGCCGGATGGCGCTCACCTCGAAGGAAAGGCCACCGCGGTGGAGGTGGATGCGCTCGCGATCGAGATTCACAAGACCACCAATAAGACGACTTACCCGAAGGGGAAGTTTCTGGTGCCCCGGGCGACGTTGAAGGCCGTGGACGTGAATCAGCCGACGCGTCGCTGGAGAACGGTCGGATTGGGAGTGGGCGGCGGAGTGGGGGCGGTGCTCGCCGTCCTGGCGATCTCGATTGCGAAAGACGGCTTCCAAACGCGACATCCGGTGGAGGCGGCGCTGACCGCGGGGGCAGTGGCCGTGCCGGTGGGCGGATATTTGCTCGGGCGGCAGGCCGACCGGCGCACAGTCACGTATGTGATCGCGCCGTAGGAGATCGGGGAGGCGACAGATGCGGAATCAAGGCGCGATCGGAATGGCGATACTTGCGGTGATGGCGTGGGGCGTGCCACGCGCTGCGTCGGGCGCGGTCGATGAGCGCCAGACCAACTGGGCAGGGCTGTCGGTGGTGGTGGGCCAGCGGGTGCGGGTGTTGATGCCGGATGGCGCACGGATCGAGGGCAAGGCTACCGGGTTGGAAGTGGACGCGCTGGCCATCGAGGTGGCGAAAAGCTCCAACCGGAAGGCTTATCCGAAGGGCCGATTCCTGGCGTCGCGGGCGACCCTGCGGGCGGTGGATGTGGTGCAGCCTTCCACCAAATGGTGGCGGATTGTGTGCACGGGGTTGGGTGGTGGCATCGGATACGTGGCTCTGCGAGGGGCGAGGAACGCCGCCAAAAGCTCCAGCACGGGCCTCGCGGCTGGATTGGGAGCGCTGGGCGTGGGTCTGCCGGTGGCCGGTTATTTGATCGGAAACGCGGCGGACCGCCGGATCATCACGTATGTGATTGTGCCGTAGGAGATCGCCGGCTAGAATGCCCGGCCTGCGATGCGCCCCTGGCGCGTGGGCCACACCTATCCAAGGATCTCCCCGGAACGGGCAGTTCCACTTCGTTCGTATGCATGAAACCGTCGACGCCAGGTATCATTGCTTGTCTCCTTTACCGGATCGAGCCGCCGAGGTTCTTGGACTTGACCTTGGCTTGGGGTCGCCATATACGGCTTCAGAGTCTGTTGTTGCGCAGGATTACGTGTGTTCTAAGGTCACCATTCAGTCGGCGTGCAAGTTGAACTGTTCCGCTTCGTGTCCATAAATCAGTTTTACACTCGGATAAGTTTTCGCGAAGGCACGCAGTTGTTCCACGCTTACATAGCCTCGAGCGGTTCCCGCTTGATTCCAGCCACGAGGCGCGACGCCGGTCTTGAACGCCCATGCGAAGTGGCTCGCATCGCCGGTCAGGAGGACTGGCTTGGCGCCGTTTACCAGAAACGCGATGTCATCGTCGGTGTGGCCGGGCACCGAAATTGCCCAAAGGGATCCGTCGCCAAAGAGATCCACACTCGCCCCGAGCGGCGACATCGTAGGTGCAGCCTCGAAATCGATACCGGAAAACTTCGACTTGCCTGAGAAGTGGTTTGCGACAGCGGCCCGCGCCAAAAAGCTGGCTTCGGCCTTGCCGAAAACAAACTCAGTCTGCGGCCCGAGTGCGGGAACACCGCCGGTGTGATCGGGATGGAGATGGGTGAAGAACACCGCCTTCGGTTGAATGTTCAGGCGCGCGAGTTGCGCCGACAGATCTTGACCCGTCTCCTGGCGATTGGTCACGCCCTTGACCCAATTGAACAACTTCATCGCTTCAGTATAACTGCCGTAAGGCGGGTGTTTCGCAAAGGAGTCGTCGAAACCCGTGTCGATCAGGAAGTCTCCGAACTGGGGATGGTGTACCCAGTGAACCAGCACGGCGAGATCGCGCGGCACATGATCGCAGTCGGCTTGCCTGGGGCTGGCAGGGTCGAGGTTCCGGCAAGCGTCCATGTGAACAACGCCGGTCCGAAAGGTAGTTAAGGAAATGTCACGCGGATGCGCCAGCACATCGTTCCAGTTTGTGAATGCGGCGGGAGGAATCGGATACGGCGAGATCTCGAATCGGCGAAATCCTCCACGCACCAGGTAGGCAGCCAGGGCGACCACGGCCAGAATCAGAATGGCGGCCAGGAGTCCGAGTTTCTTGAGTTTCCCCACGTCGGTAGTGACCCTATCCTTCATCTGGTCGCGGCGGCGATCAGCCACATGTAACTGATACAGAAACAGACCAGAGCGCCGAACCCCAGTGACTGGTTCCGCGTGTACTGGAAACGGGTATAAGAGTGCGGATTATTGGGATGATGTAGATGATACTCGTAGTTCACAGTCAGCAGGATCATGAAAAGCACCCCGTAGATGATGCTCATCGCCACCAGAAATAAGGGCGACGCGAAGGACTTGAGAGAGCGGGCGCCCGACTGATTGAAATTCAACGACCCGACCAGCAGCACGATCGACCCGGCTGCCAGGCCCAGTACATATTTCGTAATATCCAGGTACATGGGAAGCAGCCTCTTGCCAAACTCACCATGTTTGCCCCCGGGATCGAAGACCACCGGCTGCCCCCTGCTCTGCAAATAGACAATGAGCCATATCAGCGCGAACAGCCCCACCGCCGTCGAGACTCCGGGAAGGCCTGGAAACAACATGCATTGAGCATACACGATATCGGTCCCCAGCCTTACCTGGCAAACGCCGGCACTTACGTTCCTGTAGCGATGAGTACTAAAAGACCGTGCGCTAAAAACCTCGCCGGCACAAGCAACCGCATGGACTTCCCAAGCCCGATGCGCCATCATGAAATTATCACGCGGTGCGGGCTCTGCGAGGCGAGTACACAACATGGCGGCAACATATCGCGCAGTGATGTTGACCAGGAAGGGCGGGCCCGAGGTTCTCCAGATCGTCGAGTTTCCAATTGAGCCGCCCGGTCCAGGGCAACTGCGCGTGCGGGTGCGCGCTGCTGGAGTGGGCGCCACCGACTTGATCGTGTTGAGCGGAAAGTATCGGTACGCGCCGAAAATACCACTCGTGCCTGGGTATGAGGTCGCCGGTGTGGTTGAAGCCGTTGGCCCCGGTGTCACGGATTTCAAAGTGGGCGATCGTGTGGCCGCGCTTACAGTGTATGGAAGCTTTGCGGAACTTCTGGTCCGCGAGGCGGAGGTTTTCCTTCCGATCCCCGATGGCGTCTCCGATCGCGACGCGGCCGCGGTGATCCTGAACTACATCACCGCGTGGCAAATGATTCATCGGGTTGCCGACGTCAAGCCCGGCCAGACTGCCCTGGTCACCGGCGCCGCGGGGGGCGTAGGCACTGCCGCTCTGCAACTGTTAAGGCTGGCGGGAGTGAGGACTTACGGCGCTGCTTCGACGCCGAAGCATGACACGTTGCGGTCACTCGGCGCAACCCCCATCGATTATCGGGCCGGGTCGATCGATCGCCTCATCCATGCCCTGCAACCTCAGGGCGTTGACTACGCGTTCGACGCGGTCGGAGGCGCCAACATTGGTCCCTGCATCGGCGCGCTTCGCCGGGGCGGGATGCTGGTCGGCTTTGGTTTCATGGCGGCCTCTACAACGCTGTCCCAACTGGCCATGTTCGCCAATATCTTCCTTGGAGCGCGGTTGCGCGGAAGGCAGGGCGCGTTCTATGGCATCACCCGGCTGTATCGGAAAGACCCGAAACCACTGCGCGAGGATCTTTCCAAGATCTTCTCACTCCTCGCGGAGAAGAAGATCGATCCTCTCATCAACCGCACGTTCCCGCTTCTGGACGCCGGAAAGGCGCTCGAACTCCTGGCGACGGGTTCCGTGGGAGGGAAAATCGTGCTCACTAATGGCTGATTCCGTGGTGGCGCAGGCGGTCGCCGCCTGCGTGTCCGGACTTTTCTCAGCTTCTCAGGGAAGCCGCAGCCTCCCAGCCAGCCATTTCCTTTCCTCGACAGAGGGTGTATGGTTGTTTCAGATTGCCATGGATTGGCGTGTTGCGCTTGCAGTGTTCCTTCTCGCCTCTGCGTCACGCGGCCAGGCTCCCGCGGACGCCGAAGAGGCGCGCAGCATACTCGAAGAAGCCCGTCAGACCGCTCTGAACTACTCCAAGTGGCTGCCGGACTTCATCTGCACCGAGGTCATCCACCGCTACGAAGCCTACGGCCCCAACGGCGCATTTCGCAGCGCCGATTCGCTCACCCTCCAAGTCAGCTATTTCCAGCTTCATGAGAACTACAAACTGGTGGCCCGCAATAACCACTCCACCAGCCAAAACCTGGCATCCGTGGGCGGCGTGTTCAGTTTGGGCGAGTTCGGCAGTAACCTGCTCCTGATCTTCCATCCCGTTTCCAAGGCGGAGATCGCCTTCAAGGAATGGACCACCGTTCGCGGCCACCGCGCTGTCGTGTACACCTATCGGGTGGAGCGCGCCAACTCCCATTTCGAATTGCGCGTGGCTACTGACTCCGTCACCGCGGGCTATCATGGCGAGGTGTCGATCGACGCCGCCAGCCACCTGGTGCTACGAATCGCGCAAGTCATCGACATTCCGGACGGGTTTCCCATCCTGTATTCCCATAGCACCGGTGAGTACGATTTCGTCGCTGTGGCCGGCCACCAGTATCTGCTGCCCGTGCATTACGAGTCCTGGTCTGCCGATCCGCCGATCCCGTATGGCGGCATCCCTGGTCCAGCCCCCCAACCCACCGGCAGCACGCCCATCTGTTCCACTTCGAACGTCCGCTTGAATTGCACTCCCAGCCGGCGCAACTCTCCCGACGTGAACACCCCCAGCGGGAGGCTGGCCCAACAAAAGCGCTACCGCAATGTGATTGAGTTTCGCAATTACCGTAAGTACGCGGCCGACTCCACTCTCACTTTCGATGCTCCGGAAGGGGCGGCCGCCAAATCCAGGCGTTAGTGGGTCAGCCAATCCTGGCGGCGGTGCAAAGACCGCTCGGCGGACCAGGCTGTTCGAAATTGCTATCATCGCGGCAGTGAGCCATCCGAGAGTCGCTATCGTCGTGCCGTGCTACAACGAAGGCAGCCGCCTGCCAGTCGTGCAGTTCGAGGAGTTCATCAAGAACTCCGAGGTCGATTTCCTCTTCGTCGATGACGGCAGCCGCGACAATACGCGAGATGTCCTGGCGGCCTTAAAGACTGTGTGCCCAGATCGTGTAACCCCCATCCATCAGGCCGAAAACCGCGGAAAGGCCGAGACCGTCCGCCACGGCATCTGCTGCGCACTGGACCGCGCCTTCGAATTTGTCGGCTTCTGGGATGCCGATCTGGCGACCCCTCTCGATGAGATTCCCGAATTCCTCGCAGTCTTCGCCGAGCGGCCGGAACTCGACATGGTTTTCGGCTCCCGCGTGAAGTTGCTCGGACGCCACGTGGAGCGTAAAGCCCATCGCCACTACCTCGGCCGGGTCTTCGCCACCTTCGTTTCGACCATGCTCGGCTTGCCCATCTACGATAGCCAGTGCGGCGCCAAGATTTTTCGGGTTCGTCCCAATACGCGAGCACTATTTGAACGCCCGTTCCTGAGTCGATGGGTTTTCGACGTCGAAATCCTGGCGCGGTATTTGAGCCAGGTCGGGCTGCGATCGGCGATCGCCGGGATCTATGAGTTGCCGCTTCACACCTGGGTGGATGTCGGCGGGTCGAAGCTCAAAGCTACGGACTTCTTCGTCGCATTTCGGGATGTCCTCCGAATCCGGTGGGCATACCCCGCGCATAGCGGGAAACAGGAGAAAGGTTAACAGTTCCGGTTTGGGGATGTTCCTGGTGCTATGATTGTTCCTCAGAGCTTATGGAACCGACCGTCGTGGAGGAGCGAGCGAGTGTCTGCCCGCGCTGCCTGCAATCGCTCGCCCCGGACGTCCGCAAGTGCCCGAATTGTCATGTGTACATCCCTCGCAGCCGGCTCAAGCCGATCTTGCTGGGACTGGCCGGGGCGCTGACGCTGATATTTGCAGTTCTGCTGATCATGACCGTCTTAAGAAGCCAGAATGCCGAAAGCGCACCCGTGAATGATGGCCAGGAACAACAGCAGCCGCCGAGCCCTCCCCAAAAGTCCACAGCACCGCCTTTGAACCGGTAAGGCAGCTCAACCCCGGACTCCGTACTAGTACAAGTACGGATAGAAAGTTAAGGAAGATTCCCGCATAACTTAAGTTGCCTATGCGGAATATCTTACTGTTTTTCGGGATCTGCGCCGGTATTCTGAACGCGCAGGAACTCTCTCTTCTCGACCGTCCGATCCCCGCCCCAAAGCTTTGGCGGGCGAGTATTACGGCCCTGGCGGTCGCCAATGTGCTGGATGTGCACTCCTCCTGGGGAAAGCACGAGCTCAATTCCACATTATCCGGACCCACCGGCAACTTCGGAAAAGAAGGAGCCATCGTCAAACTTGGCTTTCAGGGGGGCTTAATCGGGTTTGAATACCTGATCACGCGCGGCCATCCATCCCGCAAGCTGTATCGCGCGCTTTCCGTGATTAACTTCGGAGTATCGGCGACCATCGGCGGTGTCGCTGTCCACAACTACACGGTTCCCCGCCCGCAATAGCCGAACCAGTGGGACAGACGATCGCCTTTCGTCGTCTGTCCAGCCGAAGCCGCCCCTGGCGTCCGACCATTGTGAGCCTGCCATTGCCAGTCTGCCAGTGCCTTTGCTGGTGCTTTTGCTGGTGCCTTTTGCCTGTGCTTTTGCCCGTGCTTTTGCTTGTGCTGGTGGGACAGGCGGTTTCGCCTGTCGGTCGGCTGAAAGCCGACGGGGCCAGGCCTTTGGCCGGCCCCCATATTGCGCTCCCCTCTAAAATCGGTCCGCGCTCACTTCACATCGTCGCCGTCCGCGCCAGCTCCGAGCCGTGTCGTTCGCTCGGCATACTGTTCCTCTTCTACGACCGGAGTTGGGACGCTCGTTGCTCGCGCGCGTGGCATGGGTTTGTCGGCATTACCATAATCGCCCGATTTCTCGACTTCCGCTCCGATCTTCTGACCGCCCGCGTGTACCATGACCTCCTTAGCCCGCCTCACCCAATCGCTGTTATCGCAGTGCACTGAAACCAGTACGCCTCCTTCACGGATGCGCCCTTCGAAACGCCTGGCTTCGTATTCGGGAATACCCAATCCCACCAGTGCACCAATAATCGCGCCCAGGATGCCCACGGCGCCGGCCCCGGCCAGCGCAGCCACAACCGGCCCCGCCGCGACTAAAGCGCCTAATGCGGGAATGACAAGAACGCCACTTCCCGCCAGCCAACCCAACACCCCTCCCGCAATCCCACCAGCAATGGCGCCCGTGATCGAACCCTCTGGCGCTTTGGTATTCTTTTCATGGGCGAAGTCTTTCGTGCCCTGGTTGTCCTGAAAGAGCGCCGAAATATCCGTGCCGCGGAAACCGGCACGGTGTAGACGATCCACGGCCTCCTCCACCTCGAGGCGGCTGGGATAGATGCCGAACACTGCTGTATTCTTGTCTGCCATGTTGTCCTCCTTATGTCGCGATACCGGCCGCCACTCTGCCGTGCGCATGCCGGATCTGCTTAAAGAGGAGCAAGGTGAGTGCCACGCGCCCAGTATGTTCGATTCGCCACGTGAGGTTGAGTACTGGAGCATTCGAGCAGGTTCGGGAACTCCGCACGCCTGCTTCCCCAAAATGTTGCGGCTCGCCGGGGCTAAAGGAATTCGGCGATTCATCCGATTAGGTACTTAGAGGCTGTAGCACGGGCATTCTTGCCTGTGTGTGGCTTGCTGAAGTCTTCAGCGATCCGCGTCGGCGCGGAGCTCTCGTCTCAGTCCGAGGCCATGAAATCGACGGTTGCCCGCCTTGCCTCCATGGTGAATGGCACGTCCCTGTAACACGGGCATTCTTGCCTGTGTTGCTTTGGCCAGATCGCAACTCCTTTTAGTGCGCGGGAGGCGGCTACGAAGCAGTTCGACATTTCCGTGGTGGGATCGGATCCTGCCCTCTAGAAGTGCCGGCGAAGATCTCCGAAACGCTCTAACACCAGGAGCCGGCCACTGTCGGGAATGATGTCCTGTTTCTCCAGAATCCAGGTGTGCGCGTGTGGGATGAAGACCGCGTTCAGGCCCGCGGCCAAAGCCGGGTTGATGTCGGACTTCGGACTGTTGCCGATCATCCACGTTCGATCCGGGGCCATGCCGCGCTCCTCCATCAGTTTTCGGTAAGCTGCGGCGTCCTTCTCCTTCACGATGGCGGTGTGTCCGAAAAAGACGCCCAGGCCGGAGCGGTCGATTTTGAGTTTCTGCTCTTCGGAATGTCCCTTAGTGAACAGCGTAAGGTCGTGGCGTGAAGAGAGATACTCCAAAGTCTCGGCGACGCCTTCAATTACCTCCATGGGGCATTCCAGGATCCGTTCGGCGAAGCCCATGACGATCTTGAGATCGTCCTCGCGCACCTCGCGCTCGGCCAGGTGTTGGTAGCATTGCCGCAGGTTGCGGGCGAAATTCATGGAGCCGTAGCCGTGGATGCGGGCGTTGGCCGCTTCAATCTCGTCCAGGACGTCGCGGACCTCTCGCGCCGGCATGGAGGAGTGGTTCAGGAATTCCGCAAACTCTTCGAACGCACGCTCGAAGTAGATGTTGTTCTCCCACAGCGTGTCGTCGGCATCGATGATTAGGAATTGGCGCATCAGTTGTCCAGCTTGGGGGCCAGGCGGAATGGGATCTCGAACACCGCATCCACATCCATGGGCGAGCCATCCAGTAGCGCGGGCTGGAAAATCCACTGGGCGAGCGCTTCCTGGGCGCTGCGGTCGAGCCGGTCGTCCAGGTGCTTCAACAGCGCGACCGATTCCACGTGGCCGTCTTTTCGGATCACCGCGAAAAGCCGTACCGTGCCCTCCACTTTCTCCGCCGCCGCCGCCGCGATATACTTGGGGTCCACCTTGCGGAGTGGAACCGGCGGACGGACGTCGTGGGACGGCGCACCCGGCTGGGGCTCATGTTCGGCGAACCACACAATCCAGCTCCCGGAATAGCTCGTGACGTTAGGCATCTGGATGGCCACGGTATAGATGGCGCGGCCATTCAGGCGAGGGTCGGGAGCGCTCGACACACGGGTCGCGTGGGGCTGCCCCGCGACGCTGGAAGTCGAAGGCGGAGTGCTGAGCGCAGTGCGGGCAGCCGCCAGGAGACTCTCCCGCGATGTGGGTGATGCATTCGCCGCCAGAGTCGGCTGATTGTCCTTTGCGCCACCGCGGACCAGCAGTCCGGGAACTTCAATTGCAGAACTGCCATTCCCGCCGCCATCGCTACCGTTTGGGCGGATTTCAGGGCCCGCGGAGAAACCCGCTTGGCGGGATCCGGGAGGCGTGGGGAAGTCGGGTGCCTTTGCCGGATTCATTCCGACGATTGCCAACGAGACTTCGGATGGCCCGGACGACGCTGACCTGACAACTTCAGGGGCGGCAGGCATCTCCGGTTGCGGTGCGGCTTTCAACGAGCTCGCCGGAGGAGGCGTGAACCCCCGCAGTGGGGCACGCGGATCGGGAAGGGCGAACGGCAGGTTCTTGTCGTGGACTGCCGCGGTGACCCCGGGGGCTTCGGGGAGCGCAGTGGACGCCTGGGCTTTTGGTCGGCTCGCTGGAGGAGGCGTGAAAGCCCTCGGCGGGGCGTGCGGGTCGGGAAGAGCGAGCGGCAGGTTTTTGCCCTGAACGCTGGCGGTGACGTTGGGGGCTTCCGGGAGCGCGGCGGGAGCTGATTTCTTGGGCTGAGCCACCGGGGGAGGCGTGAACCCTCGCCGGGGCGCACGCGGGTCGGGAAGAGAGAGCGGCAGGTTTTTGCCCTGAACGCTGGCGGTGACGATGGGGGCTTCCGGGAGCGCGGTGGGCGCCGGAGTCTTGGGCCGCACGGGAGGCGGCGGGTCAAACGCGCGGGGTTCCGGCTTGGGGACACGAGTTTCGAACGGCATGCTCCTGGTATCGACGGTTGTGGTAACACGGGTGGCCTCGGGGAGCGACACAGTGGCGCTTTGAACCCGCTTCTCCACCGGCGCTGTGAAGGGTCTGAGCGGCCTCGGCGGTGGAGACACAGACACGACGTTGGGCAGGGGCAGGGGCTCCGGGGTCTTGATTTCCGGCGCGGGCATCGAGATCATTTGGCGGGGACCCGGAAGATCCTTGGCTCCAGCCACGATCGTCTGATTGAACTTTTCTCTGGCCCTCGGAGGCTGTGGATCTTTATGAGCGCCGGTGGGGCTGATGTCCGGCAACCGGTCGCGCACACTGTACCATATAATCCGCTTTTCATGCGGCTGGATTTCCTGCTCATAGAGGGAACGGGGGGCTGCGGGTCCGCTTCCGGGTGACAGCGCCACCCACGCCAGGAGAAAGCCATGGACCCAACCCGAAACCACGAACGGCATCGAGCTTCGCAGCGGCTCGGTTTTTTGGGGCGGGAAGATCATGGCTTCACAACCTGCATAGTCGGCTGGCCTCCTGGCCGGTCTCCGGTGTCCGACTCAAATCCCGGGGCAAAGCCTGTACTACCGATTTCATGCGTGCCTGCCAGCACCTTTACATCCCCACGGGTTTGCCCCCAAAGCCGTTTGTTGGAGCCAATTCCGTCATTCGTTTGATGGTTCGCTGCCGCGGAACGTACTCCGTAAGGTAGTGGTTCAATTGCTTTAGCCGGCCTATTTCCGAACGTTGCCGTAAAAGGGCGTTCAGAAAATCGAGATCCGGCAGTTCCTGCGCCAGTTGGAAGCTGAGTTGGCGGTCCTCCAGGTCGGGTTCGCTGTGCTCGCGTGATACTGCCAGACTGCTCAATGCCTGATAATTCGATAGAGCCTGATCGCGCAATTCGGCGGGAGCCGGCGCGAAATCGTCGTCGTCAAAGAAATTCACTTCGCCCTGCAGATACTCCTTCTCCTCGTTCAGGGTGACAATTTCGAAACGTCTTTTTCCGCGAGTCAGAATGTCCATGCGGCCGTCGGGATAGGTCTCCAGCACTTTTTCGACCATCACGGTGCAACCGGCGCTCACGATTCCGTTATCCTTAACCAGGACTATGCCGAACTCGGAGTTGTCGCGAATGGCGTCCCCCACCATTTCTTTGTAGCGATCTTCGAAGATGTGAAGCGGCAGTGGCGTCCTGGGGAAAACCACCACCCGGAGCGGGAACAGCGGGATGAGCCGCGAAGGCATGGTACTATTATGGCGTTTCGAGCAATGACGAGCAATGTCGGACTGGGCTGGTCCCGAAACGTTGTTATAGGGCCGCGACGGGGTGCTGCCGCGTTCGGGCTACCTTAAAGCGGGTCGCGAGAGTGCGGGCGCCACAAGACCTTCACATGCGGATTGACGGAAAAGTAGTGGTCATCACGGGGGCGTCCGAGGGGATTGGCGCGGCTTGTGCCGCGGAATTTGCCCGCTCAGGTGCGAGGCTGTCGCTCACCGCACGGTCCGAAGAGGGGCTGAAGCGGGCTGCCGGCTCGACCGGCCTGGTTACCGCAGGCGACTTGACCAGCGAGGAGACCCGCCGGCTTGTGGTGGAACGCACCCTCGATCGGTTCGGCGCCATCGATATCCTTATCAATAATGCCGGTGTGGGGTTCTATCTACCATCCTGGAGCGCCCCCATGGAACAGGCGCGCGGCCTGATGGAGTTGAATTTCTTCGCGCTGCTCGGCATGACGCAACTGGTGGTACCGCACATGCGCGCGCGGGGCCAGGGCATGATTGTGAACGTAAGCTCGATCGGGGGCAAGATGACGCTTCCCTGGCTGACGATATACAGCGCGTCGAAGTACGCGGTGGGCTCTTTGACGGAGGGCTTGCGCATGGAACTGCGGCGCGATAATGTCAAAACCATGCTGGTCTGTCCGGGATACGTGAAGACCGGTTTTCAGCAGCACGTCACGGCGGGCCAGGCGCCTGAGAGCTTGGTGCGTTCGAGGCGCATGGCGATAACCGCGGCGGAATGCGCTTTGGCCATCCGGCGCGGCGTGGAACGGGATGCCCGTACCATCGTCACCCCGAAGTCTGGCTGGATCCTGGTGGCGTTGGCGCGGCTATTCCCGGCATTAATGGAAGCCAGGATGGCCGCGATGAACGAAACAGCATGAATCTGAAACTCAAGCGCACGCCCGGGATTTACGTAGTGGGCTTCATGGCCTCGGGGAAGTCCACGGTTGGCCGGCATCTGGCTCATCGATTAGGCTGGAATTTCTACGATACCGACCACGAGATTGAGGCCGCCGAGAGATTGACCATTGCAGAGATTTTCAACACCCGCGGGGAGCAGGAATTTCGGCGTATCGAGACCGAGATCATCCGGCAACACGTCCGCTGGATCGAGCGGGGCCGGCCAGCCATATTGGCGCTCGGCGGCGGAGCGTTTGCGGAGCCTGCGTGCCGCCAACTGTTGCAGGATAATGGGATAGCGGTCTGGCTGGACTGCCCTTTTGAAGTGGTGAAGCGCCGGGTGGGGCATGATGCGAACCGGCCGTTGGCGCAGGATCCGGAGAAGTTCGCGGCGCTCTTCGATGCCCGCCGCGGGGCATACAGCCTCGCCGATATCCACATCCCTATCCAAAGCGACGATCCGGAAATCACGGTTGAGGCGATTGTGGGGCATCCCCTATTCCAGTAGCGCCAGGACAAGCTGTGGCAGTGTCAGGACGAACTAAGAACACACCGGCGAGAACGCCCGTGTTGCGAAAACAGGCGCTCGCGATCTTTCGAGTCGCGCTGGCGGCCGCGGATCCCGCGAAGGCCGTGACCGACCGGCTTAAGCGGCTGGACGCATCGCGTTATCGGAATGTTTACGTGATCGGCGCGGGGAAGGCTGGCGCCTCCATGGCACAGGCAGCCGAGCGGGTTCTGGGCCGCCGCATCACCGCCGGGTTGGTCAATGTGAAGGACGGGCACGTGGCCAAGCTGCGGCGGATCGAGCTGAACGAGTGCGGACACCCGGTTCCCGACGATCGCGGCGTGGCGGGCGCCGAGCGGATCGCGGCGATTGCCTCAAGTGCGCAGAAGGACGATCTGGTAGTCTGTCTGATCTCGGGTGGCGGATCGGCACTCCTGCCGTTGCCTGCGGCGCCCATCACGCTGGAGGAAAAGCAATCGGTTACGCGGCTGCTGTTGGCATGTGGAGCGGACATCCACGAAATTAATACGGTCCGGAAACACATCTCTCGCATCAAAGGCGGGCAGTTGGCGCGCCTGGCAACTCCGGCCGCTGTGGAGGCGCTGCTGCTTTCCGATGTGATTGGCGACGATCTGGATGTGATCGGCTCCGGACCGACCGCGCCCGACGCTTCCACCTTTGCCGATGCGGCCCGAATCCTGGAGAAGTATAATATCTTCGGGCGCGTTCCGGCGAGCGTGCGGGAGAGGATCGCGCAGGGAAAACGCGGCGAGATCCCGGAGACTCCCAAGCCGCACGACCCCGTATTTCGCAAGGTGCGCAATTCGATCGTAGGCAGCAACCGCCTGGCGCTCGACCGCGCGGCGCGGCACGCACGGGAATCAGGCTTTCACACGCTGGTGCTGGCGAGCGAGATCCAGGGTGAAACGCGCGAGATTGCCCGCATGCACGCGGCTATCGCACGAGAAGTAGTGTGCACCTCGCAACCCGTGAGACCACCGGCGTGCCTCATCACCGGCGGGGAAACCACGGTTACAATCAAGGGTGGCGGACTGGGTGGCCGGAATCAGGAGTTCGTGTTGGCGGCCGCTATCGACATTGCGGGACTGCCCAACGTGGTGGTGTTCAGTGCAGGCACGGATGGCACCGATGGCCCCACCGATGCCGCCGGCGCGATAGCCGATGGAGATACGCTGCGGCGCAACCCGGAGGCACAGCGCTTCCTCGACGCCAACGACTCCTACCGTTATTTCGAGTCGCTGGGCGACCTAGTCACCACCGGGCCTACCAACACCAACGTCATGGATGTTCGGATCATACTGATAGGAAAAGGGAAATGAGTTTCTGGCGGCGTGAAGTCATCCCGTTCGCGCTCAGCCAGGAGACCCGTCTCCATATGGACGAGCAGCGGGCGTGGATCCAGCGGGAGCCCCACAACGGGCGTCCTTACTACAACCTGGCGCAGTTGTACCGGATAGACGGCCGGCAGGACGAAGCGCTCGGGCTTCTCTTGGAGGCCGTCAGGCTGGAGGATGGTCTGTCAGAGGCGCACGTGTCGTTGGCGGAGATATACGCGGTGCGCGAGGATTACCGGGCCGCATGGCGCCATGCCCGCGCAGCCGAAAGGAGCGGAGTATCCAGTGCGTCGGATTTGCTGAAGCGATACGGCCTACCGGAGTGAAGTGGTGAGCCGTCCGAGCCGCGCGCGTCAGCAAGCGGTTGCTGGAATTGAAGAATGCCTTCCGCTGAGGCCCTGATTTCCCGAGCTTGAACACTTTGTTGCCCCGCCGCTCTAAAGCAATAACCCGATTCCGCCGATCAACAGGTGACGCATATGACCTGGAACCTGCTGATTGCCTTGCTTGCTGCCTCCGTCTCGCTGGCCGCAAGCCCTTCCGACGCTGCCGTCCCCCTGTTTTTCATCGCGAATCATGGGCAGGTGGCCCCCGAAGTCCGATTCATGGCCCAGGGCTCGCGGCTGACTGCATTTTTCTCGCCTGGGGAAGCCTTGTTTCGGGTCGACGATAGGTCCGTCCGCGTGCAATTCGTGGGAGCCAGCCCTTCCGGGGAAGTCGAGGGCACTAAGCGGTTGACGGGATTGGCAAATTTCCTCACTGGCGAGGAAGACCACTGGCGTATTGGCGTCTCGTTGTATGGGGGCTTGGCGTACCGGCAGTTATACCCGGGGATCGACATGCTTTATGGAGCCAGTGGGCGGAACCTGAAGTCCGAATTTGTGGTGGCCCCGGGCGCGGACCCCGGTCAGATCCGAGTGCGTTATCTGGGTGCCGGTGAAGTACGCATTGATGAGAGCGGGGCGCTCGTCATCCCGTTGAATGGACGGGAGTTGCGGGAACAGGCACCCACCATCTATCAAGATCGCGATGGCAGCCGGGAGCCTGTGGCCGGCCAGTTCGCGCTGGCGGCCGATGGAACCGTGAGCTTCGTCGTGACGGACTATGATACTTCCCTGCCGTTGGTCATCGACCCGGTGCTTTCCTACAGCACGTTGTTGGGCGGTTCGAGTTCCGATGCGGCTACCGCGCTGGCAGTGGATTCCACAGGAGCGGCCTACATTGCAGGGTTCACCGCCTCTTACAACTTTCCAACTGCTAACCCAGAGCAGAACTTCAATGCCGGCGGCAACGATCTGTTTGTGGCGAAACTGAACGCGTCCGGAAACGGGTTAGTGTATTGCACATACCTGGGAGGCAGTGGTGACGATAGGGCGTACGGAATCGCGGTGGATTCGACTGGATCGGCATATGTGACGGGGTCGACTGGCTCGCAGAACTTTCCCGTGCGCAATTCGATTCAGGCCTCCCTCAAAGGCGCGAAGAATGCGTTCGTCCTCAAGTTGAATCCGGCTGGAAACAGCCTGATCTTCAGCACCTATCTGGGGGGCAACGGATCGGATATCGGCAACGGGATCGCAGTCGATGGCAGCCAGAATGTGTACGTGGTGGGAGACACGACGTCGATCACTTTTCCGGCCACCGCGATGCAAAAAGGCAATCGCGGAGGCATGGATGCCTTCGTTTCGAAGCTCAGCGCGGATGGCAGCCGGCTGGTTTACAGTACCTACCTGGGAGGAACCAGTGACGATCACGGCGCCGCTATCGCGGTGGATGCAACCGGCTCCGCATACGTCACGGGGTCCACCTACTCCACGGATTTCCCGGTGGCCAACGCATGGCAGAGTAAGATTGGGGGTGGCCAGGATGCTTTTGTCGCCAGGCTCAGCGCCGACGGCAATTCGCTGCTCTTCGGCACATTTCTTGGCGGCACCGGAGGTGCGCTTGGGTATCCCGAAGCCGGTCAGGGAATTGCGTTGGATGGTCAGGGGAACGCCTATGTCGCGGGGGTCACGAGTTCCTCGGATTTCCCGCTACTGAGCCCTCTGCAGTCCTCCAAGCGCGGCTCCTCGCCCGACGCATTCGTGGCGAAGTTCAATGCCGCCGGCAGCCTGTCGTACAGCACGTACCTGGGCGGGTCAGGCGTGGACATGGCCAATGCCATCGCGGTGGATGCAAGTGGAAGCGCGTATGTCGTGGGCCAGACCTTTTCCAGCGATCTGCCGGTGGTCAATGCCTACCAGGCTTCGAGTGGCGGCGACTACGATGCATTTTTCGCGAAACTGAGCCCCACGGGGAATTCGCTCCTCTCCCTGAGCTACCTGGGGGGCTCCGGTTCGGATACAGCCACCGCCGTGGCTCTCGACCTGACGGGCAGTGTCTACATCGCCGGCTGGACGCTTTCGCCGAATTTCCCGGTGCTGAATGGCTACCAATCCATCAATGCCGGCAACTACGGAGCGTTCGTCGCGAAAATCAACTTGGGCACGCCGCCGACCACCGTGGGGGTCACGCCAAATTCGGGGACGGGAACGTCCCAGACCTTCAGTTTCCAGTTCTCCGACGCCGCCGGAGCATCGGATCTGACCACCGTTTCCGTACTCCTTAATTCGAGCCTGAGCACAGCGAACGGCTGCTCGGTGACGTATACCCGGGCGGCGAATTCCCTCATGTTGCTGACTGATGCGGGTGCCGCTCCGGCGGGCTCGATCGCGCCCGGTAGCGGCAGCCAGCAAAACACCCAGTGTGTTCTGAATGGCGCCGGATCGACCGTATCGCTGGCCGGGAACGTCCTGACGTTGAATCTGGCAATCGCCTTTCAGCAGGCGTCATTCAATGGAAGCAAGAACGTCTATCTGCAAGCGGCCAGCCCGTTTGGTTTGAGCGGCTGGCAGCAGCAAGGGTCCTGGACTGTGCCGGTAGGGCCGCCGATGCCTGTTTCGGTCACACCGAGTTCCGGCAGTGGCAGCAGCCAGACGTTCAGTTTCCTGTATTCGGACCAGAAGGGGTACGCTTCAATTACGACCCTGCTCACGCTCATCAACAGTTCGCTCTCAGGGTCCGCTGGCTGCTACCTCCTGTATTACCCAGGAGCCAACGTCTTCTACCTGGCAAACGACACAGCAACCGCGTGGCTGGGACCGGCCGCCTTGGGCATTGCTGGAAGCCTACACAACAGTCAGTGCACCGTTGACATAGGGAACTCGTCGGCCTCAGGCGGCGGTACGAGTCTGACAGTGAACTTAGCTTTGAGTTTCCAGAGTGGCTTCGGTGGTACCAAGAACGTTTATATGGATGTGTCTGATGGACAAGATTCCGGCTGGCAGCAGCGTGGTTCCTGGAATGTGGTAGCGGGGCCCCCAGCGCCTGTTTCGGTGACACCGAGTTCGGGCAACGGGAGCAACCAAACGTTCAGCTTCGTGTACAGCGACACGAAGGGCTATGGCGCCATTACGACTGTCCTCACAATCATCAACGGTTCGCTGACCGCGTCGGGAGGTTGCTATCTCTTGTATTACCCGGGGCCCAACGTCTTCTACCTGGCGAACGATGCAGTCACAGCCTGGTTAGGACCTGTGGCATTGGGCAAGGCTGGAAGCGTGCAGAACAGCCAATGCACCGTCGACGCAGGGAGTTCGTCGGCCTCAGGCAGCGGCACGAGTCTGACAGTGAACCTGGCTCTGAGTTTCCAGAGTGGCTTCGGTGGTACCAAGAACGTTTATATGGATGTGTCTGATGGACAAGATTCCGGCTGGCAGCAGCGTGGTTCCTGGACCGTGCCGGCGGGACCACCCACGGCAGTTTCGGTGACACCGAGTTCGGGCAACGGGAGCAACCAAACGTTCAGCTTCGTGTACAGCGACACGAAGGGCCACGGCGCCATTACGACTCTCCTCACAGTCATCAACAGTTCGCTGAACGCGTCGGGAGGTTGCTATCTCTTGTATTACCCGGGGCCCAACGTCTTCTACCTGGCGAACGACGCAGTCACAGCCTGGTTGGGACCTGTCGCGTTGGGAACGTCTGGAAGTCTCCAGAACAGCCAATGCACCGTTAACGCAGGGGGGTCGTCGGCGTCAGGCAACGGCACGAATCTGACAGTCAACTTGGCTTTGAGTTTTCAGCCTACCTTCGCTGGGGGCAAGAACGTTTACATGGACGTGTCTGATGGGTTAGACTCCGGCTGGCAGCAGCGTGGCTCCTGGACCATCCCTTAGGCAAGGTGTTTCCAAAGAAGCCATCGAGACCGGAACTTCCTTCGTGCGACGGGCAGACTTTTGGCGATCACCGAAACTTTCGGGATCGCTGTCCGGCGGTAGCTTCGGGATGGGGTACTCAACTTCGGGAACGGGTAAAAGAAAACTGAGACGATCGCACCACGGCCATGACTATAGTTATGAAGAGAACCGACATCTGGCTCGTTCGGCTGGCCGTCATGGTGCCAATAGTTCGCTTCCTCTGGAAGGCTGTCGCCTTGACGGAACAAGTCGTACCTCGGTTGGACGCTTGGTAAACTGTGAGCCGGGTGTGAGTGTTCTTCAGGCAGTTTCGTTCGTTTGCCCTCCGGTGTCGAATATGGGCTCCTGTCCCAAAAGTGT
>PMTT01000557.1 GCA_003167275.1 Bryobacterales bacterium | reverse complement strand
GGGGGTGTGCGACATGGAAGTGGAATTGGCGGCGCAACCTGATTTTTCGCGGATGCGGTGGCCGCGCAACAATTGGTTTCCACGCGAAGTCAATCCGGAGCGGTCATGATGTCTGTTCGTCCGACCCGCGGCCCGAGGCCCTTGCGTAGGCGTACGCTAGGATTCTTGCGAGTTTATTGAGTTTCGCGGGCAGCCCCACTTTTATGTCGCGCACCCCTACTCCGGCTTGCCTGAGCATCCGTTGCCCCGTAGGTGATACGATCCATAAAGCCCGGAACTCATGACCCCTCCATCTACCATCGCCCACTACCGCATCACCGGCAAGCTCGGAGAGGGTGGTATGGGCGCTGTGTACCGCGCCCACGACACCAAACTCAATCGCGATGTCGCCATCAAAGTGCTGCCGCCTGCATTTGCCGGGGACTCCGCGCGCATCGAGCGCTTCCAGCGCGAAGCGCAGGTGCTGGCCAGCCTCAGTCACCCCAATATCGCCGCCATCTATGGCATCGAAGCGGGGGCCATCGTAATGGAATTGGTGGAGGGCCCTGAACTCGCCGGCCCACTGCCTGTCGATACCGTGATCGATTACGCCCGCCAGATCGCCGAGGCTCTAGAGGCGGCGCACGAAAAGGGCATCGTTCATCGCGACCTGAAACCGGCCAACATCAAAGTCACACCCGGCGGCGTGGTGAAGCTGCTGGACTTCGGACTGGCAAAAGGAACCGAGAGTCCGCAGGCTGGGACAGTCGCCACCCAGTCGCCGACGCTCTCGCTGGCGATGACGCAGGCCGGCATGATCCTGGGGACCGCGGGCTACATGGCCCCCGAACAGGCGGCCGGGAAGCCGGTGGACAAGCGCGCGGACATCTGGGCCTTCGGCGTTGTCCTCTACGAGATGCTGATGGGCAGCCGGCTGTTCGAGGGCGAAACCATCGCCCACACGCTGGCGGACGTGCTGCGCGCCGAGATCGACTTGAGCAAGCTCCCGGCTGCGACACCGGCGGCGGTGCGCGCACTCCTCGCCCGCTGCCTCGACCGCAACCCTCGCACTCGTTTGCGCGACATCGGTGAAGCTCGCATCGCGTTCGATGCCGCGCCAGGCCCGGAAACGCCCAGCCCCACACCGATTGCCGGAGCACGAACGGGTCTGCTCCCCTGGGTCCTGGCTGGGGCGTTGGCGCTCTGCGCCCTGGCGGCTGGATTTGTGGCCTGGAAAGCTACCCGGCGCGTCGAAGTGCCCGTGTCCCGCTTCCGAGTCGATCTTGGCCCGGGTGCCATTCGGGGCACTTCCTTGACAGCCGTGCTATCGCCGGACGGGCGGCGTATCGTGTACAACGTGCGCGGCGCGGACGGTATTCCGGTGCTGGCCACCCGGTTGTTACAGGATAGCGCTCCCACACTGCTGCGCGGGACCGAAAATGGCGAACAGCCTTTCTTCTCGCCGGACGGCCAGTGGATCGGTTTCTTCGCCAGCCTGCAGATGAAGAAGATTTCGGTATACGGCGGGGCGCCGGTAACCCTCTGTGCCACTTCCGCCCCTCCGCGCGGCGCTGCCTGGGGACCGGACGGCTACATCATCGCGAACCTCGACAATCAGCACCTCTTTCGCGTGCCGGAGTCGGGTGGGAAGGCCGCGTTGTTGGGCGACCCCGACGCGATTCAAGGGAGGAGTTGGCGCTGGCCCCAGGTCTTCGGCGATGGCCGGTTCGTGATCTTCACTGCTGGCACGGGGGCCCCCGGTACCGGGTATGATGAAGCCAATATCCACGTTCTCTCGCTGAAAACAGGCAGCGTAAAGACCGTCGCGCGGGGAGGCTATTTCGGCCGTTATCTTACCAGCGGTCACATTGCCTACATCCATCAGGGCTCGCTATTCGCGGCGCCATTCGACCTCGATCGCCTGGAGACACGCGGCGCAGCGGTCCCCGTCGTGAACGATGTTGCGGCCGTGCCGGTGTCGGGAGCGGGGCAGTTCAGTTTTTCGGACAGCGGCGCCTTCGTCTACCTGGATGGCAAGGCCGCCGACACCGCGTGGCAATTGGCGTGGATCGACATGGCGGGAAAAGTCGAGCCGGTCTGGTCGACTCCCGTCGCCGCACTGAGCCCGAGGGTCTCGCCGGATGGCAGGCTCTTGGCGGGATCGGTGGACGAGGGCATTGTGGTCTACGATCCGCAGCGGGCCGCTGCCACCAAGCTCACTTCTTCCCGGGGCCGGTCTTGTATCTGGGCGCCGGATGGGAAACACCTTGCGTATTCCGGCGGCGCCGGGGAAGAATTGGGCATCTGGTGGGTTCGCGCCGATGGATCCAGCCAGCCGCAATTGCTGTTCAGCGACAAGACTCTCTCGTTGCGGGTGACTTCGTTCACGCCGGACGGACGCCGGCTGGCGTTCTGGATGGCAAGGCGGCCGGGCAGCGGATCGGGCGGGCGGCCCGAAATCTGGACGATGACGCTGGATCTGAGCGACCCCGATCAGCCCCATGCGGGAAAGCCGGAGCTTTTTCTGACCGCGCCTGGCGGCATGTCCGATCCGGCCATCTCTCCGGACGGCCGCTGGATCGCCTATACCGCCAACGAGTCTGGCTCGCATGCGCCGGAAGTTTTCGTCCGCCCGTATCCCGGTGGCAAGGGCAGCGGGCAATGGCAGATATCGAATGCGGGCGGAGGGTTCCCGGTGTGGTCGCGCAAGAGCAACGATCTGTTCTACAGGTCCATTTTGGGCGAGATCATGGCCGTCGAATATCGCATCGCGGGCGATGCCCTGGTGGCTGCCAAACCCCGTCCGACGCCGGTCCGGGCCGCCAATCTGAGTTCCGGCATGTCCTTCGATCTGGCGCCGGACGGAAAGCGATTCATCGTCACGCGGGCTGAGGTCCCAGTGAACGAAGGCCCGATCCATGTCACTTTCCTGCTGAACTTCTTCGACGAGTTGAAACGGAGAATCCCGTGACGCCACCCTTCACTATTGCCCACTACCGCATCGTCTCCAAACTCGGTGAAGGCGGCATGGGCGCCGTCTATCGCGCCACGGACACGAAACTCAATCGAGATGTCGCCATCAAGGTGCTGCCCGAGTCGTTTGCCGCCGATCCCGACCGGATCGCGCGCTTCACTCGCGAGGCGCAGGTGCTGGCGAGCCTGAACCATCCGAACATCGCGGCGATTTACGGGATCGAAGCCGGAGCGATCGTGATGGAGTTGGTCGAAGGCGAGGATCTCAAGGGGCCCGTTCCTGTGGACACGGCGGTGGCGTATGCGCGGCAGATCGTGGCTGGGCTGGAGGCGGCCCACGAGAAGGGCATCACCCATCGCGACCTGAAGCCCGCCAACATCAAGGTGACGCCCGACGGCACGGTAAAGCTCCTCGATTTCGGACTGGCCAAGGCGGCCGAGCCCGCCGCGCCCGCTTCCACCGCCGGGCTCACGCTGTCGCCGACGCTGTCGCTGGCCATGACGCAGGCAGGCGTCATCCTGGGAACGGCGGCCTACATGTCGCCGGAGCAGGCGCGCGGCCACGCTGTCGACAAGCGGGCCGACATCTGGTCCTTCGGCGTGGTGCTCTACGAGTTGCTCACGGGGAGGGGGTTGTTCCAGAGCGACACGGTGTCGGACACCATGGCTGCGGTGCTGCGCGCCGACATCGATCTGGGCGCGCTGCCCGGCGATACCCCGCCGGCGGTGCGCCGCCTGCTGCGGCGGTGCCTGGAGCGTGACCGTAAGCGCCGCCTGCCCGACATCGGCGTGGCGCGCCTGGAGTTGGACGAGCCGGCCGAAAGCGCCGCGCCCGCGGTCGCTCCGGCGCGCCCGAGCCGCTCGATCTGGCCGTGGATTGCGGCGCTGGCCGCGGTGTCGGTGCTGGCGGCCGTCGGCTGGTGGCAAGCCACGCGACCGTCACCAACGCCGCCGCTGCTGCGGTTGAACGTCGATCTCGGCCAGGACACGGCCCTGGCGTTCCCGCGCGGATCCGCCACATTCGACATCTCTCCCGATGGCGACCGCCTGGCCGTCCTGCTGGATCAGGGAAAAGGCAAGCGCGCGCTGGGGGTCCGGCTGCTCGATCAGGAGAACGTCACGGTGCTCGCCGGCACCGACGGGGCGGACAACCCTTTCTTCTCTCCCGACGGCGCGTGGATCGGGTTCTGGGCCGACGGCAAGTTGAAAAAGGTGGCCGTCACGGGAGGTGCGCCGATGACGCTGTGTCCCTTGCCCCAACTGCGAGGCGCCAGTTGGGCTGAGGAGTCTTCTATCGTGGCCTCCGAGGGCAACAGCGGGCTCCTCCGGATTCCCGCAGCCGGCGGCAGTCCGACGCCTCTCACCAGGCTGGCCAAGGATGAGCGAACCCACCGTTGGCCGCAGTACCTGCCCGAACAACAATTGCTGCTGTATATGGCGGCGGGTGCGTCCACGGACTACGAGGAAGCCGATATCGTGGTGCAGTCGCTCAAGTCCGGCGCCCGAACCACGCTGGTGCAGAGAGGCCATGGGGCCCGTTATCTGCCCAGCGGACACCTGCTCTACCAGCAGAACGGCACGGTGTACGGCGCCCGCTTCGATACCGGCCGCATGGCTCTGGCAGGCACTCCCGTCCCGTTGCTGGAGGAGGTGCGCGCGGCCGGCGCCGGCGGAGCGCAGTTCGCCTTTTCGCGAAACGGCGTGTTCGTCTACTCGGTCGGTACCATCACTTTCGGCGACAGGACCGTGGTCTCGCTCGACGCCGCGGGTCACGAGGAGTCCGTTCACGCCGAGCGGGGCAACTTCACTCTGCCAATCCTGTCCCCCGACAACCGCCGGCTCGCGCTGTCCGTGCGGAAGGGCCCCTCCGGCGATATCTGGGTGAAGGATCTGGAGCGAGGTTCGTTTACGCGGCTGACCTTCACTCCCGGCCTCAACACGTCGCCCACCTGGACTCCGGACGGCAAAGCCATCGTCTATCGGAACACAAGTAGCGGCCTCTACTGGATTCCGTCCGACGGGTCGGGACAGGCCCAGCGCCTGGCGGATGCGGGTCTCGGTCCGCGGTCCTTTTCGCCGGACGGCAAGATCCTGGTGGGCACCGTCACCGACGACCAAAGAGCTGTGTTCACGGCGACGCTGGAAGGCGACGGCACCGAAGTGCACCTGGGCAAACCCCAGAAGTCGATCTTTGCTACCGCGGCTGGCGTAGTCGGGAGCCCAAAGGTTTCGCCCGACGGGAAATGGATCGCCTACGACTCCTCGGAATCGGGGCAGGAAGTCTACGTGCGGCCCTTTCCCGGTCCCGGGGGGCGCTGGCAGATTTCTACCGGCGGCGGCCAAACCGCGCACTGGTCGCGGAGTTCCAACGAGTTGTTCTACGAATCGCCACAAGGGATCATGGTTCTCGGCTACTCCGTTTCCGGAGACGCTTTCGTGCCGGGCAAGTCGCGGGTGTGGGCCCCCGTCCATCCCTCCAACGGGCGCGGCCCCGCCTGGGACTTGGCCTCCGACGGAAAGCGGATCGTCTTCCTCAAGAACGCCAAACTGTCCGCGGAAGCAGGGGCGGAGACGGAGTTGACGTTTCTGGTGAACTTCTTCGATGAGCTGAAGCGGAGAATCAAGTAGACAACCGGGGCTGGCAGGACGGCGATAGGAAGGATACGACATGAGGGACGCAGAACAGTTTGAGAAGCACTATCAAGCAGGTGATACGCCGTGGGACATTGGGAAGCCCGATTTGAACCTCATCCAGAGGGTGACGTCGACTCCCATCGAACCTTGCAAAACCCTTGAGATCGGGTGCGGAACGGGCGACAACGCAATTTGGCTGGCTCAACAAGGATTCGATGTTCTAGGAGTTGACGTCTCACCGATCGCCATCGAGAGAGCCACATCGAAGGCTACAAACGCCGGCGTGAAGTCTACATTCCAGGTGCTCGACATTCTCCAAAACCACGTCGTAGGAGCCCCATTTCGGTTTGCATTCGACCGGGGCTTCTTTCACATAATCGACTCGGATGAAACACGGCAGAGGTTTGCGGAGAGCCTGAGCCGGTACCTGGACGAAGGCGGCCTCTGGCTGAGTCTCCTCGGCAATGCGGATGAGGTACGCCGTGGGGGTGGTCCTCCACAGCGGAGTGCCAGGGACATCGTGAATGCAGTTGAGCCATATTTCGAGATCCTTTCGCTG
>PMTT01000090.1 GCA_003167275.1 Bryobacterales bacterium | reverse complement strand
ACCTTGGGAGGTTCCGGGTTGGGAGTTTCCGGCTTGGGGCTGTCGGGCTTTGTGTCTGCGGGCGTGGGGCCATCCGCTTTCGGGCTGTCCGCATTTGCGGTGGGCGGGGAGCCTCCCGGTTGGGCAGCGTCGGCCGCATTCGCCTGCGGCTTGGCGCTATCCGGCGTAGCGCCGTCCGCCTGAGGGGCTTCCGCACCGGCGCCTTCGGCCTTCGGGCTATCCGCTTTAGGGGCATCCGGTTTCGGGGGATCCGGTTTGGGGGCCTCGGGCGGCGGGATAGCCGCCACGATCTGGTCGGCAAGTCCGCCGCTGCCCTTCATCAGCAGAATGGGCCATTGGCGGCGGGCGCACTGAATGAGCGCAGGGAGGTCGTCGTCGCTTCCCCCGGAGAGAATCGCCAGGACAGGTTTCTCGCGCTCGTTGGGTGTTTTCGCCAGTTTAGCGGCGATTTGATACGAGACTTTGGCGGTGTCGCTCCACTCGGCAGGAAGGCGCATCACCATTGTGTGATTGGGGGCCCACGCCTTCGCATTGCGCGCCACGATGGCGAGCATCTGGGGAGCCTGGTCCTGATCGGAAGCGGCCAGCCCCATGGCGGTTGCGCTTCCCGACGTGGCGCCGTTGTCGATGATCAACGCTTCGGAGTCGAGCGCCAGAGGAGCGACCGCCCGGCTCAAGATCGAGCGGATCCGGGGCTGGAAACGCGCATCGAAATCCCCTAACAGGAGGATGATCGACAGGTGCGGAATCTGGACCTTGGCGGCAGCGGTCTCGGGAGTGTCGGTAGCTTGCAGTTCGATCGGCGACAGTGCTGGTGGACTCATCGGGAACCTCCTAATGCGGTGGATACAATACCATAGAATTAGTTAGAAAAGTATGAAATATCATTGTGAGGGTGCGCCTTCTCCCGGGGGCAGGTTGGGACACGTCCGGTGGTAGGGAGTGTCGTCGCCGAGGTATTCCTTCCATTCGGCCAGTGACAGATTACGGTTGGCGAGAATGCAGGGGCGCGCGGAAGGGTGCTTCTCCTTGGCTCGATGGCCATTCACCGCCTCCCACAGACGAATCGTCTTGTCGTTGCTTGCAGAGGCCAACTGGTTGCCGTTCGGACTGAAGGCTACCGAATAGACCATGCCGGTGTGGCCCAGGAGCGGCTCTCCGAGCGGCTGCCGGCTGGCGACGTCCCACAACATAATGTAAGTCGAGTTCGCCGCTGCCAGCGTCTTGCCATCCGGACTGAAGGCGATGGCGACGACCTGCTCGCCGTGGCCTTTCAACGGCTCCCCGGTCCGCTGCCGGGTCTGGAGGTCCCAGATATCCACCGTATCGGAGCTGGCGGCAGCCAGCCACTTTCCGTCCGGGGTGAAGGCCACGCTCCCGACGGAATGGCGATACCCGCCGAACGGATCACCCATCGGCTGGCGGGCCGCCATGTCCCACAGCCGGATGGTGTTGTCGTCGCCGGCCGACGCCAGGGTCTTCCCATCGGGACTGAAGGCTACCTGGTTGACACGGCTGGTGTGGCCTTTGAGCGGTTCTCCGATCGGTTTTCGCGTGGCTACATCCCAAAGCCAGATTCCTGGGTCGTCGGCCGACGCCAGCATCTTCCCATCCGGACTGAACGCCAGACTGCCGACATAGTGGGTCTGTTCCAGTGGTTCGCCCAGAGGCTTGCGCCCTGCCATATCCCACAGCAGGATCGCCCCGTCGTCGGTGCCCGAAGCGAGCGTCTTGCCGTCCGGGCTATAGACTACCGTGTTGACGGTGCCTTTGCCGGCCTGGAGAATCGCTCCGGCGCGCGGATTGGCGGCAAGACCGGCGGCGTTGCCGGCCGGACCGGCGGCAAGACCGCCGGCGCTCCACATCCGGACCGTCTGGTCGCGGCCGCCCGAGGCGAGCCACTGCCCGTCCGGGCTGAAAGCCACCGAATAAACCGTGTCGGTGTGGCCTTTGAGGGGCGGCGGGAGCGGCTGCTTGTCCGCCACATCCCACAGCACGATGTTATTGGAACTGGAAGAGGCCAACACCTTGCCGTCGGGGCTGAACGCGACACACCATACGGGATTGGCCTGGCCCCTGAGGGGTTCTCCGATGGCCACGCGGTTCACCCTGTCCCACAGGCGAATGGTCTGGTCGCTGCCCGAGGCCAGCACCTTTCCATCGGGACTGAAAGCCACGGTGTGCACCGGAGCGGTGTGACCGGTGAGTGGGGCTCCGAGGGTCTGCCGGGTGGCCACGTCCAACAGGACGATCACGTCGCCGGCGGCGGCGGCCAGGGTTTGGCCATCCGGGCTGAAGGCCACCGCCTCCGATGCGCTGGGGAGCATCTGGAAAGGCCGGCCGGCGGGGCGGGAGGTGGAAACGTCCCAGAGCCGCACGGTCTGGTCCTCACTTCCGGATGCCAGCAACTTGCCATCGGGGCTGAAGGCCACCGAGCGCACCGGGCCCTGATGTCCCATGATGGGGTCCCCCTGAGCCCGGCGGCCGGCCACATCCCACAGGCGGATGGTTTTGTCATAGCTTCCGGAGGCCAGCAGTTTGCCATCCGGCCTGAAGGCCACGCTGGTCCCTGCCCTGGCATGGCCCATCATCGGGTCGCCCAGAGGCCGGCGGCTGGCCACGTCCCACAGCCGGACGGTGAAGTCGTCGCCGGTGGAAGCCAGCAGTTTCCCGTCCGGACTGAAGGCGATGCCGAAGACCGACATGGTATGGCCGCGCAACGGTTCGCCGACGGGCTGGTGGGTCGTGGCGTCCCACAGGCGGATGGTGTTGTCATCCCCCGCGGAGGCCAACAGCTTCCCATCCGGGCTGAAGGCAACGCCAGAGACCCAGCCGGGCTGGTGCAGGTACGACATGAGGGTGGGATTGTACAGGAAAGTCAACTCCAGCGCGTGCCTGGTCTGAGGGGTCTCGGAGATGTGGGTGGCCTCCAAGGCTAAGAGCGAGGCCAGATCGAGTTGGCTGTCCCGTTTGAGAAGCGCCTTGGCCGCCAGTTGGCCGGCCTTCAACTTGGTGGCTTCCTGCCTGACCTGCTCCTTCGCCACGAACGCCATCACTCCCAGCACCAGCGAGAGCAGGAACCCGAACCCGACGACGATGGCGAACGTGCGCGCACGCCGCAGTTCCCGCTTCCGACGATCCTCCTCTGCCAGGATGGCCGCGTCGCGCGCCAGGCGGCTCTGCTGCACGAAGAATCGGGCGCGCTCGAACGGCCCGCCATAGCGTTCGGCCCACGCCGCGTTGGGGTGGTTTTTCTCGATCCAGTTCAGCATCAGCGTAAGCTCGGGATCGGTCATCAATCCCGCAGAGCCCCGGGTAAACAGTTCGGCGTTCTGGGTCAACCGGCGGTATTGGGCGGCGGCCTCCGCCTCCTCATCCACCCAGACCTTGCATCGGGTCCAGACCCGCATCAGGCTCTCGTGGGAAATGTCGATTACGGAATCGGCCACCAGGGGCTCTTCGAGGGGTGGCATCAGAAAGGAGCGGCTGGGGTCGCGAAAGATGTCGACGATGGTCTTCACCTCGGCCTCGCTGCCCTCCGTCAAGGCGCAGAGGGTGTGCAGCCTGGTGGGCCGACGGACGCCGCGCGGGTCGCTGCCCTTATCGGTGAGGGCCTTGAAGATCTTCTCGCAGATCTGCTGCTCGCGCTGGTTGCC
>PMTT01000678.1 GCA_003167275.1 Bryobacterales bacterium | reverse complement strand
GGGCTGGAAGAGAAGTCCGCCAGCTTTCCCTATCAACTTTCGGGAGGGCAGATGCAGCGCGTGGCCATCGCCCGCGCGCTCGTGAATTCGCCCGACCTGCTTATGGCAGACGAGCCCACCGGCAATCTCGACACGGCCAGCGGCGACCAGGTGCTCTCGCTGCTGCGCGAAAGCGCGACCCGGTTCGGCGCCACCGTCCTGATGGCCACCCACAGCGCGGAGGCGGCGGCCATCGCGGATGTGAGGGTGAGCCTGCGGGATGGACGGGTAGTCTCGATCGAGAACGCACCGTAGGGTATGCTTTAGCTTGCCAAATCTTGTGCCATTAGTCGTCCCTCGAAGCTAAACCATGCTTTACCACCTTACCGTCTTTCGACTGCTCATTCTGAGGCCGCTCGGCCGCGACCTGCTCCGGACCGCGCTGACGATTCTGTCCGTCGCCCTGGGGATCGCGGTGGTAGTGGCGATCGACTTGGCGGGCGATGCGGCAACGGGGTCGTTCCGGTCGTCAATGGAGACGCTGGCGGGTAAGACGGACCTGGAGATTGTGGCGAACGGGGGGATCGACGAAGGTTGGGTGGGACAACTTGCGGGGCTGCCGTTCCGGGCCCGTTTCGCGGCAGTGATGGAAACACTGGCGGTAGTGGACGGAGTGGGGGCCGTGCCAGTGTACGGCCTCGATATGGTGAGTAGCGCAGGTCCTCGACCTGCCCAGCCAGAAAACAAGGGGCACCGCGAGCCTACGCCGGAGAATCAAGGCGGGCAGGTCGAAGAAATGCCCAACGCGGTCGTCTCGAAAGGCCTCGCGAAGGAGGGCGATCTCCTCACCGTCTCCATCGCTGGCCGTCCCCAACGTTTGCAAATCGAACAGGTGGTGGACAGCGGCAGTGCGCAATTCCTGGCCATCGATATCGCCGACGCGCAACAGGCGCTGGGGCGCTACGGGAAGGTGGACCGTATCGACGTCACGGTCGAGCCGGGCGAGGATTCCGCTGCCGTCGAAAAGGCCGTCCGCGCCCTCCTTCCGCCGCCTTACCTCATCGAAAAACCCGGCGCGCGCAGCGACGAGAACCAGCGGATGCTGCGCGCCTTCCGATGGAATCTGCGGGCGCTCAGCTACATTTCCCTGGTAGTGGGCGCATTCCTGATCTACAACACCATCTCCGTGAGCGTGGTGCGCCGACGCGCCGGGATCGGGATCCTGAGGGCCATCGGGGCGAGCCGCTCCACGGTGCTGGCGCTCTTTCTGGGCGAGGCGCTGCTCTTCGGTGCGGTCGGCGCGGTGATTGGTGTGGGACTGGGCCGACTGCTGGCCGCGGGCACGGTCCGGCTGATCGCGGACACGGTGAACGCGCTCTACACCACCAGCCGGCCCGCGCCGGTCTCGCTCACTTGGAACGAAACCTGGATCGGCATCGTGAGCGGCGCAATGGTGGCCTTCCTTTCCGCCCTGGCTCCGGCTCGCGAGGCCATGGACGTGGCGCCCACCGAGGCTATGAGCCCCGGCGCGCACGAGCACCGTGCACGACTGCGTTGGCGCCGCGGGCTGGCCTGGTCGGCGGGGTTCGCCATCCTGGCATTGGCGGCGTCCCAGGCGGCGCCGGTGGGCGGGTACCCCGTGGGCGGTTACGTGGCGGCGATCTTCGCAATCGCTTGCGCCGCGATGGCCGCACCGGCGGTGGTGCTGGCGGTAAATCGCGCCACTCGCGTAGTGGTGCGGGGCCGAGTGGTGGGACTGCTAGCCGCCCGCAGCCTGACCGCCTCCCTGTCCCGCACGTCGGTGGTGGTGGGAGCGCTGGCGACGGCCATCGCGATGATGGCCAGCGTCGGGATCATGGTGGGCAGCTTCCGGGAAACGGTGGCGCTGTGGCTGGACATTCAGATTCGCGCCGACCTATACGTCCGCGCTGCCATGCCGGCGGGGGCGGGCGCGTACCCACCTCTGGCACCGGAAGTGCTGCCGATCCTGGCGTCGATCGACGGGGTCGCCGCCGTAGACGTCTTCTATGGGCTGGAATTCCACTACCACGGCGAGCGCGCTACGCTCGGCGCGGGCGACCTGGAGATCGTGCGCCGCTACGGGCGGATGCGGTTCCTTCCGGGCCAGGATCGCGATGCCATCCTGCGCTCGCTGCCGGGCCGCGACCGCGCCATCGTGAGCGAGCCGTTCGCCAACAAGCACGGAGTGCGCACCGGCGACCAGCTTACGATCGCCATGGGCGACCGCAACGTCACCCTGTCGGTGGCGGGCGTCTATTACGAATACTCCAGCAGTCAGGGCTATGTGATTGTGGACCGGTCGACGCTGTTGCGGTACCTGCCGCACCAGCCCGCCACCAACGCCGCCGTCTATGCCGCCCCCGGCGCGGACCGAAGCCGCCTCCGGCAGGAGATCCAGCTCCGGACCGCGGGCTACGGAGTCTCGGTGGCGGCGAACAGCGAGCTGCGGCGCAACGCCATCGCGGTATTCGACCGGACCTTCGCAATCACCTGGGCGCTGGAGGCCGTGGCGGTGGTGGTGGCGATGCTGGGCGCCGCGAACTCGCTGCTGGCGCTGGTGCTGGATAGGCGGCGGGAATTGGGACTGTTGCGGTACCTGGGGGCGTCGGCGGCACAGGTGCGGGGGATGATCCTGACGGAAGCTGCCTTCCTCGGCCTGCTGTCGGCGCTGGTGGGGCTGGCGCTGGGCTTCGCGCTGTCGCTGCTGTTGGTCTTCGTGGTGAATAAGCAGAGCTTCGGCTGGACGATCCAGTTTCATCCGCCCGGAGAGTTGCTGGCGGGGGCGCTGCTGCTGGTGTGGGCGGTGACGGTGCTGGCGGGACTCTACCCCGCGCGGGTGGCGGCGAGGATGAATGCGATCGAGTCGATTCACGAAGAGTGATGAGGCATTCCCTTCAATCGGAACTGCCGATCGGTAGCCAGTGACAGGTGGTCTTGCGCGTCTTAACCGTACCAGACATCCGCGCTTCAGATCGGCTTTCGAAACTCTGGAGAACCTTTCGAATCATGTCGACGACTTCAGATGCACCCAAGCCCTGTAAGCGCAAACGAATCACGGAGGGGCCGCTAGCCTCGGAGACCGCCAAGATCGTGTGAAAGTCAGCATCCAGGGTCACAATGATGGCGTTTCTTTCCGACGACCATTTGAGGATCTCGGCGTCGTCTGCCTTCCACATTCCGACTTCGCTGACATGCGTGCATTCATATCCGAGTTCGCGCAAGCGAGCTGCGGCGTCTCGCGGTACTCCTTGATCGAGAACGAGGCGAATGCCTACGCTGCCTGTCAAGCGGCGTTACTTTCCGCCGCACTGTCTTCCAGATTTGCAGCGGCGAAAGCCAGCGCCTGCCGAACGTCCTCCGGCTCCAACTCCGGATAGTTGCGGAAGAGGTCATCGCGGTTCGGATACAGCGCCATGGCCTCCACGACCCGACGTACAGTCAGCCTCATGCCACGGACGCATGGCTGTCCGTTCATCTGGTTCGGGTTCCACGTTATGCGATCGAAACTCTGCATCTTTCCATTGTGATACATTCGGCAAGGTGCGTGGCTTGGTGGATCTGCACGCGTCGGCGAGCACAGTGCTCACGTCCGCCCAACCATTTAGCCACGTCGTCGGCACCTGAGACAAGGGCCCTGTCTGGCCGCGGGACGGAAGTGGGCGCGCCTACCTCGATTCGGGCTGCAGCAGTTGCTTCCGGGCTCTGTGGCGTATCGTCAATCACGCAACAGAACCCAATGTTGGGTTGATCCTTGCTCTTCCCCTCGCGGTACGAGATGCGCCGTACCTGGGGGGACGTCGACCGCACAGGTGCGGGGGATCCTGACGGAAGCGGCTTTCCTCGGCTTGCTGGCGGCCTTGGTGGGCTTGGTGTTAGGCTTGACGCTCTCGCTGCTGCTGGTCTTCGTGGTGAATAAGCAGAGCTTCGGCTGGACGATCCAGGTTCATCCGCCCGGAGAGTTGCTGGCGGGGGCGCTACTGCTGGTGTGGTCGGTGACGGTGCTAGCGGGACTCTACCCCGCGCGGGTGGCTGCGAGGATGAATGCGATTGAGGTGATACAGGAGGAGTAGAAAGGGTTCTCGGACGGTCCCAGTGCAGGTCGGCGCCGCGGACCGGCTACTTGGGTACCGAATGGAAAGTCAGAAGATCCATACTCCACTTGTCCGGCGCTGGAGCAGCGCCGGCGTGGTTGGCCCGCAAGATCTGGCGCAGGAAGTCAGCCAGTCTGGATCGGTCTACTCCGCCAGGTAATGAATCCATCTCAAGCGCCATCGGGCTCACAGGTTCTTCGCTTGCCAACAGAGCCAGAGTCTCAACGCCAAACGGCTCGCCAATCATTATCACTTCTAACTGGATCTCCTCCGGAGTTCCGCCGTTGGGCAAATGGTTCAGGCTGGAATTCTCCCTCGCTGGAAAAACACGCTTCAACGTCCCGTCGCTACCAATTGCTAGCACATAAACCCAGCGTTGGGCCGGTTTTGGTGCGGACGCCACCTGGTCGTGATTCATTCTGAGCACGACTTGGTACCCGCCTTCAACAAGTTCACCGGAGGTTTTCAGATCTCCCGTGTCTCGATTTTTCAGCGCAAGCGAGTACGGAAACAGGTGGTCCGGCCCCCCCGGGGCCTCGACGGTCTGCCCCCCAGTGGGCAAATTGGAGAGCTGACTGCGGACGGTGACGGTCTGCGCACCTTGGGTGTAGGCAATGTATCCGGTACCTGCCGGCGCGGCGATCTCCTGGGAGTGCCGGGCCATGGTCGGCACGTCGAAAGAGCGCCGCCCATCGGGGGTCGATCCCCCCACGTGGATCGACAGTTTGGTGCCATCTACCGCCGTGACATCCTTCAATCGGAAGGTCGGTTTTTTCTTGCCACCATCCACGATCTCGCCAATCAGCGCTGTGTTCGCGGCCACCGCTGTGGGTCCTTCCGCGGGAAAAGCCCCGACCGTGGTAAAGCGGATCGTCCGGCCTGGTTCGACGTTTGCGGGGATGTCCTCGGCCAGCCGGATGCTAAACGGCATGGTAGCGCCGATGGTGATGGATTGCGTTGCCGGTAGCGCGGGTGGCTTCTCGGCTGGCGGTGGGGTGGTGGGTGGCGCGTTGGAGCTGGCTGGAGGCGTTGGGGCTGTGAGCGCGTTGGCGGCGGGCGCAGTGGCTGTCTGAGTGTTGGTCGCGGGAGTGCCGCTTGCGGTCTTCCCAGCCGCCGGCTTCGAAGGAGCGGCGGCTTTGGGATTGCGCATCGCCTCTAGGATCTCCGCCGAAACGCCGGCCTTGGTGAGCCGGATGATCTCCTGTGTAGAGAGATCGAATCGCGTCGGCATGGAATGGATCTGCTGCAGGATGATCGAAGCAGCGATCTTATTCTTAACCATCGCTACAACCCAATCGTTCGTGAATTCGTTTGTGAGCGCGCCGCTGCCGCCGTCCAGGGAGGTCACAGTGACGGACTGCGGGGTGCTCTCGTGCGCCAACCGGATGAGGTGCACCAACACCTCTTGATCGGAAGTAAGAGAGGTGAGATTAGCAGCCGCATCTTTGCGAATCTGCGCCGCGGGGATCAGGTATTTTCCGAAGACTTGCGTCAGCGCCATCACTCGTTCTGGAGCGCGAATGGTCACCCCTCCATTCACCAGCGAGTAGCTCTCGTCTTTGGCGGCTTCGAACTCGGGCACAGCTTTTGCGCTCCAGGCCAGGTAGAGCTTCTCCACGCCGGATGACTGGTCCAGCACAAACCATTGCGCTCGCGGAATTCGAACGGGCTGGCCAGCGGAGATCTGGGCAGTCGTCCCAATCTCTGGATAGAGTACGTTTACGCTTGTGGAGCCATCCCCCAAAGGCCCCTCATTCAGGATGTACAGGAAGCCCGATTTTGGAGAGCTCACCGTAATGGCGATGCGGTCATCCTCGTGGAAGAGCATTTCGTTCATCAGCCGGAGCGGAGCCCCGATAGGCTGACCATTTTTATACTTTTGAACCGTAATGAAGTAGTCCAATTCCAGGTGCTGGTTCGACTCCCGACTCAATTCCACCGTGTCCGGAATCAGTTGAGCGTTGTTCCGGAATGGGACGGTGAACAAGATCGCCGGAAGCAGACACAGCGGAGCCACAACCAGCAATCGAAGGCTGTTCTTCAGTCCGAACGCCGGTAGGCCGTTGGCGAACAGCGCGCGGCGCATGGCGCGGGGAAGGACAAAATCCAGCGCCGTGAGCCGCATCGATTCGAGAGCGCCGAGCGTCGTGTGAGCGCGGAGCAACTCGCTCTGCGGAACGCTCTTCAGCGCCTCGATCAGTTCGCGGCGGCGCTTGCGGTCGCGGCGGTTCAGACAGTAGCGCTGCAAGACGATCTGAAAACTTCGAGAATCGGCGGCGAAACTCTCTTTCGGCGGCGGATTCTCTTCCAGAAGCTGGAGGATGGCTTCGCGGACGGCATTCTGGCGAGCGGGTCCCAATTCCTGGATCAACGCCCACCGCATTTCGTCCGGTATGGAGCCGCTGCGGAACCAGGGCAGGCGGATCAAGCGCAAGAGATTCGTCTCGTCAATGGGATTCTCGGGCACGCCGGGAATCGAGCCCAGGTGCAAGGTCAGGTCCCAGTGCAACTCCGGGTAGACCGCGCACGCGCACAACCACTCGAAGGCCGGAGCGCCGAGGAACTCGCGAAGCTTCGGCACGAGCATCGGGCCATCAAGATGCGGGCCGCGCGGTTCATCGGAAGAGTCACGCCAGGATCGAATATCGGACCGCGAGGACTGCTCGAAATGATCCACCAGCGCGAGCAGGCCGTCCACGGATGCGGGGAGCACGATGAACTGGTTCGCCAGCGCCTTTTCATTGAGACCCCATGCAGAAGGGGCGACCGGCGTCAACACGGCGCGGTCGTTCCATGAGTCGAAGAGCGCCGCCCAACCAGCCAGGCGGCCGGTGACGGAATCGATCAGTTTCTCGCCATCGCCGAAGATCACCAGGCGGTCGCCCGAATGGCGCCGCTCCAGGTCGACCAGGTAGAAATCGGCGTCCTGCGTCTCAGGCTGGCAGACACGCGGGTCGCCATCGAAGAATAGGGTGGTGGCAAACAGACCTTCCGCCTGCAGCGCCCGGCTTAGGGTCTCAAACAGGGACGCCTGATGGTCGCGGAACGACGTGCGGTCGATGAGGACCAGGTATTCGGGCAAGCGGCTGTCGGGCTTGTATTTGAAGTGGGGAAAGCCGAGCGAGTCGATAGTGGCTTGCACCGAGCCGTCCACGTCGAGGCTGAGCGATTCGCCGCGCTGGCGGCGTTGCAGGCGACGGGCCGCCGAATAGAATTCCGCTGAGTGGTAGACCCTGGGCTTGGATTGGATGCGAACGGGCCACGAATACGGCCCGTTTCTTCCCTTCTGCTTCTGTAGGACGTGTCGGCGTCGGCTGAAGCGGCGCAGTTCGTAGAGTAGGTAGAACAGCAAAGGAGCCATCGCAATGGCCCAACGGATCAGTGCACGGTGCGTCCTCCAGAATGATCGCGACGCGACTGGCGGGGGCGTCGGCGCCTCGGGCTGCGGGGGCGGTTGCTCCGGCGGAGGCACGGCAGCCACGGATGGCGTGTCCTGTGCGGTTGTAGTCACCGCATCGTTGGCCTTCGGCTGAGTCGGCCGCGTATCCCTCATCATCCAGAATGTGATTGCGGCGGCCAGCACCAGCACCACGGCCGCAGCGGCAGCGTAGCGCCCTCGAAACGGAGATCTCCTGCTCTTCGGTGGGCAGGTCGGTGACCTGCCCCACGTGGGCGCCGGACTCTCGCCCTCCTCCGCATCCCGCATCGAACCTGGCGCGGGCGTCACGGCGAACAGATCGAACCATCGGTCGAACGAGCGGTAGAAGGCTTCCTGCTGATCCTCATTCCGCGCGAAGAGCGGGCACAGCACCGTCTTCAGATCGGAGGGCGAACATTCCGTACCGGCCCGCTCGATCAGTTGCTGCACTTGCAGGTAGCTGTCCACCCCGACCACGAACGCCTGGGCGCGCAGCCAGGATAGGAAACCGTCGATGGGCAGGGGCACGTTGGCCAAGCCGTCCGGCATACCCTATCAGGCTCCGCGCTTCTCCGCAAACGTCTTCTGCATGAGCTGCAAATCTTCCTGGCTCTTGGCCAGCACCGAGTAGCTCAGGGCCAGCGCTTCCATTTGGTTGGGCTTCAGGTCGGTCACATCCACCCGCATGTTTTCGAGGACCTGGAGCCAGGCGAGACACTCGGCGGTCGCGGGCTTCTTCTTGAGCGGCAGAGAACGGATCTGCTGAAACTGGGCGATGGCGCTCTCCAGCATTTGCGGCGTGAAGCTGCCGCTGAGGTTCAGCCGCCGCCGCACGATTTCCTGCAGGCGTTGCGCGTCCGGAAAGGCGATGTGGAAGAAGACACAGCGACGCAGGAACGCATCCGGCAGATTCTTCTCGGAATTGCTGGTCAGGATGAGGATGGGTTTGAAACGCGGATCGGCGGCAAAAGTCCGGCCGCTCTCTTTGACGATGAACGACATCTTGTCGATCTCATTCAGGACATCGTTGGGCAGATCGCGGGGCGCTTTATCGATCTCATCGATCAGCACCACCGACCGCACAGGGCCCTTGCCGCGCAAGGACTCGGGCAGGAAGGCATCGGCGCCGCGAGGTTCCATGGAGAGCAGGATCGCGAGGCCCAAGGCTTCGTACGACAGGTATGCCTCGATGCTCGCCTCTTCCTTGCGGAACTGCGAGTCGTGGAAGTGCCGCAGCGAGTCGTACCGGTAGAAGAGGTCCTTGGCGGTGGAGGTGGTCTTGGTGTGGAACACCAGCGGCTGGGGCAGGTTCAGCTCCCACGCCACGCTGGCCGCGAGTTGGGTCTTGCCGGTGCCCGGTTCACCCGTGACCAGCAGCGGATGGCCCAGGCTCAGTGCCACATTGACGGCATCGCGCAGACCTTTGTCGGCGACGTAGTGCGCCGGATCGTCCAACTGTCCGAACGGCCGGAACAGCGGAAGCACAACGTCTCTTTGGGAGATCTTCGTGCCGTCTCCTGCATAGATCCGAAAGGCCGGTTGGGGGCTCATACGTAGCCTCGTTCGGCAATGAACTCGCGATGAATGTTCCCGAGTACGGCTTCGATTTCGGCCATGGTCCTCCGCGTAAAAGTCACACCGGCATTCTGAAAAATCTCCTGCGCGCGCTTCATCCGCCGGTCTTCCGAGTCGTAAATGTTGTGCAGGCTGAACCATTCCATCACATCGTCGCGGGTGATGGGGCCCAGCTCATGAAGCGCGAGGAAAGGGAAATCCTCCGGGGTCAGCGACAGCAGTTCGGCCTGGATCCGTCTGGTCTTCATCTTGCGGATCATCGCTCCCGGCTGCATCCAGGCCGATCGGCCCGGCTCCCCTTCCGCCGGCGGGTAGATTACGTTCAGGAACACCAGAATCTGGGGCAGCGGCGCCTCGGCGGACAACTGGCGCCAAAAAGCGAGATAGCCGGCGAGCAGGTCCTTCGTCACCTTGTCCCATCGCGCGGTGCGGATGTCATGTTGAATCACCAGAAAGGGATGCAGAGAGGCAGAGAGCATCCGGGCCAGGGCAGCCGCGGACAGATCCAGGGCGCTGAACTGCTGCCTGGGGGCGCAGGTTTCAAAAACAAACGACAGCAGACGGCTGGTGCGCTCCTGGACGGTTCCCTCGTATTGCCAGGGCACCTTCTTCAGACTAACCGTAGCCTTGTGTTCGCCGAACCTGGCGCGTGCAAAGCCCTCGACGCGGTATAGGAGCCTCTGGACCAGGCTCTCGTGACATGCGCCTTCCTCGCCATGAATGAGAAAACACTGGGGAACGCCAGGGCATTGCTCCATCTTCGACAGGAAGAAATGGCTGAAGGCGTCTTCCTGCGCGCGGCGGTTGCACATTTTCGCGACCAGCCGGCCGACGTTGAGTTCCTGGGACGCGATTGCGGGCGCTGCCGGTGGTTGTGCTGGTGGAACTGCCGAGACAGTGACGGTGTTGAGACCGGACGGCTGGGCGACGGGTCCGGCCAGGGCAGTGGACAATTCATCGCCAAAATCGCGCGCGCGGGCGTGACGGTCTTTGGCGTCGAACGAGAGCGCCCGGCGGACGGCCTCATGGGCCGATGGCGACAAGCCGGGACGCGCATGTTCCAGGCGGAAGTTCAGCCCCCTTTGCTGGAGGACGTACAGCTCGACAGCGGACTCTACCCGGAAGGGCCGTCGTCCCGTGAGCATTTCACAAGCAATGACACCCAGGGCGTAAATGTCACTGGCGGCAGCCGGCTTCCCGGTGAGTTGTTCCGGGGCCATATACGGCACAGACCCCGCTATCCGTGTGCCGTCTGCAACGGTGTCGCCAGCTTGGGGTGTGCGCGCTTCCTTCACGCTGGCGATGCCAAAATCGATGATCTTGACCTGCCTCTCCCCGTGGCCCAGGTCCTGGAGCATGATGTTTTCGGGTTTCAGATCGCGGTGCCAGACGCCGCAAGCGTGGGCCGCGGTGAGCGCGTGGCCGAGCTGCTTCACGATAGAGGCGACGTCCGGAAAAGCCATGGACCCGTTGCGGAGCAGGGAGCGCAGAGTCACTCCGTTTACGAACTGCAGAACCACGAATGGCGGACCATCCGGCGATTCGCCGGCATCGAGAACGCCGACCACTCCGGGATGGTCGATACGGGCCAGCGCTTCTATTTCCTGGGCGAATTTCCGGTGGAACCAGTCGTCATCGGAGGCGTTTTCTTCCAGCAGAACCTTGATGACCACGGGCCTGGAGTGCAGACGGAGGTCGTGGGCCAGGTAGACGACGCCGAAGCCGCCGCGGCCCAGCTCGGATTGGATCACGTATCGACCTTTGAGCTCAAAGCCAGGAGAGATGAGGCACCACCTAAATGAGTCTATCTATCATACATCCGGCAATACTTGGGGGCTCCTGGCAATTCTGCGCTGGGAGGCAGCCGGCAAGGGTAGCCAAGGTGAGGACCATCCCTCACTTGTTCAAGATTGGATCCTCCCTCACCTGCAGCGTCCCCGTCGCCACCTCGGTTCCCAGGGTCAGTTTGAGTGAGTAGGCGCCTGGCGCCAGTCGGGGCGCTGGACCGCGACCACCGCCCTGGAAGACTGCGCCTCCCTCCTCGCCGGCCGCAGCGGGCGCGGCTTCCGCGGCGGCGCCCGCGTTTCCACGACCACCACCGCGCCTCCCACCCGCGGCCGCGGCTTCCATACGGCCGTCCCAGGCGTACCGCGTAATCCCCGGCTTGGCGGGAACCGTCAGCGAACGCGTGCGGCCGTCGGGACTGGTGATCTCCAGAGTCGCATTGCCGGCAGCGTTGGGACCCAGGTAGAACGTAATCAGCGGCGTGTTGACCAGGTGGGTGCGGTCGCGCTGCTGGAAATTGACCGGCTGTACATAGGGCGGATTCTGCCCGGCATAGGTGTTGTCGCCCATCTGCCCGCTGCGGCTCATGTCCTCCCAGATCGTCGCCTGCCGCTGGGTGAACAGATGCACCGGCTTGTCCGACAGCGCCGGCCGCCAGTCTTCGAGCGCCGTGATGTCGTCGAGCACATAGATGCCTCGGCCGTGCGTGCCCAGGATGACGTCGCGATCGCGCGGATGGATGACAACGTCGTAGACCGCGACGGTGGGAAGCCCGTTCATCATCGGCCGCCACGTGCGTCCGCGATCCAGCGACACCTGCAGGCCGAACTCCGTGCCCACGAAGAGCAAGTCGGGATTCCGGGAGTCTTCCTCGATCACGTACACCGGCTGATTGGGCGCGAGTCCTGCCGAGAGGTTCGTCCACGTCTTTCCGCCGTCCGACGTGCGGAACAGCCACGGGTCGCGATTGTCGCTGCGATGGCCGTCGAAGGCCACGTATGCCGTGTCGACATTGGTTGCCGAGGCCACCACACGGCTTACCCACAAGCCCTTCGGCACCGCCGGAATCGTGCGGCCGACTTCGGTCCATGCGCCGCCCCCATCGAGCGTCAACCAGACGTTGCCGTCGTCGGTGCCCGCCCAGATGACGCCCTTCGCGAGGGGCGATTCGGAGACGGAGTAGATCGTGGCGTAGACCTCCGCGCCCGTCGTTTCCTGCGTCAGGCCGCCCGAGCCCTGATTGTTCCGGGCGGGGTCGTTCTTCGAAAGATCGGGACTCACGATCCGCCAGGTCAGTCCCTTGTCCGCCGTCTTCAGCACGTAGTTCGTACCGTAGTAGACCACCTTCGGATCGTGCGGCGAGATGATGAACGGTGAGGTCCAGTTGAAGCGGAGCCCCTGCGCGGCGGCGGGGGACGCGGGATCCTTCCCGGTGGCCTCCTGGAAGTTGACGATATTGCGTGGCGCCGGCCGCCGCGGCGTATCCGTGTGGCCGATCGGATCGACGACGCGGAAGGTGCCTTGCGTGCCCTCCGAATAGACCGTCCGCCAGTCGGTGGGATCCACCGCCACATACTGGCCGTCGTCCCAGTGCATCTTCCACGAGGCGTCGTTGCGAATTCCCAGGACGTCGCGCGTGAAGCCCACGGTCCCGATCGAGCCGTTATCCTGCAGGCCGCCGTAAATGGCGTAAGGATCGCGCATGTCAGTGCCGACCTTGTAAAACTGCGCGACGGGCAGGTTGTCGAAGAAGATGAACGACGCGCCGTGATCGTGGGTCAGAGTCAGTCCCTTGTCTTTGCCCAGATAGAATCGGTCTTTGTTAGTGGGGTCGATCCACATGGCGTGGTGGTCGTAGTTGGGACCGAAAGGAGCCTGCGCCGCGGTCAAGGTCTTCCCGCCATCGCGCGACCACATCACGCTGGTGGCCAGTACGTAGACAAGCTGATCGTCGGACGGATTGATGCGGATCTGGCTGTAGTAGAACGGCCGGTTGTTGTAGCGATTGAGATACTTCCAGGTCTCGCCGCCGTCCTCCGAGCGGTAGACTCCCGTACCCAGGCGAGTCATCGAAGCGCAGTCGGGGCTGGGGGCCGGAGCCCCACGCCCGCCGCCGCACTGGAAGCCATGCTCGACGATCGCCATGACGATCTTGGGGTTCTTGCGGTAAATGTCCAGGCCGATGCGGCCGGTATCGTCCGTCGGAAGCCCGTTGGTGAGCTTCTTCCAGGTCTTTCCGCCGTCGGTAGTCTTGAAGACTCCGCCGTTGAGCCCACCGCTGTCGAAGCGCCACGGTTGCCGCAGGCGCTGATAGAAGGCGGCGAAGAGCACTTCGGGATTGCCGGGGTCGATGATGAGGTCGGTGGCGCCGGTCTTGCCATCGTCGGGCAAGCCGGCGGTCAGTTTCTGCCAGGTCTTGCCGCCGTCGGCAGTCTT
>PMTT01000691.1 GCA_003167275.1 Bryobacterales bacterium | reverse complement strand
TCGGTGTTTATCTGTGGCAAGGTATTGTTTTCTTCACGGCTTGTCGGGGAGCGGTTGCTGCGGTTGAACCGCGAAATCCCCAAAACGGTTTCGCACCCGCCCCACCGATCGCTGTGGACGTTTTGGTTTATCCTGAATACCATTGATGTTCCGCGATCTCCGATACGCCCTCCGCCAATTCCGCAGCAATCGACTCTTCAGCGGAATCGTGATCGCGCTCCTCGCCATCGGGATCGGCGCAAACACACTGGTCTTCAGCCTGGTGAATGAGCTTCTGATGAAGCCGCTGCCTGTTCGCGATCCCCAGAATCTGTACCTCCTGGAGAGAATCAGCAAGGACGATATCCGCCCCGGGACCTTCTTCCAATTCCCGATCCTACGCGATGTCGTCCAGAAGAGCAGCCTGTTGTCCGCTGCGGTGGCCGAACAGGAATGGACCGAAGACCAGATCCTGCCGATGTCGACCGGCAATGCCATCCGTCCGGTGATGGCCCAGACGGTCTCGCCCAACTACTTCACGGAATTGGGCGTCCACGCCGTGATCGGCCGCGTCTTGACGGAAGCGGATGCCGCGAGTTACTCAACCATCCCCGCCATCCTCAGCTATCAATTCTGGCAATCCCAATACTCCGGCAGCCGCGACATCGTCGGGCGCTCCATTCGTCTCAAGGGCGTTCCCTTCGTCGTGGTCGGCGTGTTGCCGGCTCCCTTGTAGGGTATGCTTTAGCTTGCCGCTGCATTCCAACGATTGGGCAAGCTAAAGCATACCCTACAACGGATCGATACGAAATATTGATTGGACTGTGCGCCCGGCATCGGGTTATTCTGTTAGGGAAATTCGAGGTAGGTCTTCAAATCGCGAGCGCACTAGGGGTGTGTTCGCACATAAGGGGTTTGCGGGTGAAAAAAGCGAATCGTGCGTTTTCTTTGTTCTGCAGGCATGCTGTCGCGAACTTGGCGACGCTGCTTCTGATTCTGTGCCTTGCGGGCGCCGCATGGTCTCAAAATAGCGGGTCCGGAACCATTTCCGGTACGCTAACCGATCCAAAAGGAGCCGTCATACCGGGGGCGAGCGTCGTCATCCGGAACACCGACACGGGAATCGATAAATCCGTCGAGAGCAACGAGTTTGGCCTCTACACAGCGCCCTTTCTCCAGCCGGGGCACTATCAAATCACCGCCAGCAAGGCGGGATTCACCAAAGTAGTTCGCCAGGATCTGACCCTACAGGTCGGCCAGGCGCTCACAGTGGACCTCTCGCCTCCGCTGCAATCTACCACTGAATCCATCACCGTGACCGGCCAGGCGTCGCTGGTGGATCCCGAGAAGACCGAGATGTCGCAGGTAGTCAGCCAGACGGCGAAAGACAATCTGCCGATCGCCGGCCGCCGCTGGGAAGGTTTCGCGCTGCTCACTCCCAATGTCACGACCGACGGGCCCAGCGGCCTGGTGTCGTATCGCGGCATTTCGGGTCTCTACAATCAGAGCTCCGTGGATGGCACCAACAATAGTCAGGCGTTCTTTTCCGAAACCAAGGGCCGCACGACTGTCCCTTACGTCTACAGCATGGATTCCATTCAGGAGTTCCAGGTTAGCTCCAGCAACTACTCGGCCGAGTTGGGACAGGCCGCCGGCGGGGTGGTCAATGCGGTCACCAAAGCGGGGACCAACCAGTTTCACGGCGACTTATTCTATTACCTTCGCTATCCGACTTTGAACGCGCTCGACCCGATTCAGAAGTCCACCGGCAATTACACTCAGCCAATCCACCAGCAGCAACAATTCGGAGGCAGCGTGGGTGGACCCATCAAGCAGGACAAGCTGTTCTACTTCTTCACCTATGACGGGTCACGCAGGATCAATCCCATCAGCTACACCAGCTCCGCGACCTTCCCGCTGGCTTGTCCCGCGGCGGTGCCGGTCTCGCAGTGCGCCGCGGCCAACAGCTTCTTCAGCTCGCAGTTGGGAGCCTTCGCCCGGTTCGCCGATCAGGATGTGGGCTTCGGCAAACTGGATTACCAGGTGAACGCCGCCAACCATGTCAGCGCTTCGTTCAACCTGGACGACTTCAAATCGCCGAATTCCTACAATACGGCGATCACCGCCGCTAACAATTCACTGACCGCCAATGGCACCGCGGTGACCCAGGAGCGTATTTTCGTAGCCAGCCTGGATTCTACGATTACGCCCCGGATGTTCAATAATCTGCGCTTCCAGTGGTCGCGCGACCTGGAAGTGATCAGCGCTAACGGCACCGGCCCCAGTGTCAGCGTTGCCAACGTGATGGCGTATGGAATGCCCAATGCACTTCCCCGGCCGGCCTTTCCCGACGAGCACCGGCTCCAGTTCTCGGATACTCTCTCGATCAACCGCGGCCGCCATACCATCAAGGCGGGTGCGGACCTGAACCGGGTCCACGAGCTGCTGATCAACCTCTTTCAGGGCGGCGGAGTTTACACTTACTCCGGCGCAACCGCGTTCACTAACTGGGCCGCGGATGTCAACGGCGTCAACCTGGGAGACGGCCTTACAGGCCGGCACTTCGCCACCTTCGTACAGGTCAATGACCCGGTCACAGGCGTCGGCAAAGACGACTTCTACGATACCGATTTCGCCGGCTTTGTGGAAGACACCTGGAAAGCGCGTCCCAATCTTACACTCAATCTGGGGGTAAGATACGACCTGCAATTGATTCCGCAGCCTCCCAAGCCGAACACCAGTACGCCTCTGACGACGTTGTACACCTCTACGATCAATATCGACAAGAACAACTTCGCGCCGCGGATCGGAATCGCCTGGGAACTCGCGAAAAACACCGTCCTGCGCGTCGGGTATGGGATCTTCTACGCCAAGACTAGTAACAGCACTTACTATGCGACCCGCGTGGAAAACGGCGTGATTCAACAGACCTTCAACTGCAATCCCACGACCTGCCCCGCGCTGACATTCCCCAACCTGATCTTCACGCCTCCGGGCGGAAAGCCGGCGGCGCCCTTCGCCGGTGCATTGACGCCCCAGGTGGTTCCCTTTACGCCTCCCGCCGGCACGCAGACCGCGCGCGGCCAGGCGCCCGACTGGGTCAATCCCATGGTGCATGAAGGTGAGGTCGCGTTCGAGCGCCAACTCCCCGGGAACACCAGCATCTCCGCCGCCTATGTCTTCAGCCGCGGGCTGCGCCTGCCTATCTTCATCGATAGCAACATCGCCCCGACCAGTCTCACCCGGACGTACGATGTGACCAACGTGGCGGGCGCCACCCAGAGCACCGTGACCGTGCCGTACTATCCCGCGGGCGGCCGCATCGACACCACCACCGGCCCGGTTCTGACCGGCTATAGCGACGTCAATTCCTGGTACAACAGCATGGTGCTGACCCTGCGGAAGCGCATGGATCACGGCCTGGAGTTCCTGCTGAACTACACGCTGAGCAAGGCCTTCGACGGCGGTCAGGTTCCCGGCCAGTTCGGCACCTTCAACGGGACGGATTCTCCCATTGACCCTTATAACCGAAAGCTGGAGTACGCCCGGTCGGACCTCGACCAGAGGAACCGGATCGTCGGCAATGTAGTGTGGATCCCGCAGTTCACGAAGAAGATTGCCAGCCGTCCGGCACGGCTGATTCTCGACGGGTTCAACTTCTCGAGCATCGTAACGGTAGCCGATGGGCAGGCTCTTACGGGGTTGATCAACGGAAGCCCTGGGGCGCAAACCGGAATTCCGGGGCCGCTGGCAGGGGGCCTCACGGGAGGCACGGTGAACAACTCGGGCACGGCGCTCTCCTCGTCGCGTTTTCCCGGACAGGTCCGCAACGCGTTCACCGGCCCCGGCCTGGCGGATGTCGATTTTCGGATTGCCCGGCAGTTTATGCTCGGCGAAAAGGTCAAGCTGTCGTTCCTCGGGGAAGCTTTTAATCTGTTTAACTTCACCAACTTCTTCTCGGTGAATACGACGGAGTTCAACTACTCCGCCGCCGGCTCCGGCGCCTGCGCCGGTCACACCAATGGATGCGTGGTCGCGAACCCGGCGTTCTTTGCCCCGCTCACTTCCAACAACAACCTCTATGGCGCGCGCCAGTTACAGATCTCCGCCCGCCTGACGTTCTAAGGTAGGGTATGCTTTAGCTTGCCCAGTCACTAACTCTTACTTGAACACCCAGCCGCCACCTGCAAAGTGGCGGCTGATGTTTTTGGGTTGTAGAACCCAGGCTTACCCCTGAGGGCGACTCCTATTGTGTCTCGTGCTTGGGCAGCGATCCCGATAAAAACTCGCTGAAGTCGTGCTTCAGCTTGGCGTGTGAGCTGCTGTCGATGTACAGCATGTGACCCGCTTCGTAGAAGTCCCACGTGATCCGCTTATGCATCTCCGGATGCAGTCCCATGTGGCTGAAAGTGTACTGCACCGCGTGATAGGGCGTCGCCAGGTCATAGTAGCCCGCCGCAATCATCACCTTCATGTAGGGGTTCTTCGTCAGTGCGTTGCGGAGCATCGCGGTAGTGTCGCCGAAGCCGTTCTGAACACCGTAATCCCAGGGCTGAACGCCCCCGCTCGGGTAGTAGTACATGTCGGTCTTGTATCCCAGTTCGTTGCGCAGGTAGTTAGTCAGGATGGCCGTGAAGGGCGGCGTGATCAAGGTGCTGGAAGGGTCAATTTCGCTGGTCTCCCCGACATTCAGCGCGGAAGCCGCTGTCAGGCGTCCATCATACCGCCCGATAGTCTCGTGCTTGTCGCGCAGTAACTGGCGCGCGAAGTGCGAGACATCCCAGCGGAGGTTGCTCTCGTCGATGTAATGCGCGTCGAGCCCGGTGTAGCGCACCAGTTTGTCGATGACCGTCTTGCGCTCGGCGGCGGGCAGATCGTCGCCCTTGTTCAAGGCAGTGGCATATTCGCCGAGGGAGAAAGTCTCCACTTCCTTGAGAAACGATTTCAGATCCTTGCGCTGTAGATCCGCCGGGACTTTCTTGTGGTACCACGCGTCCGCCGCATAAGTTGGCAGTTCCAGTTCGTAAACCAGGTCGTCGCTTCTGCTCCAGATGGTCTCCAGGTTGAGCGTGGTCCCGATCAGCACGATGCCGTTGAACGCGATGCCGCGGTCGACCAGGTAGCCTGCCAGGCCGGCCGCGCGGAAGGTTCCATAACTCTCGCCGGCGATCAACAGTGGTGACAGTTCCCGGCTGTTGCGGATCACGTAGAGCCGGATGAACTCGCCCACCGACTGGATGTCGCCCTGCACGCCGTTCATGCGTCGCGCCACTTCCACGGACTTGGCGCGGCTGTATCCGGTGCCCACGGGATCGATGAACACCAGGTCGGTCTGGTCGAGCCAGGTGTCCTGGTTGTCTTTCATTTCGTAGGGCGGAGGCGGCATGCTGCCATCGGACATCAGCTTGGGACTGCGCGGCCCCATCCCTCCCATGTGGACCCACATCGAAGCCGAACCCGGCCCGCCATTGAAGCAGAAGGTAAGCGGGCGACGGGCCGAATCGGCAACGCCGTCCAGCGTATACGCCATGTAAAAGATATGGGCTTCGGTCTCGCCGCCGGCGTCCTTCAACGGCATCGGGGCGACGGTTGCGGTGTAATTCAAGGTCTTGCCGCCAACCGTGATGGTGTGGTGGGTCACCACCGGGGTCTCATCGACCTCTCCTCCGACGGCGGGTCCAGGACCGGCAACTCCTCCTCCGCGTCCTCCGCGGCCAGCCGGTGTCGCCGGAGTCTGGGCCGGAGCGGCCGGGGTTGTGGTTTGGGCAGCCCGCCCTTGGGCCCGGGCGTTCGGTGGTGCGAACCCCGGCAACAGCAGCAGGGCAATCGTGAAAAGTGTTCCTCTAAGATGCGAAATGGACATTAGGTAAATGATAGTCCAAAGTGGCACGGGCATTCTTGCCTGTGTTGGTTTTCCGTGATCTTGATTCCCGCAGCGCCACGACGGCCTCGCAGCAAGCTCAGAGTACCTCTACCCCCTCCGCGCTCTAAAACCTTGCCTTCAGCCTTTCTCCCCTCGGCGTCTCGGCGCCTCGGCGGTAAATCACTCCTCCCGCAGCGCCAGCATGGGATCCACTTTCGCCGCCCTCCTCGCCGGGAGCCAGCACGCCGCCAGCGTAGTCGCCGCGAGCACCGCAGTCACCCCAGCGAGCGTCCACGAATCGTTCGCGGAAACTCCCCAAAGCTGGCTCGCGAGCAGCCGCGTGAGCCCCAGGCTTGCGGCCAGCCCGACGGCGATTCCCGCGGCCACCAGTGCCAGCCCCTGGCGTAACACCATTCCCAGAATCTGACCCCGCTGGGCGCCCAGCGCCATCCGAATCCCGATCTCGCGCCGCCGCACCGAGACCGCGTATGCCATCACGCTGAACACGCCCACCATCGCCAGCACCAGGCCAATCCCGGCGAAGCCTCCTATCGAAACCAGGCCGAACCGGGGCTGTGCGGACTTGTCGCGGATGTCCTGCTCCGTGGACGTGATGTGCGACAGCACGACGCTGGAATCCACCGCCCACACCTGCCGCCGCAAGCTCTCCACCACCGAAAGCGGCGGCGCCTCGGTCTTCACCAGAATTCCCAAACCCTGGTCCGGAATCGCGGAGTATACCAGGAGGACTTCCGGCACGACGGGCTCCCGCAGGCCGCGATTCTTGGCGTCCGAGACCACCCCGACGATCTCGAAGTTGGGGTCGGGCGNNAAGAACGAGCGGGCAAACATCTCGTTGACCACCACCAGGTGGCGGGCGGATTCCACATCGGCCTCCGAAAACTCCCTGCCGCGGACCAACGGACGCCCCAGCAGTTGAAGGTATCCCTCGCTCGAAATCCCGACCGTGGCGGTCCATCGCCCCTGGTGCGTCTTGCCGGGCACGTCCAGTTCCACCATTGGCGACCTGCCGCTGCCCGGCGGCGTTCCCAGGGCGAAAGCGGCGCCCCGCACACCGGGCGTGTGCGCCACGCGGTCGATCACCTGGCGGACCAGCAGCCTTTGCTGTTCGGCGGTCTGATAGCTTCCCCGGGGGACGTCCAACTGCGCCAGCAGGAGATTCTCGGGGCTGAACCCGAGTCTCACGTGGGTGAGCGCGTAGAGGGTTCTCATCATCAGGCCCGCTCCCACCAGGAGCACGATCGAGAGCGCCACTTCCGCGACCACCAGCAGTCCGCGCAGCGTGCCGCGGCTGGTGGCCGCCTGCGCGAGCGGGCGGATGGACTGTCCGCGCACCGCCAGAATCGCCGGCGCAAGGCCGCAGAGGAGAGTGGTGGCAATCGTCACTCCCAGGGCAAACCACAAAGCCGTCTGATTGAGGCCGATCACGGCCTCGCCGGGAATCACGCCTTGGGGCGCCAGGGCTACGAATGCGGTGGCGCCGTAGTCCGTCAGCAGGCATCCGGCCGCCGCGCCCGCAGCCGCCAGGATTCCGCTTTCCACCAGCAGTTGCCGGATCAGCCGGATGCGGGTGGCTCCCACGGCGGCGCGAATGGCGAGCTCCCTTTCGCGGCGGGTGGCCCGCACCAGCAGCAGGTTGGCGACATTACTGCATGCGATCAGGAGCAGGATGGCCGCCGCTGCCGCGAGGGTATACAGTACGCGCCGGAAATCCCCGATGGTGGCGTCGGTCAGGCTCCGGACCGACACCGTGAAGCGCTTGTCCGGAAAGTCGGCGGGGTAAGCCTGGACCAGGCGTTGGACGGCTGCATCCAGATCCGCCGAGGCTGCCTGCACGCTGACTCCGGGCCGCAGCCGCCCGACCATCTCCACAAACGAACGCTGATTAGCCGGCGCCAGGCTGTAGGGCAGCCAGACCGCGACGTCCAGGAATTGAAATCGCGGGGGCATGATGCCAACCACGGTTCTGGGCTGGCCATCGAACTTCAGGGTGGTCCCCAGCGCGTTTGGATCGCCATGGAACTGCTCCTGCCAGAAGCGGTAACCGATGACGCACACCGGCGGCGCCCCCGGCCTTTCATCCTCCGGGAGGATGGTGCGCCCCAACAGCGCATCGACGCCCAGGAAGCCGAAGGTGTTGGTGGTCACCAAGGCGGCGGGCACATTCTGCGCTCCCTGCCCGTTGTCGTAAAGCAGGCTGCGATCCCAAAAGCCGGCCAGGTCTTCAAACGTGTGCATACCCTGGCGCAGGTCCTGGAATTGCGGAACCGAGGGCGACATCTGGCCGTTGTACCCGCCCTGGCGCAACTCGTGAATATAGAACAGGGCAAGGCGGCCGGCGTTTCGATAGGGGAAGACATCGAGCAGCAGGGCATCGGTAATGCTGAAGACCATGGTGGCGGCACCGATTCCCAGGGCCAACGTCAAAACGGCCATCAGGGTAAAGCCAGGAGTCCGGCGGAGCGTCCGCAGTCCGTAGCGGACGTCTTGCGCCAAGGTTTCGAGGTTACGATACATGCAGCTCTCCCTCCTGGAAATCATAATGTACTAGTTTTCTAATACAGTCAAGTGGGGACTTCCTCCAGTCGCGGCTCGGTTGCGGNNCGGGTGAGGAAATCCGCAAAACGGTTACGCACCCGCTGATGGGTGGCTCCGCATCGCGCAGGCAAGCGGATCCTGGCCAGACGCGTCAGCGCACGTTCCACCTCGTCCGACTATCGACGCATAGGAACCCCCGCCAGCCGCCGGCGATTGGCGGCCTGCGTTCTTCGACCGTTCACTCCCCCTTGCCCGTTGAGAGCCTTAAGCCATTCATTCGATCTCGAATAATCGTGGAGCAAGCTGTGAACCACCGGAAAGGCCTGCTGCTGTTCCAAACCCGAGGTGAGTCCTTCGCTCAGGTCGACTTCCTCTTCATGCGGTCCGGTGACGATGAGGATCGCCTTCCTCTGATAAGCCGAATCCAGTTCGGACGGCCCTCGATACTGGCCGGCGTTCAGAGTGAAGAGCCGGGTCCGATCGGGATTCCGGATGATCGCCCGAACCCATTGAGCGAGCCGGTCGGCTCTTTGCGCGGCGCGCGCTTCCTCGGGCCGTTGGGCGCCTTCAAACGATGCTGTGCCCACGCAAAACACATCGCGCGCGCGATTGATGGCTGTCGTCAACTCTGGACTGACCAGCCTCTGTCCACCCTCCAGATCGGTGGCGCTTTCCAACTTCCAGGAGAGCTGGTGAGTCAGAACATAGACCGTGAACGGCAACGCTCTCCGATGGGTGTCAAAGCCTTCCGCGGCGATTTGGGTTTCCACGCTCACCACGCTC
>PMTT01000795.1 GCA_003167275.1 Bryobacterales bacterium | reverse complement strand
GCGTGGATCTCGCAATAGTCCAGGTTGAGCTTCGCCGCGGCGACTGCGGCCACGTCGGACTCCATGGCCGCGCGGGCGCTCTCGATGTTGGCCTGGCTGACGCGGGCAACTTCGCGGGCGACATCGGCGCCAGTCTTGGACTGGTCGAATTGCGACTTGGAGGCGAGGCCCTCTTTTTGTAACTCTGCGTACCGTGCGGCATCGGATTCGTTGAACTTGGCCTGCGCGTTATCCCGCGACAGAGCGGCCTCCGACTGGGCGATTTGGGCGCGGTCGCGGGTGACTGACGCTTCCGCCTGGCGAAGGGCATCCTCGTACGGCCGGGGATCGATCTGGAATAGAAGATCGCCTTTGGACACATTCTGGCCCTCGGTAAAGGCGACCCTCATGAGCTGGCCAGCCACCTGGGACTTCACTTGTACGATAGAGGACGCTTCGACCGTGCCCACCACCCGCAGTTCAGTCGGTACCGATTCCTCGGTGACTTTAGAGACAGAAACCGGCACCACCGGCGGAGCGCCCAGCGACTTGGCTTGCTGCTGCTGGCAGCCCGCGAGCGCAAGCAGGCAAACCAAGCCGAAAACGATTGAAATGAAACGGTTTTGAGCTGACACGATGCTTAACTCCGGATGTTGAATACCAGTTTAGACGAAAGCGAAGAAAAAACGAACCTAGCAGTACCCAGATTATTCTCCCCGATGAACTGAATTTTAGCAGAGAAGTCTGGCGGCACCGGTATGGCTGCGTATTAACCGTTTTGGGGATTTCGCGGTTCAAGCGGGAGCGGTGTTGACTGGTGAGGAATTCCCCAAAATGGTTAGGCACCCGTTGCCCCTGGGCGTTTCGGGGAAGGACGATCAGCGCGCCAAAGCGTCTGAAAATTTGCCCCGCAGGCACATCCTACCGACCGGTGAATTACGTACAGATGATTAGTGGGAGAAGCATTCGTCGCATAGTTTGTAGGAGGAATTCCGATGGGAGACTATTTCGACATTAAATACAAGCTGCTTCCTCCAACACTCCAGATGCAGCTCTGGGTGCTGGCACTCGATGCCAATACGGGCAAGGTGACTCTGGCATATAGTCCCTCGGCCTTGCCTGGGAGCTTACGAACAGGTCTGGCATACAACTATGGAGGCAATGCGGAAGCTTTTCTGAGTATCCGGCGCTTTTCGCTGACGGCCGGCGTGAATCCGTCAAATGGGAATGCCGACTTGGGATTGGTCTATCGCGGGTTCAGGTTTGGGACTTCTGCGAGCGTGACACAGAAATCGGTTGGGGTTAGCCTCGGCTATGGTGAGAGTCTTCTTCCCTTTCCAGCAGAACTGTCGAGCACATTCAACAACGCGGCTACTGGGCTTCAGAGCATGGCAGGGGACATCGCCGCAGCGCCTAACAATCCACTCGCGTGGTACAAACTTCACAGCGACGATGCGTCCGCCATTGGCAAGGCCATCAGTACGGGCCAGCAGATTTACAAGTCTGGTACCGACTCAGACAGGTTTGGAGTTGGCCTACGCCTCAACTACACTCCACAGACCGGAGCCACCATCTATCTTGGCGGCCAGGTCCGTTTTTGACGCCGGCTGGTCAAGTACTTAACCATTTGGGGAATCCCTCACCNNTAACTCACGCTGAATCAGCAACGATCGCAAACCGAGCCGCGACCGTCAGGGAGCGGTTGCCCGCTTGAACCGCGAAATCCCCAAAACGGTTACGCACTTGACCGGCCAGGTCACTACTCGTAAACCAGTCCATTGAAGAACATCTTGAATGTCAGGTAACTCTGCGCGCGATACTGCGGGCGCATGCCGAACAGCACTACGTGGCCGCTGCCCATGGGGGCGTCGATCACCGCCGCTTTGCCTGCAATTACCTTCTCGCCCACCAGCCAGCCGGAGGCCAGCACGCCCGAATCGGGATAGCGCGCCACCACCGGCAACTGCGTCTCCCATGCGGGACTCTGCTCGCTCCAGATCGCAATCTCTGCCGGCACTCCATAGGCCAGCGGGCTGTGGGTGTCGATCCTGGCGTTCAGCAGCGAACCCGGCGAATAGAATTCGGCCGATCCGCTCACACGGTTCACCTCCGCCACCGGTTCGCTGTCGCCGCCGCGGCCTCCCCGACCCGCCGCCGGAGTCACCAGGCGAGCCTGTACGCCTAATCGTGTTACGGCGTACTGCGACGCTCCGTTCAGGAACACCAGCGTGCCGCCGGCGTTGGCGAACTCCTTCAGCACCTCAGCACCTTTCGCTCCGATGCCGCCCGCGTACTCCTCCGGCATATTCCGCTGACCGTTTTCGATGCTGGCCGCGGACTGGTCGGCAAACACGATCACATCGAACTTCTTGCGCAGATCGCCTGCCTGGATGTCGCGGTTGTGCACGGTGGTGTAGGCGAATTCGAACTGCTCCAACAGCCAGCGGGTCCAGCCCTCATCCATATTGTTGCCGGTCCATGGCTGATAGAGCGCCACGCGAGGCTGCTTCAGTTCCTTCCAGCCGGCGTGACGTGAGGGAGAAATCCCCGGTCGCGGAATCGCGCCAGACCCGATTGCCGACTTTCCACGCGCGGTTCACCGCCATCCACGAATCGGTGTCGGAGGCCTTCAGCGTCGGCCCGGAGGCGGCTGCGGGCGCCTGCCATTCGCCGGAAAAGGACACTGCCTTGTCCACCGTCTTCACGTCAACCCCCATCAGCAGAGGCAGGGTGTTGGCAGTGACATCGTACGGGCGTTTGGGTGGGCCGCCGGGATACAGCCGGTCTTCTGGGTAGTGCTGGCGCTCCAGCAGCGACTTCGCCCAACCGCCGTAGGGCTGATGCATGGAAACCACCGCACTGCCATCGGCGCCTTTGCCCACCTCCACCTGTCCGAACCGCAGGGTCTCGATCATCTTGCGCGTAGCGCCCGGATCGGCCTGTTTGGACGAGATGACGAAGCCCCAGGGCTCGGTCCGCGCCACCTGCCGGACGCCGACGCGGTAGAAGTTGCGCAGCAGCTCTTCGCGATGGATGGCCGCATTGTACAGGCACGCATCCCACGCGATCAACTGGTAGTCGATGATGTCCCGCAAGCGCCAGGTGCCGCCCATCCACGGCTCCAGGTAGTTCCAGGAACGCTCGCGCGGGTTGTAGCCCAGTGCGGTGTCGGCAATCTGGTCCTGCGTCATGACCATGGGCGAGGCGATGCGCGCGCTGGCCGATTCGGTGAGGAGGCGTAGGCCGGCGTGGAACGCCATGTAGTGCCGCGACGGCGTCCAGAAATCGTAGACGCCGTGGATGGCGACGCCAGTCTTGCCCTCGGCGGTCAGGGCGGCGGCCATCGCGGTGCCCATCATGTTCATCTCCTGCATCAGGATGGCGTCGATATTCGGCTCGGTGGGGTCGAGCCACGGCGGCACGAAGAGTCGCGCGCCGTTGCCGCCCATCTGGTGGACATCGTAGGTGATCTCGGGATGCCACACGTTGTGGAGCTTGGATACGGTGAGGCGGGTCTCCGGCTGCGAGAAGATGTACCAGTCGCGATTGTTATCGTGCCCCACGTACTTGTGGTAAAGCTCGGGCGGCGAAGTGCCTTCGTAGGGTGTGCCTAGCGTCTTGCGGTACCAGCGGGTCACGATGTCCACGCCGTCGGGATTCTGCGAGGGCACCAGCAGCACGATGGTGTCCTTGAGAATCGCGCGGTGATGCGGAGTGTCCTCGGTCAACAGGCGGTATGCGAACTCGACGGCGGTGTGGGTGGAGGCGATCTCGGTGGCGTGGATGGAACAGGTGATCAGCACCACCGTTTTCCCTTCCAGGACGAGCTTTTCGGCCTCCGCCGCAGTGGTCTTGCGGGGGTCGGCGAGCTTCTGCTGGATGGCGATGTAGCGGTCTAAGTGGCGGAGAGTGTCGGGGTCGGCGATGGTGGCGGCGATGAACGGGCGGCCGTCAGCGGTCTTGCCCAGTTCTTCGACTTTGAGGCGGTCGCTGGATTTGGCAAGCGCCTGGAAGTACCCCACCACTTTGTCCCAATCGAGCACGGTCTTATCCGCGCCGATCTCGTGGCCAAAATAGGCATTGGGGGCCGGGACCACCGCGAGAGCCGGGCATGCCAGGAGATACCCGCAGAGGAAAGTTCTTGCCGCTAGAGACATGGAGATATTCTAGCGCCGCCGTGACACGGGCATGCCTGTGTTGGTTTTTCGGAACAATTCCCTCCGGTCCGCGTATCTATGTCATTCGTACCTGGAGTGTGTATGAACCTTCCTGGTGAATTCCGTTACGCCGTTCGCTCGTTATCGAAGTCGCCCGTGTTTACCTTGGTCGCTGGCCTTTCGCTGGCGCTGGGAATCGGTGCCAACACCGCGGTCTTTACGATGATGGACCACGTCCTGCTCGCCCTGCTCCCGGTGCAGAACCCGAAGGAACTGGTCCAACTCCGGGAAGTCGGCCAGAACTACGGGTCGAACAGTGGAATGAACGTGCTCTCCTACCCAATCTACGAAGACTTTCGCGACCGGAATCAAGTCTTCGCCGGCATCCTCTGTCACGACCAGACGCCCGTCAGCGTCAGTTTCGGTGACCGCAACGAGCGTGCCGCGGCAGCCCTGGTCTCGGGCACGTTTTTCCCAACCCTCGGGGTACGGCCGGCCCTTGGGCGTCTCTTCACGCCCGAGGAAGACCGGACTCGCGGCGGTCCGCCCCTCGCCGTGCTGGCCTACGACTACTGGCGCACACGCTTCGCCAGCGACCCGTCCATTCTCGGCAAGGAACTCCTGGTCAACGGCCAGAAGCTGACCATCATCGGCGTGGCCCAGCCTGGATTTGAAGGCCTGGAGCGGCTCTTCCCCACCCAGATCTACCTTCCGGTAACCATGTCCAAGGAGTTCTCGGGCCGGTCCCTGGACGACCGCCGCTCCCGCTGGCTGCAGGTCTTCGCAAGGCTGAAGCCGGGCATCAGCCGCGCCAACGCCAAGGCTTCGCTCCAGCCCCTCTTCCACAACGTGCTCGAAATGGAAGTGCAGCAGAAGGAATTCGCCCACACCACGCCTTACACACGCGAGCAGTTTCTGAGAATGACGATTGACGTGATGCCCGGAGGCAAGGGGCAGAACGAAGCCGAGCAGTTTCTGGCGCCGGCCCTATGGGCCATGACCGCGATGGTCGGATTGGTGCTGCTGATCGCTTGCGCAAACGTGGCCAACCTGATGATCGCACGCTCCATGGCGCGGCAGAAGGAGATGGCAATCCGCCTGGCCCTGGGCGCCAGCCGCGCCGGCATCGTGCGCCAGCTTCTGGTGGAGAGCCTCCTGCTCTCCCTGCTCGGCGGCTTGGTTGGTTTCGCAATCTCTCCATGGACGATGCGGCTGCTGGCCGACGTCGCGCCGCAGATGGATCCGCCGCTCAATTTCATCACCAACCCCAACCTCCGGGTCCTGTGGTTCAACCTGGCGATCTCGGCGGTAACGGCCCTGATCTTCGGCCTGGCGCCGGCCTTACGCGCGACGCGGCCCAATCTGGCGCCGACCAGGCCCGCGGGCGCAAACTGCTGGTGGCCGCGCAGGTGGGGCTGTCCCTGCTGCTGCTGATCGGCGCGGGGCTGTTTGCGCGCAGCGTGTCCAACCTGCGAGACCTGAACCCGGGATTCGAAGTCGGCCACCTGCTCAGCTTCTCGCTCGACCCCACGCTCAGCGGCTATAAGGCCGACCGCGCCAAGCTCTTCTATCGGCGGCTGACGCAGCAATTGGCGGCGCTTCCCGGAGTGAGTTCGGCGGGACTGTGCGTGGTGCCGCCGCTCAGCTTCGATAACTGGTCGAGCGACTTCAGCGTGGAAGGCCACGCCGCCCGGCCGGGCGAGGACGCGGGGTCGTCGGTGAACCACGTGTCCCCGGGCTTCTTCGCGACGCTCAAGATCCCGATGCGCGCCGGCCGCGACTTCACGGAAGCCGATCGCGGCCAGCCCGAGGTGGTCGTGGTGAACGAGAAGTTTGCACGCCACTACTTTGGAGATCGGGACGCCGTCGGACGCCATATCGGTTTCGGCAGCAATCCCGGCACCAAGACCGATATGGAGATTATCGGTGTAGTGGGGGATACCAGTTACGAGACCATGCGACAGGAACCTCCGCGCCAAGTCTTCATCCCGTATCTGCAAAACGACTGGGCGGGGCAGATGACTGCCTACGTCCGCACCGACGCCGGCGCGGCCCAGATGTTCCCCGTGCTGCGCGCCGCCGTGCATCAACTGGATGCCAACCTGCCGGTCTTCCTGTTTAAGACCGAGGAGCGCCAGCGCGACGATTCCATCTCGGTGGAACGGCTGGCCGCGAACCTCTCGACGGCCTTTGGGGTCCTGGCGACCCTGCTGGCGGGCATCGGGTTATACGGCGTGATGGCATTTCTAGTGGCGCGGCGAACGCGCGAAATCGGGATTCGGATGGCGCTTGGAGCGGCGAAGGGAGATGTCGTCTGGCTGGTGGTGCGGGAGGTACTGCTGTTGACGGCGATCGGGGTGATGGTCGGGCTGCCGGCGGCGTTCGGCGTCACCCGCCTGCTGGCAAGCCAGCTTTATGGGATCACGCCGAACGATCCGGTCACGGTCACCGTGGCGACGCTGGGGATTGCGGCGATTGCCGTGTTGTCGAGCTATTTGCCCGCCCGGCGGGCAACGCGGGTAGACCCGATCACCGCGCTGAGGTATGAATGAGCCAGGGAAACAGTCCCAGTATGACAGACGATCGTTTTTTGTCGTCTGTCAGCCGGCTGAAAGCCGGTCTAACCCGCTTTCAGCCAGCCCTCCTCACACCCGGTTCGGCGGTTGCCGTCGGGCAGGCGGTCTCCGCCTGCCTGTCCGCTTGCGAACGCCCTTCTCACAACAAATGCACTGTCGTGGCGCAGGCACTCTTGCCTGGCACTCTTGCCTGGCACTCGTGCCTGCCGCGCCGAGACTAGACTCGTCTCGGCGCAATCTCGGGTTGCCCGCCAGATCCGGAACCAGGTGGTTTTCGATGCTTTGCGCTTCGAGGAACACGTTGCCGTACTTGCACTAAGGAAGCGGATGGCGGTGCCCATCATGTTCGTTTACTTCACCGCGATAGTGAGTCCCGCCTGGCTCGACTGGTCTCCGACCTGGAGGACCACTGGCACCGAGGCGCCGCTTCCCACGCCATCGGGCAATCGTACGTTCACTTGCAAAATGCCGGCCACCAGGCCGGGCGCACCGCCCGCGTAGAGCACTTGGGCTGCCTGTCCTCCGACCTGCACGGACACCGGCAATACCGGCACCGGCAGATGGTCCGCGCTCACCACGGAGCCGTCCGGGAGCAACGGAGAGGTCTGGCCGGCGCCCGTCGCATACAGGACGATCACCGAGCCCGCGGGGGCTGGATTGACGCCGCTGTTGACGGAGCCATCCTGGTTGGTGGCGAGCGCCTGCCCGCTTCCGGAACTGTCGGCCGAGAACAGCCCGGGAGTCGCCGGCGCCACGCTCACGGGAAACGTAGCGGAGGTTTGCCCCTGATACTGCACCCGAACCTGCGACGTATTGGACAGCGACCCGAACGGCACGATGGCGCTCACCTGGGTGGCGCCGGCGTAAACCATGGGAGCGGGGAGTCCGTCGAATTGCACCTGCGTTTCCGCAAGGATCGTAGCCACGTTCCCAGTGGCGTCCAACTGCAGGCCGACCCCGTTGGCCGGTCCCAGGTTTGTTCCGAAGATCGTAATCAGTTCGCCGGGTGAAATGGCCAACACACCGTAACTGGCGGCGTTCATGGCCGCGGCGACCACGGGCTGCGGCTGGCCGCCCTTCGAACCGGCCAACAGGCCGTACGCCACCACCGACCTGGAAGAAACGGCATAGACCGTGCCATTGACCACGGTCGGACTCACGAACTTGACGAATCCCCCCAGGTCGTCCTGAGGTCGCATGCTACTATTCCACAACTCGTGCGACAGATCGGAGGCGTTGTATGCATGCAGAACTCCGGGTGTGGTGGGGTCCTGGTATTCGCCCGTGGTCACCCAGAGAATGCCCGTCCCATCCTGACCTCCGTTGGCGGAAAGCGCCATGCTGACGCGCGCGCCGCCGCCTGTCAGGCTGCTGGTCGATAGCGGGTTGGGATCGAAACTGCCTCCCACGATCCGGAAACACTTCATGGAAGCGTCTCCCTCCCGCACATAAACATAGGTGGCGTCCGGACGGCCCCAAACCGCAAAGGTGAAGATGAAACCATTGACGGCCGGGAATATTTGTGCGGCGTTGCCTGAGTCGAGGTGGCCCATCGAGTCGCCGTTGACCAGATAGAGATTTCCACTCTTGTCTCCACCAATGAGTGTGTGGGTGCCTGGGATGAAAGCGGGCCCGGCAGAGAGATCGTAGTCATTGTCGGCTAACATCTGAAAAGTCGCAGGCGTATACCAATCGGAGAGCTTTGGGATACCGCCGGAAAGCTTTACAAACGTTTCGCCGAAGTCCTGCGCGCCATCGTAATCTCCGTTTCCCGTGATGAAATAAGTGTTACCCGCATCGTCGGCAGCCAGGCCGTGGCCGGATTGCCAGATGGCGCCGCCCTGGCCGGCGGGAGTTACCGCGAAAGCACCAAGCTGTTTCGTCAGATCCGACGCATTGTAACTCATCAACCAACCATGCCAGGTGCCTGAGTCACCGTGGGACCCGAAAGCCACTGAAACGGCGCCATTCAGGAGTAGCAGTCCCGGCCGTTGGATGTGCTGCGCGGGATCGAACGCGAGCGTTCCATCGCTGGTCGAGCCCAGCCCGGTTCCTGGTACAGTAGCGGAGATCGCGACCGGCCCATTCATTCTTTCCTGGCCGTTTGAGAGATCGAGCGCATGCAGTTGAAAGACCGGCGCACCTTTCTGGAGTGTCTCCGCAACCTCGTACACTACCCCCGCCTGCGGATCGACTACGCCGGTGCTGAGAATTCCGACCTCCGGACTGACGTCCGTGAATGCACCCGTGTCGCTGGTGAGCATCGAGGATGGTACGGAAGGACCCAGATTCACATGCCACAGCAAAACGGGCCGCACCGCCTGATCGGCATCGTAGGCATAGACGGTGTTGTGTTCGGTAGCGATCAATAGAACGTTGTGGGTCCCCTGCCCGTCAATCGTGACGCCGCTCACATATAAGGGTTGACCGAAGATCTCGCCGTCCGCGGGGAATACGCCGAGTTTGCCAAAACTGCCTGGAACGACGTTCCCTGCGGTGAGTTGAGTTTCCTGTAGATTTGCGTTGGTACGGTCCGTACCGTAATTCGCAGTCAGTACATTCACCTGTGCCGAACTGAGGCCAGCGAAAAGAGCGGCGAAAACGAGTAAACCCGGGATAAAAGACACGGCCACCCCATACAGTGTGATGCTGCAAACACCGATAGAGTTCCGTCGGATTGGTCCGTGTCGATTGGCCCAGAGAGCATCCACACTAAGATTAACCCGAATGCTCGAATTAGTTCCCGCAGGTAGGTACGCCCCATCACATTATGACTTCAGTTCGTATCGCTTGACCCCATCTCACCGGGAGAGCCATCAATGCGGGCTGGCCGTATGTGTAACAAGTTCCATTTTCTTGTGTGTCTTCAGGGCTACCACAGAAGCTTCAGCCCAAACTGAATCTGGCGTGACGTCGTAGATGTGGACGTAATGACACCGGCGGTGGAAGCAGGAGGTGACCCGGCCGATGAGAAGACCACCGCGTTGGGGGTGCCAAAATTGGCGCGGTTGAAAATATTGAAGAACTCCGCTCGGAATTGGGCGCGGAGCCGCTCCGAAATCGCGGTATTCTTCGCCACCGACAAGTCCGTCGTGGCCAGACCAGGGCCCACCAGGACGTTCCTGCCAACGTTCCCGTAAGTGCCGGCTGGCGGCAGAATGAAGGCATTCGGATTGAAATACTGATTAGGGCTGCCCAGAATCGCACGCCCGCTGAAGGCCGGATTCCAGGACGGCCGGATGGGGTTGCGACTGTCGCCATTGTTGGTGGGGTTGAATCCCAACTGTGGCGTGAACGGAAAGCCGGATTGCAAGGTCTCGACGCCGCTGAGTCTCCACCCGCCAATCAGCCTTTGGGACAGGCCGCCGGCTTTGTTGAGAAACTTCTTGCCTGTGCCGAAAGGCAATTCGTAAGTCGAGTTGACCACCGCGATGTGGCGCACATCCGAAGTGGAGGGGCTCCAGTCCAACTTCGGATTCAGGGGGAACATCACGAAACCGGGAGCGTTCGCTCCCACGCTGCTATTCAGTGCGGTGCCGTCGTCCAGACTCTTGGACCACGTGTAGGCTCCGCGGAACTGAAGACCGTGGCTGAAGCGCCGGCTAACGTCGACCTGCAGGGCGTTGTAGGAGCTGAGGCCCTCCGAGAACCACGTGGTGGTATTCACCAGATTGGGATTCGCCAGCGGCGCGCCCGTGGGATAGTAGATGGCGCCCGCGGCCAGGTTTGCGGGGCAGGGAGCAGCGGGGCAAACGGTCGGGGCGGGCTCGTTGGCGTCCGCCGACAACAATTCGTGGTACCCGTGCGAGCCGACATATCCCAGGCCGAGCGTGGTGTCGGACGCAAGCTGTTGCTCGATCTTGAAAGTCCAGGTGATGACCGCGGGGGTATACAGATCGGGCTGGGAGCCGCTCGGCGAGATCTTGGTGCCCGCCGGGAGAGGCGAGCCTGGCACGATCTGAAGACCGGCGACGGGAACGTTCTTTAGCGACTCGGTGGTGTTGAAGGGAGCGGTCTGGTCGAGGCGGTAGTCCAGATTGTCGAGCAGGGCGTGGTGGACGCCGAAACCGGCGTGAATCACGGTTCGGCCTTTGGAGAACGGATCCCAGGCGACCGCCACGCGTGGTTCGGGCAGAAACCTCGCCCGGTTCACGGTGAAAGCCGAAGTCCCAATCGTGGGATTGGTCTGAATGACGCCGCCCGCGTCGAACCCGTAGTTGGCGGCACGTCCGTGGGCCTCATTCCAGCCGTCGGTCGATTCGAATCGGAAGCCGATGCGGAGGTCGAGGTTCGGCCGCAGCTTGAGCGAGTCCTGCACGAAGCCGGCTACCTCCAGCGACCGCCAACCCAGGGCGGTGGGCGACGGCACCACCGTGAAAGTGGAGATGGTGCCTTGTAGAAACGAGGTCAGGCTCCCGAACGAAGCCTGCCCGTACTGGTCTTGCGCCAGGAGGTCGTTCGCCTGGATCCGCTGCACCCAGATACCGGCCTCAATCTGATGGATGCCGTGGAAGATGCCCACGTGGTCGTCGTAAGTGAAGAGATTGCGCACGGCGCGCAGATTGCTGCCCGCGTTGGAGCCTGCGGCGGTGATGGAGGATTGGGCATTCAAGGCGGTGCCTCCCCCGATGACGACAGCGCCAATGGGTGCGCCGGAGACCCATCCGGGTAGATCCACGGGCGTCTGCCCGGTGAAGAAGTAGCTGCCTCGGGAGAAGCCGAAGCGCGCCGTATTGAGCACGCTCGGAGAGAAGACCCGTTGCTCCTGGACGCTCGCGACCTGTTCGCGCAGTCCTTCGATCACGGAACTGAGGGGATTGGCCGACGGGGTGTTGGCGAAGCTGTCGTCGATGGTGTAGACGGCGAAGAGCGTGTCCTTCTGCGAGAGGTTGTAGTCGAAGCGGGTGGTACCGAAATCCTCGCGAATGGCCTGGAGCGGATGGCTGAAGGCCTCGGCGATGCCGCCCCCGAGATCGGGGCCGTTTTGTGCCGGCCAGAGGCTCAAGAGCGGTTGCACGGCGGGAGCGACCCCGACTTTGACACCGTTCACGATGCCGTTGCGCGCGTCGTTGTCGGGGACCAGGGTGACGGCGCTCACGCCCAGATGCTGGCGGAAGCCTTCATAATTCCCGAACAGGAAGAGCTTGTTCTTGCGGATCGGCCCGCCCAGGGTGCCGCCGAAGCTGGAGCGCTGGAACTGCGGAATGGGGCCCTGGTCGAAGGAATTGCGCGCGTCGAGGGCGCTGTTGCGCAGGAACTCGTAGACGGTTCCATGAAAATCGTTGCTCCCGGAGGCGGTCACGATGCTGATCTGGCCGCCGGGGCGCTTGCCGTACTCTGCGCCATAGGTGTCGGTCACGACGTTGAACTCGCGGACCGCGTCGACACCCAGGAGCTGCCCGCTGGTGCCGCCGGGCGTGTTGTTGATGACCGATGCGCCGGTAAACTCCACGCCATTCAGCAGGAAGAGATTCTCCTGCGGCCGCCGGCCGGAGACGGCAAACATGTTCCCGACAGAGGAATTCGAAGATCCGACCCCGCCTGAGCGTTCGCCGGTATAGTTCACGATCCCCGCATTCAATGTGACCAGTTGATCGTAGCTGCGGCCGTTCAGGGGAAGGTCTTTGATCTGTCGCTCCGAGACCAAGCCGGAGATCTGCTGGGTCGACTGGTTGACCGGCGAAGGCGCCGCCTCGACGGTAATTGCCTGGGTCAGTTCGCCGACCGCCAGTGTGAGGTCGATCACGGTGTTCTGGCCGACCACCAGATCGATCCCGGTTCTGGTTTGCGAGATGAAGCCTGCTTTGGTGGCAGAGACCTGGTATTTGCCGATGCTGACGGAAGGGGCGGAATACCGGCCCGCATCGTCCGCGATCAATTTGCGTTCGGCTCCGGTCTCGACACTCTTGACAGAAATCACGGTGCCTGGGAGGCCGGCCCCGGATTCGTCCTTGACGGTCCCGGAGAGGTAGGCTCCGACCACCTGGCCCCAGATTGCGGCCGTGGTCAAGGCGGAAAGCAACAGAATTTTAGCGATAGTCATGGTTGGCCCCTCGATGATCCTAATTTCTATCGAGTATAGGGTGATTATGCCCGGCCTGTCAAATTCGGATCGTCGGAATCTGCGCTGAGTCCAAACAGGCTACACTCAACTAAGGGGTTCCCATGACCACCGAAGACCGCATCGACCGCATCGAGCACGTGACTGCTGCCCTCGCCGAAGATCGCCGCAAAGACCGCGAGGAATACCGCCAGCTCTGGCGCGACACACAACGGCAACTTAACGACCTCACCCTAAAAATGGCGGACACCCAAGACGCCATCGCCCGTACCAACGACGCCATCGCCCGTACCAACGACGCCATCCAGCGCGAAACCGACCGCGCCAAAGTCGCCGAACAGGAACTCCGCGACCGCATCGCATCCCTCGTCTCCGCCATCGGCCAACTCCTCCCGCGACCGTAACACGGGCATTCTTGCCTGTGTGGGTTTTTCTTGGTTGCCTTGTCCTTAGAACCGACGCTGGACGCGCGCACGTCCGCCGCCCCCGTAGGGTATGCTTTTT
>PMTT01000085.1 GCA_003167275.1 Bryobacterales bacterium | reverse complement strand
ATCGCCGGAGCGGGCGGGCGTCTGCGTCGGGTGAAGGATCTCCATCTGCGGGCCTCTATACCACCGGCATCGCATGGTCGAGGGCCGCGGAATCCGCGATCTCGATTGGGGAATGGGGACGCCGCAGAAGCCCCTGGTACACCTTCTCGTAGTTGGACGCCATGGCGGCGGCATCGAAGCGGTCCGTGAAGGTTGCGCGACATTGCGCGCGGCTCAAGTTGCCGGCGTTCGCGACGGCCCGCACGGCGTCGTCGAGGTTGTCCACGATGAAGCCGGTTCGGCCTTCCTCGATGATTTCCGGCACCGAGCCGTTGCGCCACGCAATCACCGGCGTGCCGCACGCGAGTGCCTCGATCATGACCAGGCCGAAGGGCTCCGGCCAGTCGATCGGAAACAGCAAGGCGTAGGCATTGCCGATCAGTTCGTCCTTGTCCCTGCCGCCAACTTCTCCCACGAATTCCACAAACGACTGCGACTGTCCGAGCAGCGGCTCGATGGCGCTCTGATAGTAGCCCCGATCCTCATCGTAAATCTTAGCGGCGACCTTCAACTTCCGCCCCGAACGGCGGGCGATTTCGATCGCCCGGTCCAGCCGCTTCTCGGGAGAAATCCGCCCGATGAACAGCAGATACTCCTCGGGCCGGTCTCGAAAGGTGTGGAGTCCGACGGGCAAGCCGTGGTAAACCGTAGCCTGCCAGTTCGCCCACGGGATCGGACCGCGCTGGTCGTCGGATATCGAGACCAGTGGAACCTCGGGATATGCCTGGAAAAGCGGCTTGAGATCGTGCCGCCGAACCATGCCGTGCAGCGTCGTAACGGTCGGCGTCCGAAGGTACCGGAGCAGCGGAAAGTGGAGGTAGTCGCAGTGAAAATGGATGACGTCGAAATGGCGCGCCTCCCGGAAGACCAGTTCCATCAACCGGACATGGTGAGGCAGAGTCTCGCGGCATTCCGGGTCGCGCCAAAGCGCGCGCTCCGAAGCCGCCACCAGCGTCGCGCTGGTTACCGAATCGCCGCTCGCAAACAGCGTAACGTCGTGTCCCTGCCGGACCAGTTCTTCCGTCAGATAGCTCACCACGCGTTCCGTGCCGCCATACAACCGCGGCGGGACGCTTTCGAATAGAGGGGCAACTTGTGCAATCCGCATGTCGTTTATTCCCTGTGATTGGCGACCAGAGTTTCGGTTAGCCCGCTCCGCCGCTTCTGAAAATACGCGATCTCCACCAGGGTGGGCCAAAGCTGGATAGACGCCTTGATGACGCCCAGCACGTCATCGACAATCCGCAGCAGGTTCTGTTGAAAGAAGTCGGGCTCGAAGCTGTAGAAGGCCTTCTCCAGATTGGCGGCGAAGATTCGCAGAGCCTGCGCGCGTTCCGGGTTGGTGGTGTGGGCCGCGGCTGCCAGGGCGTTGCGATTGAGCGCCGCGATTTTCTCCAGGATCTCGCAGGCGTCCGCTCCCGTGACCTCGCCGTCGTAGTCGAACTCGATGCTCAGCGCGTCCATGTGGCTGACCGTCGCCTTGATTTTGCGCTTCAACAGATTGCACACCTCTTCATTGAAGATCTCAGCCGCCGGCGGGTTGCGCATGTAGTTGCTCTTGGTGTGATTCTGAGCCGCATCCACGTGGGCCGCCACGATGCCTTCCTGTTGGATCCAGAGCCGGTAAATGTAATCCTCAAAGCGCAGCCGCGTGGGGAAGAACGGCGGCAGACCGAAGGTGTTATCGTAGCCCGCCACGCCGCAGTCCATACGCCAGTTGCGGTTGGTCACGGCCGGCCGGAAATTGACCAGAACGTACAGTTCGTTCAGGTTGTCGAGGCTGGTCTCGGCTTCGTCTTCGAGGAACATCTCGACGAAGTCCACGGCGTCGATGTCATTCGTGCCGGAGCGAAAGGTCTGCGCGATCTTGACTACCGAACTGTCGGCTACCGCGCCTGGTTCGAGAATCAGCGAGTTCTCGCGGGCCAGTCCTTTGGTAGCGTTGGTTTCCAGGTCCATGGCGCTGTCGATCAGCAACTCGCCGCGGTCGTAGTTCTCCGGCACTTCGCTCACCGGCTTGCCCAACACGTCCAGGAACGCGGCGACGATGTCGAATGATTTCTTGGTGTACCCGTTCTCGCCCGCCCTGTGCAGCCTCCCACGGCTGACCTCTCCAACCCCTAGCGACTCCGGACTATCTTCGATCAGCGAGTAAGGCCGCATATCGTCATCGGAGCTCACCATCAGTTCGCCCAAAGTGTACATCAGAGTGAAATTCCGGTTGCCCCCGTAGCTCGGACGGAACAGGTTCTTGACCAGCCCTTCGAGCCGCCTGTCGCGGAGCCGGGAGTTCAGATAGGCGAGAAATTGCTCCTTCTCCCGAGGACCGACGTAGTGCAATTCCTGGTGCGTGTGGGTTTGCTCCAGGAGCGGGTAGTATTTCTGCTGATTGGTTGGCGTGGAATCGTCGAACACCACCATCCGGACGGAGTGGCCATTCCGCCAGAAGTGCTGGTCGTACTGCTCGATGGTCTCGCCAACGTCACGCAATCGATGCGTGGGAATAACGAAGGACAGTTCTTTTTCGCGCATAAATGATTCGGATGTACTCGGGAGTGGGATCGCAACGCACGCTTCCGGTGGTAGGGCGGGTCGGAGAGTAAGAGCCCGGTCACGCTGTGGCCGGGCTTTCGTTCCGCAATCATGCGGGTCGTCAGTTTCAGGCTACCGGGCGAAGCGTGAGGAAGTCATAGAGAAAGGATAAGGATTTCATAATGGG
>PMTT01000146.1:23723-25937 GCA_003167275.1 Bryobacterales bacterium | reverse complement strand
ATGACACCCGCCGAGCGCGAAGGCAAGCAGGCCGACGACAAGAAAGTCGCGGAAAAGGCAGCCGAGGCGGACAAGCCCCCGGCGAGAAAGCCGCCGACCCTGCTGCGTCCGGGCGAGAAGGTCGGCGATCCGACGAAGAAGCAGTAACACGGGCATTCTTGCCTGTATTGGTTTTTGCTTGCCCTGGACACTATGCATTTGCTGGGCAAGCTAAAGCATACCCTACGGAAGCCGCGCAATTTCCGTTTGACTCCGACGGAAATGGTCCGTAAACTATTGAAACTACAAGGAGCACCCGTCTGACTCAGACGGGTCGTCTGGGATACCACCCCGTTGCTGAGAAAAATCGCCCTCAAGCGGGCGAGGGCAGGCGGCGACCGCCTGCCCCACCGCTGAAGCGCCTTTACTTAGCCGGAGGCAACAGCTTATCCAGCGTCGACCCGATGTGGTCCCGGTCGAAGGAACCATCGGAATCTAGGGCGACGACCTTCCCCTCGGGATCGAGGAGCGCCTTGGTCGGAAAACGGTCGATGCGGAACTGTTTGTGGACCAGGGCGTTGCCGGTTTCCCCGCTCGACTGCGGGTAGGTCACCCCGGCCTCGTTAAGGACCTTGCGCGCCGCGGCGGTATCGACATCATCGTCCATTCCCAAAACTACCAGGCCGCGCGGCCGGAACTGCTGCCAGGCCTTCTCCAGATCGGGCAATTCTCTCCGGCAAGGGCCGCACCACGTGCCCCAGAAGTCCAGCAGGACGTACTTTCCGTGGAATTCCGAGAGACGATGGGGCTTGCCATCGAGATCGGTGTAGGGGAAGTCGGGAACCTGGTCCCCCACGTGCAGCAGAATCCGCCGGTTGTCGCCCGCGGGATGCTCGCGCACCACGAAGGTACCGGACTTCAGATCGAGCGAAACGGTCGACACATCATGACCGTTCACGCGGAAGATCACGCCTTCGTCCTTGGCGTAGGTGAACTCGTCCTGGTTAGCGCGCTCGTCGATCCAGCCGTCGCCGTTCGAATCCATGCCGAGCCATCCGAAATCCGGGTACGCCGCGCCCTTGTCGACGTCGAACTGATAGCGGGCGGCGATAGAAACTCCGCCGATCTCTATCGTGCCGGCCACGAACACGAATGGCGAGCGCAGGAGCATGCGGCCGCCCTGGCGCGCAGCCTCCTTGTAGATACGCGTCTCCGGTAGCATGATGCGGATCGGGTAGCTGGAATAGGGGCGCGCTGTATACGGCACCCGCAGGATCACGTCCGGATACCTGGGTAGAAGACGGCTCGTCGTGGCCGTGAAGGAGAAACGCTCGCTGGGTTCGAACAATCCGTTGAGGTTCACATCGGCATAGAGGTACGGGTCCCCCTGCTCGGGTTCGACGAGCGCCAGCTTGAGCCGCTTGTCCTTGGTGAAAAACGTGGTCTCTGTAAAGACACGATCACCTGCGGCGAGTTGCGCAGGGATCGCCGCACGTTCGGCGTCGGAGGCGGGCAGCAACTCTTCCGCTTGCATGCGCTCACACGGCACCAACTCGGGGCTGAGCTTGCCTACATGTCCCCCCTGGAGGAACATCAGGATCCGGAAGGGCGCCGAGCGCCATACGGGCGTACCCGACTCACTGAAGTCCACCGCCGCCGCGGCCGAGAGCGCCGGGATCATCCCCAATGCCAGGACCATGGCCGGTCGGGCGAGCCTCCGCAGGCCGCCGCCCGACGCCGCAAATACGCGCTCGATCCGGAGGTCCAGGCTGTCGTGGCCAGCGATGGCCAAGCCCGGAAGCGTGGCGCGATGCCCGGCGCGGGCCACCTGTTCCGTAAACTCGAGCAGAAGGCGGCAATAGGCCCCCGGACTGGCCACGGCTTCCACTGCGGAGGCGTCACAGGCCATCTCGGCGAGAACCGCAATCCTGCGGGCCAGCCACCACGCCACCGGATGGAACCACAGCAGGCTTCGGACGCAGTCGGCCATCGCCGAGGTCAGGAGATCTCCCCGGCGGATGTGCGCGAATTCATGCCGCAACACCGAGCGGCGCGCGAACTTCGACCACTTCCGCCAGCCTGTTGGCAAGATCACCTTTGGAGACCAGAATCCCGCGGTGACCGGCACGACCACGTCGCTCGACTCTCGCAAGCGGCCGATCAAGAGTGTTCCTGGCCCTCCGCGGCGGGCAAAGATCGGTATGAAAACCGGTGCCGGCATTGCCCTGGTGGGGC
>PMTT01000146.1:0-23668 GCA_003167275.1 Bryobacterales bacterium | reverse complement strand
ATCATCAGAATCCGTCCCGTGAGCTGTCTCCCGGCGACGGCAAATACACCCGCCAGATACGCGGCCAGCGCCAACGGCATCGCCGGATTCGGAAGTTGACTCGGCCGCGACGGAGCGGATCGGGTGGCGGTGACGCGGGTCGCCGCCAGCTCGACAGGACCAGGAGGAGCGGGAGCCGACGATGGCGTCGACGCCTCGGAGTGGAGGATCGTAGCCGGTCTCGCCGGCAGAAGCGCAAGGTTCCAACGTGGCAGGACGACGCTGAGTGGCACGATGGCCAACATTCCGCCCAAGGCGGCACTCCACACCGCGTGTTGCGAGGCCGGATGTTGGACCCGACAGATCCGGAGAATCAACCAGGCTGCCGCTACCACCACCAGTGGCCGGATGAACATTAGAGCGAACCAGTTCATTTGTCCCTCCCCTCCCGTTCCCGGGCTTCGATCTTTTCAGTCAGGCGCCGAAGCTCGGATGCCTCGACGACGCGATGGTCCACCATGCCCGCCAGCAACTCCTCCATGGATCCACGGCAAAATCGCTTCAGAATGTCGCGGACGGCATCTGCGGCGACTTTTCGGGGCTGCCGGACGCTGGAATACAGGAACTGGCGTGCCTCCACGCTGTGGTTCACGTATTGCTTGGCTTCCAGGCGCCGGAGCACGGTGCGGATGGTCGAGTCCGTCAAGGGCCGATCCTTCGACAGCGCCGATCGCACGGCTTCGCCCGTGGAAGGGCCCTGCTGCCAGAGGAATTCGAGCACCTGCTGTTCGAGAGAACCTAGGCTCTTGGCGCGTGGCATAGTGGGCTACCAATCGTAACGTTACCAATCGTAACGCCACGGCGGAAGCTCGTCAAGAGGGTTTTTTGCTGTTTTCGTGAGCCGTAGCACAGGCATTCTTGCCTGTGTTGGTTCTCTTGCATCAAACCAACACAGGCAAGAATGCCCGTGCCACTAGGGGGCGGCGGCGCGCAGAGGGTCTTCCTCCGGGATGACATCCACCGGGGACATCGCGGGAAGCGGCTTCCAGCTTGCACCGGAGAGCGACTCGTCGCATAACAACCTCGCCACCAGTTGTTCCACGACCCGGTCACATGCGCTGTCGGCTTTCAAGCACGCGGTGAGACGCACCCGTTCGTCTAAGGCTCTGGATTTCAGCGAAAGCAAGGTCAGCACGTCTCGGCCCATGGTGTTGAGCAGGAGCGAACGGCAGTGGACCACATCCACGGGTTTCGCAAACATTTCCAGTTCGTAAAACGCCTCGGAGGAAACCGGTGGGTTCAGCTTGTAGGTTAAAGGCCGGAAAGCCAGATTGACAATCACCACGCAGGCCGCCACCATCGCCGCGTAAGGGAGTTGGCCCGCCCCGGCTAGTGTCCCGATGGCAGCCGCGCACCAGATGGTGGCCGCGGTGTTGAGGCCACGTACGTTGGCGCCTTCCTTCAGGATCACACCTCCACCCAGAAATCCGATCCCGGAGACGATCTGTGCCGCGAGCCGGGCGGCGCCGTCGCCGCCGAGGAGCGACCCCATCATCAGAAAGGCCGCCGATCCGCACGCCACCAGCGCATTGGTTCGGGGGCCGGCCATCCTATGGTGCCAGGCGCGTTCGGTGCCGATCACCGCTCCCAAGACCAACGCCACACTGAGACGCATCAGAAATATATGGAGGGGGAGCGGGTTCGTCATTAGGGGACCGCATACATCGTCACGTGACTGTAACAGAGAAGTCAAGTAGGGTATGCTTCGCTGCTTCGGCTTGCCCACCTTTGATGATGGCGGGCAAGCTAAAGCATACCCTACGCGATATTGTAGAGAAGATGCAGATGAAACGGCTCGGTAATAGCGATATGGAATTGACGCCGATCGGCGTTGGGGCGTGGGCCATGGGCGGCGGAGGATGGGCTTTCGCCTGGGGTCCGCAGGACGATGATGAGTCCATTGCAGCCATTCACGAGGCGCTGGACCACGGTGTGAATTGGATCGACACGGCCGCCGTGTATGGTCTGGGGCATTCCGAGGAAGTGGTGGCGCGGGCGCTCGCCGGACGATCGGGCCCGCGTCCTTATGTATTCACCAAGTGCGAACGCACCTGGAACGAGAATCGAGAAATCAAGGGCGTCCTGAAGGCCGATTCCATCCGCAAGGAGTGCGAGACCAGCCTGCGGCGCCTGCAGGTGGAGGTCATCGACCTCTACCAGATCCACTGGCCGCAGCCGGACGAGGATGTGGAAGAGGGCTGGGGCGCGCTGGCCAAGCTCCAGGAGGAAGGCAAGGTCCGATGGATCGGCGTCTCGAATTTCGACGCGGCCCAGTTGGAGCGGTGCCGCAAGATTGCGCCGATCACGTCGCTGCAGCCGCCCTACTCGGCCATCTCTCCCGAAATCGAAAAGGAGATGCTGCCGTACTGCCAACAGCACGGAATCGGCGCGATTGTCTATTCGCCCATGAAGTCCGGGCTATTGACGGGGAAGATGACCAGGGAGCGCGTGGCCAGTCTCCCGCAGGACGATTTCCGGAAGCGTGCGCCGGCCTTCCAGGAGCCGCAGTTGAGCCACAACCTGAAGCTGGCGGAGCTCATGCAGAAGATCGGCGAGCGTCACGGCGTCCCGGCCGGCGTGGTGGCGATTGCCTGGGTGCTGCGCCATCCGGCGGTCACGGCCGCGATCGTAGGCATGCGGTCGGCCGAACAGGCCCGAGGCGTGCTCGGAGCGCTGGAGTTCCGCCTGGACGCCGACGAGGCTGCGGAAATCGAAACACGGTGAAGCGTGCACTCGATCGGACTTCGAACCACCCTACGCGTATAATCAAGTTGGGAGTCAACTATGGGTGGCGAGTACGTCGAACAGCGCAACGGAGGCCATTACGTGGCCGGGACGCGCATCTCGCTGGACTCGGTTGTGTACGCCTTCAATCGTGGCGAGGCCCCCGACCAAATCCTGGAGGGGTATCCTCTCGTGGGGAGCCTGGGAAGGGTCTACGGCGCGATCGCCTTCTACCTCGATCACAAAGCTGAGATCGACAAGCGCCTGGAAGAAAGTGCCCGCGAGTTCGAGGCCAACACCATCCCTCTCTCCGAAGCCAATCCCGGTCTCTGGGAGAAGCTGCAGCGTGCCCGCACCGAGATGGGCGAACCGCGACCTTGATCAAATTCCAAGCTGACGCCGACCTCCACCAAAGGATCGTTGTTGCTGTCCGCCAACGCGAGTCGGCGATTGATTTTGCCTCGGCTGCGGACAGCGAACTCGAAGGGGTTCCGGATCCCGAAGTCCTCGAAATCGCCGCCAACCGATGCCGCATCCTGATCACTCACGACCGTCAGACGATGCTGGAGCACTTCCGGAGGCGCCTTGCCGATGGGAAGTCGAGCCCTGGCGTCTTTCTTGTCTCACAGTTCGCGCCGCTTGGGCCAGTTGTCGAGGCACTGGTGATGGTGTGGGCAGTGTCCGACGCCGTAGAGTGGCAAAACCAGGTCCACCACTTGCCCTCTATGTCACGGCACGTGTTCGCACGCTGACTCCCGGCCCGTCTCCAGCATGGAGCATTCACCATGGGCAAGGAAGCCTACCCATTGACTTAATGTCCCGCCAGGCCTTCGGTCAACTCAATCCGAGTGCCGTCCGGGTCCGTGAGGAAGGCGATCTTCAGGCCGATTGTGGGCACGTCGCGGTAGGCCATGTCCAAGGTGATGCCGTCCGCCTGCAGCTTCTGGCAGAACGCTTCCAGATTCTTCACCTCGAAGCCGATGTGGTCCAGGGAGCGGCCCTTGGTCGGTGCCTCAGCCTGTTGCGCCTTGCGGAAATCGACCTCGCCTCCGGGGATCATAGCGGCTAGATAGGTGCCCCGCGTCCCGGCCTTGGCGCCGAAAGTCTTGACGTACCAGGCGCGCAGCTTCTCCGGATCGGTGGTGGAGTTGTGGATGTGATGCAGCGTGATGGGGACTTTGAGCGTCGCATCCTCGGTGAACTCCACCTTGACCTTTTCGGGAAAGTTCACCATGAGCTGCTTGGTGTTGGCATTGTCCGTCGCTAACTCCAGCTTGGCCGCGGTCAACTTGGCCTTCATATCGGCGTAGCTCTTTACCAGGAAGCCGACGTGGTTCACGGTGGACCCCTCCGAGCCGTCCGCCGGCGGTGTTCGGGACTTGCCCACCACGATGAAGATGCCGGGCAGTTTGAGCATTTCGAGCGTTCCGGTGTGGGTCACTTCCGCGCCCAGCACATCGACCCACACTTTCTTCTGTGCGTCCGGGTCCGCCACCATCAGGTGGACATGTCCCATGGAGACGCCACTGTCATTCGGGGCGGCGAGTTGGGCGGAGAGCGGAGCGGTCAAAGCCGCGAACAGGAAAAGCCAGCGCATGGAGGGTACTCTATCACGGAATTCGGCGGAGGGAACGGGGCGCCGGTGAAGCGGAGTCAAGAAGCCAGGAAGACAGGAGACCGTGCGCCGGCCGCTCATGGTCGAACTGCCGTGAAGTACCTGGACGGCTGATTTAGCCTGCGCGGCGTAGGGCCCACGGCTTCACCCGCGGGGCGAATGCCTGTGCGCTGATTTCGCGCTGGAGGGCGAACCGCAGGGCTCGCATCATCCGCTCGTCGACGAGGCGCCGCCGGCGGGCGCGCCGCATATGGACCATTAGTGCGATATCGGCCAGGGCCAGCAGGGCGAATACTGAAGCGTCGATGACGTTCATGTACCGATTGCACCACGACATGGCCTCTCAATCCTAGGGCCCCCAGTAACAGGTGGGTAACAGGACTTTGGGGGTATATTGCCGCCAGTACTTTTGACCTTTTTCGGTCGGCAAGGCACCCTTCAGGACGGTTGCTCCCAATGGGCGGGTGACGGGTGGTCAGTCTCTCCGTGTGCGGCGGAGGACATCGCGCCAGACGTCCCCGCGAGTCGAGACGGCAAAGGGCAAGGTGGTGCTTGCGCCACTTTGTTGGAGTGCACGATGCTAGACTTTTTACTGGATGCCTAAAGCGACGTATTTAGAATGCAGCCTCTGTGCGGCCAGGCTGGACGCGGGGAAGATCGCGAACCTCTGTAGTTGTGGGGGCCCGCTGCTGGTACGGTACGACCTGGACGCGATCCGCCCCCGCTGGAAGAGGCGTGAGGTGTCAAACGGGCCTGCCAGCATGTGGCGCTATTCGCCGGTGCTGCCACCAGCCGACGCGTCCATCGTCACTCTGGGGGAGGGCTGGACGCCGCTCATCCACACGCGCCGCTTGGGAGCACGGATCGGCGCCGAGGCGCTGTGGGTGAAAGACGAAGGATTGAATCCGACAGGTTCCTTCAAAGCGCGGGGGTTGGCCTGCGCGGTCTCGATGTGCGTGGAACTGGGAATCAAGAAAGTGGCGATTCCCTCGGCGGGCAACGCGGCCAGCGCCATGGCGGCGTATGCGGCGGCGGCTGGAATCGAGGCGCACATCTTCATGCCCCGCGACGTTCCGCAAGCCAATTACCTGGAATGCAAGGCTTACGGCGCCCACGTCACGTTGATCGACGGGCTGATCAGCGATTGCGGAAGGATGGTGGCGGAGCGGGGTCCGGCCGAAGGCTGGTTCGATGTCAGCACGCTCAAGGAGCCGTACCGCATCGAGGGCAAGAAGACTATGGGGTACGAGGTGGCCGAGCAGATGGGATGGGAACTGCCGGAGGCCATCTTCTATCCGACCGGCGGCGGCGTGGGCATGATCGGCATGTGGAAGGCGTTTGACGAGATGGAGAGGCTCGGGTGGATCGGCTCGCGGCGGCCCAAGATGATCGCGGTGCAGGCCGAGGGTTGCCAGCCGATCGTGCGGGCTTTCCAGGAGAACGAGCCGCGCAGCCGGTTCTATGAGGGTGCCCACACGGTGGCGGCCGGGCTGCGCGTGCCCAAGCCGCTGGGAGATGTCCTGACGCTGCAGGCGGTCCGCGAGAGCGGCGGAACGGCCATCGCGGTGAGCGACGACGAGATGCTGGATGCCGGTGTCCAAATGGCCTCCGACGAGGGTATCTACGGGGCTCCGGAAGGGGCGGCCTGTGTGTCGGCGGCCCGGAAGCTGTTGGTTTCGGGATTCCTCAAGCCCAGCGACCGGATTGTCCTCTACAACACCGGCTCCGGGCTGAAATATCCCGAGGCCTACTCCACGCGGTTCCCCAGGACTGCATCGAGCGAGCAGGATAAGCTCGGTGGCCTCATTACCCCGCGATGAAGGACTTGGCATTGCGCGCGTTGGACGCGGTGGCGCGGCGCGGCGTGACCTACGCCGACGCTCGCGCCATCGAGAGCCGTGAGCAGGAAATCACGACCAAGAACGGCAAGGCGGGGCATGTTGCCAGCAACGAATCCGTGGGAATCGGAATTCGCGTGCTGGTGTCCGGCTGCTGGGGGTTCGCGGCTACCGACGAACTGACCAGCGAGGGCGTAGAAGCGGCTGCCCAGCTTGCGCTAGAGATCGCGCGGGCAAGCACCGCGGCACGGAAACGGGAAGTCTCGCTGGCGCCGGAGGAGAAGTACGAGGCCACCTGGGTATCGCCGTTTTCCATCGACCCGTTCTCCGTTCCGGTGGACCAGAAGCTCGGCGTGCTGCTGGCGGTGGACGCGGAATTGCGCCATACACCCGGAGTCAACCTGGCGGAGGCCTCGATGAACTTCGAGCGCAAGCGGCAAGTCTTCGCCTCCACGCTGGGAAGCCTGATCGACCAGACCCGCTATCTCTCGGGCGCCGGCTTTACGGCGCTCTGTTACAAGGACGGCGAAATCCAGAAGCGATCCTACCCTAACTCGTTCGGCGGGCAGTACCAGTTGAAAGGCTACGAACTGGTGGACGAGCTGCGGCTGCTGGAGAACGCCCCGCGCATGGCCGAAGAAGCGGTGGCTCTCCACTCGGCGGATCAGTGCCCCGAAGGGGAATTCGATTTGATCGTGGACAGTTCGCAACTGGGGCTGCAGACTCACGAGTCCATCGGCCACCCCATCGAACTGGACCGCGTGCTCGGCACGGAAGCCAACTACGCGGGAATGAGTTTCCTGACGCTGAACCATCTCGACCGGCTGCGCTACGGTTCGGAGATCGTGAATGTGGTTTGCGACGCGCGATTGGAACACGGCCCCGGTCTGGGCACCTTCGCCTTCGACGATGAGGGCGTGCCGGCGCAGGGGACCGACATCATCCGCAACGGCCGGTTTGTGGGCTATATGACCTCGCGGGAGACCGCGGCCGAGGTTGGGCAATCGCGATCGAATGGCTGCATGCGGGCCGACGGATGGGGGCGGCTGCCGTTGATCCGCATGACCAACGTGAGCCTCAAGCCAGGCGAGCAATCGCTCGACGAAGTGATGGATGTTCCCCATGGGATCTACATGGAGACGAACAAGAGCTGGTCGATCGACGACAAGCGCTACAACTTCCAGTTCGGCTGCGAGATCGGCTGGGAGATGCGTAATGGCAAGCGCGTCCGCATGCTGAAGAACCCGAGTTATAGCGGGATCTCCACGGAGTTCTGGAATGCCTGCACGGCGATAGCAGGGCCGGAGCACTGGACGCTGTGGGGTGTCCCGAATTGTGGCAAAGGCCAACCCGAGCAGGTGATGGGGACGGGCCACGGGGCCAGCCCCTCGCGTTTTCGGAAGATCAAGGTGGGGAGTGCGTATGGGGGTTAACCCGGAAGACATCTGGGGGCATGTGGTGAGAACGGCTCGCTCGTGTGGTGTGGATGACGTGGAAGCCGTCATCACCATATCGAACGAAGCCCTCACACGTTTCGCCAACAACGCGATTCACCAGAACGTGGCGGAGCAGACGACACAACTTTCCGTACGGCCTGTAATCGGAAAGCGAACGGCGAACGCTTCTACGAATCGTCTCGACCGGACCGGCATACGCGACGTAGTGGAGGAGGCCATCGCGATCACCCGCTTGACCTCTCCAGACCCCGACCTGCTGCCACTGGCGGACCACGAGTTGGAAGACCCGACTCAGTATCCGGAGGACCGGGATTTCGATGAAACCGCCGAGATGACTCCCGACGAACGGGCGAGAACGGTGGCGGAAGCAATTGGGGAAGTAGAAAGCGCCAGCCAGACCGCCGCTGGAATCTACTCTACTGGGAAATCAGGCGTCGTACTGTTCAATTCAGCGGGAGTCTCAGCCTGGTACCAGGAGACCATGGCTCGATTCTCCATCACCGCGATGGCGTCCGACAGTTCCGGATGGGCCAAGGCGAGCGCCTGCAATCATGCCGATCTGGATCCGGTGGGGTTGGCGCGAAGGGCCGCCGGCAAGGCCACCGCGTCGCGCGCGCCTCGCGAGTTGGAGCCAGGGCGCTACACCGTGATTCTGGAGCCGGCCGCGGTGCTCGACCTGGCCGGCCAGATGTTCATGGATTTCAGCGCGACTGCGATTCGGGATGGCCGCAGCTTTCTGAACGATCGCATGGGACAGAAGCTGTTCGGCGAGAACATTACCATCCACGACGATGTGTGGCACCCGGGCCAGGCAGGCGCGCCGTTCGATGGCGAAGGCGTGCCGCGAAAGCGGTTAACGCTGGTGGATCGCGGGGTGGTGCGGGAGATCGCCTACGGCCGGCAGGCGGCCGCGCTCGCAGGAGTGGAGCCGACCGGCCATGGTTTCCCCTTGCCCAACGAGCTCGGCGAGGCGCCGATGAACATCGTGATCGCGGGCGGCGATACGTCCGTGGAGGACATGGTGGCATCCACCGAGCGCGGCATTCTGGTGACGCGGCTCTGGTACATCCGCGAGGTGGACCCGTACGAGAAGATCTTCACGGGAATGACGCGCGACGGCACGTTCCTGGTGGAAGGCGGCGTCGTGACGGCGGGACTGCGCAACTTCCGGTTCAACCAGAGCCTGATTGAGATGCTGTCGAATGTGGAGGCCCTTTCGCCGGCGGTGCGCGCGTCCGGGGAGGAGTCGTTCGACCTGGTGGCGCCGGCGATGAAGGTGCGGGATTTCAATTTTACGGAAGTGACGCGGTTTTAGCGTTTTTGAGAAACTCTCGACCGAGAGCCGATCTGCGTATTGTCCAATTTCCTGCTTCCCCACCGGTCCTATAATGATTAAGGGGAAATGGCGATGATTGCCGAATACGTGGAACAACGCAATGGTGGTTATTACGTCAAGGGGACACGTATATCGTTGGACTCGATCGTTTACTCATTTAACGATGGCGAGTCGCCGGAGACGATCCGCCAGAACTTTCCTTCTCTACGGCTGGAGCAAGTGTATGGCGCGATCACATTCTACTTGGCCCATCAAGGTGAAGTCGACCGCAACGTCCGGGAAGGTGAAGAGGAACTGGATCGTAGTGTCCCCCATCTGAGCCACTCCCGTCCGGAACTCTATACCCGCTTGCAAAAGGCCCGCGAGGAATTGGCCAAACCGCGGTGAGCATTAGGTTCCAGGCAGACAACGATCTGAAGAGGTTCATTGTCGATGCGACCTTGCGCCGTGAGCCCAGCATCGATTTCAAGACAGCCCAGACCGCGGGATTGGACGGTCTGGACGACGAACTGGTGTTGCGCTTCGCATCGGAGCAAGGCCGGATTCTCGTCAGCCATGACAAGCGCACGATGCCGCCCCGGCTGGCGGAGTTCATCCGGTTAGGTGGAACGAGTCCCGGTGTTCTGCTTGTCATCCCACAGCATGCGCCCGTTCGAGACGTCGCTGAGACGCTGATTCTCATTTGGGCTGGCAGTCGGCCCGAGGAATGGGTGAATCTGGTTACGAAGATCCCGTTCTGATGCGCAGCGCACGCAACCGGTCGTGCAAACTCGGATGTGGGAGGGCGGCAGGACCAGCGAAGCTAGTTGCGATCCCCGAATCCGTGTTTCTTGCCGCAGAGCTTGCATAGCGTGGGTGGCTCCGTGTTGTCCACTTTGTGATGCCGGGGTTTGAGAGTGCGCAGCCAGGCGAACACCGCCTTCAGGTCATCGTCCGTCAGGTTGCGGAATTCCCACCAGGGCATCGCCGAGTTCAGCGTGCGCGCGCCAACATAGCCGGTGCGTATGGCCTCGATGAACTGCGCCTCGTCGTAGTAGACGATGCCGGAAGCATCCGGCGTGAGATTGGCGGTGGCCGCTCCATCCCCCCAGCCCATCGGAGTGCCGCCGGCCATCTCCAGCTCCGGGATCGGCTGAAATCTGGAATTGCGCGGCGTGTGGCAGTCGGTGCAGGTTCCGAGCTTGGCCAGGTACGCGCCCTGCGTGGCGGGTGTTAACCGGTCCGGTTCCGGCACGGGTTCCGTCACCGGTTGTGGCACCCCCAGGGTGAGGCGGGCGAAAAGGAACGGGATTTTGGCCGGGGGCAGTTCGTTGCGGACCGGCGGCAGGCTGCGGAGGAAGACCACGACGGAGGCCAGGTCTTCGTCGGACATAATGCGGAAGTGCTCGTAGGGCATCAAGGGAAACAGGGCGTGTCCATCATCGGCGATGCCTTCGCGAATGGCCCGGGCGATGGCGTCATCGCTCCATTTGCCGAGGCCGGTTTCCGGATCGGACGTGAGGTTGGGACCGACGATACGGACTCCGGCATCTGCGGATTCAAAAAGGACTGCACCAGCGCCTTCCTTAGAGAGCAGCACCGGTGGCTCCCCTTTCTGATGCTCCGCCTTCTCCTCGTATTTGGAGTGGCATCCCATGCACTTGGCGACGGCGTGCACCAGATACTCTCCCCGGTGCATGCGCTCCGGCGAGGACTGGAACTTGCGTGAGGTCAACGGGCGCTTCTTCGCGCCGATCACCGGACGCCAGCCTACAAGCCGGCTGAAAGCCGGCCAAGGCCGATTTTCAATCGGCCTGCCGACGCCGTGCGTGCACCCGCGCCCAAAGTGAACAGTATTGGGAATTAATCTGGGACCTGACAGAACCCGATGAGTGGGCGGACCGTATCTGCTACCTCCCTACCCTGGCCGACTTCATTTCATGAAGCCCCGTTCCCTCCGCAAGCGGATCTCCTCCCAGGATGGCGCTGCACCCGGCGCGATCCATCCCGCCGCGTCCCGAAGCGCCCGCTGGACGCTCTTGCTCTTCTTGCCGAATGCGTAGCCGTGCGCCGGTTCCTCGGGTTGCGGGTCCGGGCCCACAATCTGCCCGTTCCGGCGGCACGTGCCGGCGGCGAGGCTCATCAGCAGATCGTTGGGATGGTCCTTCAACGAATCCTGGGGCGCTCGCCCAGCGGCTTGCATCACCTACTCCAGATTCACGGAGAGCTCGATGTCGCGAAACGCGGCCGAGGACACCTCGCTTTTCCCGCCATCACCCTGCACGATGTGGGTCAGGTGTATGCGGCGGAAGAGCCGTTCCTCATCGGGGATATTGGGATCGTCGAAATGGTTGTGTCGGCATGCTCGGGCAGATCTCACTTCAGGTTTGCGATATACGCATGGATCCGATTGTAGTTTCTGGAGACCTGTCCTTCGCTTTCCATTTCGCTGCCATCCTCGTAATAGTAGAAGCCCGGCTCCTCGCTGGCAGGGAATTCGATTTCGATGTTCCGGCCCCGCCGGTGCCACTCGACCTGAATACCGCCGTCGCTCAGGGGAACGACGCTCGGCGCGAGCGCATCGTTCTCCATAACTTCAACCAGGACCATCAGCGCCTTCTGCGCGATCTGTTCCTGAATCTGGACAGCCCCATAGCCATCCCAATCTTGAGGCAACCGGAGCAAAGCCAAGAGCGATTGGGCCGTGGGTTCCAGCCATGCCGGGACCGCAGGTTCACAAGTCAGTGAAGCAAGACGGCTACAGTCCGTCGACCCGTCCTCACGCCGGGATTCAGCGAACAAGCGGGCGACATCCGCCTCGGCATAGCCAAGCCGGCGCGACTGCTCATGTCCATAGTCGCCGAGTTCTTCCGGCTTTCGGTGTGCCAGGTATCGCCGCAGAGCATCCGCCGCAAGTTCGTCTGTCGTTTTCCCCTCCGCACTCGCCGCTTCATTCACCGAGCTCAGCAGATCGTCCGGGATACGAAGGTTGTTCTGAGTTGCCATGCTGCTCTATGTTCCAGCGTACCGCATACGCGCCGGGTTGGCCTCCCGCCGTACTCCGCTTCAATCGACTCATGCGACGATCTCGCCGCTTATGAGGCGGGGGAGCAGGCGGTCGCGAGCCCTTCGCAAGGCTACGTTCTGCTCCGCAAGCACATACCGACTTGTCGACGAATCCCACTTGGGCCGTTGGATTTACCAGTCGCAGGTACGGTTCGGAGATGGGAGAATATACCTGTTGCGTGTCGTCGTGGCCGAAGAGGAACAACCACCTGTAATTATCACGGTTTACCGGACCAGCAAGATTGAGAAGTACTGGAGTGCCGAATGAAAGTAATCTACGATCCCGAAGTGGACGTCCTGAGCGTCCTGCTGAACGACACCCCGATCGCGGAAAGCGATGAGGAGAAGCCCGGCGTCATCCTGGACTACGACGCCGGCGGCAACATGGTGAGTTTCGAGATTCTCGACGCTTCGAAGCGCATGACGAATCCTATGTCCGTCGAGTACGCCGTTACGTCTCCACTTCGCCGGCCGGCTTGATGCCGGTGGACGCGCGGATTCGCAAAGTTCAACCCGTCGGCTCCTTTCCCCTGTTCCCTCAATAGTTTACGCGCCCTGCCCCTCGCTCGGCCCCACATGCCCGACCTTCCCTTCAAACCCCAGTCACAAGCCAAATCGCCATGAAAATAAAGCACTTCACTCCTCCGCGCTGGTGTCGGCCAGTTACCCTAATTAGCTGGACGGACATGACTTCCGAAAAACAACTTCCAGACACCCGCGTCAACGACCCCTTGTCCAGCGGCCCCAAGCCCCCCGAGCGTAAACGCCGCACCCCCACTCCTGAGGTGGCAGAATCCGCGTCGAAAGCTCGTGACGCATCTTGCAAAACACACGCCAAGATGCGTCACAAAATTTCGATTTTTCCCCGTAAACAAAACAAAGAACTCGACTTAGAAACCGCACAATTCATTTTGCACCTCGCTGCAAAGATGCGTCACAGAAGACCGGAAGACCGGCGCGGACGCCGCTCGGCCGAACGCAAGGCCACCTCCCCAGCCAGTTCCTTCAAAACCGTCCTCTCCGATCCCGGGCCATGGCAGCCGCCCCCCGTTTCGAACCCAAAGCCAATTTCGCACAACTCCCATCGAATCAACAAAAAATTGNNGGTTCGTTCCTTCATTTTGCCCCACGCCGACCCCCGCTCCCCCTCCTCCCCCCCTCCCGCGAAAGCAGTAGAATGAAGCTATCCACTCCCTCCCCCGGGCGGCACGCAGGCCCGCTCGCCTGTGCTATCTGAGGAGCCGACTTAAAACGATGTCCTTCGTCCACCTGCATTGCCATACCGACTACTCCCTGCTCGACGGCGCTTGCGATATCGACCAGTTGATGAAGATCATGGTCGAACAGAAGATGCCCGCCGTCGCCATGACCGATCACGGCAACCTGTTCGGCGCGGTCAAGTTCTATAACGCCGCCAAGGCCGCTGGCGTCCATCCCGTTATCGGGTGCGAGATGTATGTTTCCCAGCAGGGCCACAAGACGCGCTCCGATAGCGACCGCTACAATCACCTCGTCCTGCTGTGCGAGAACCAGGAAGGCTATCGCAACCTCATCCGCCTGGTCTCGACGGCCTACCTGGATGGCTTCTACTACAAGCCGCGCGTCGATCTCGACCTGCTGTCCAGCCACTCCAAGGGGCTCATCGCGATGTCCGCCTGCCTGCGCGGCCATATTCCCGAGACCATCCTCTCCGACAAGTACGAAGAGGCGCGCCGCCAAGCCCACACCTACGCGGACATCTTCGGCAAGAACAACTTCTTCCTCGAGGTCCAGGACCATCACCTGGAACAGGACAAGCGCCTCACCCCGCAATTGAACCGGCTCTCGCACGATACCGGGCTGCCCCTGGTGGCCACCAACGATTCCCACTACCTGCGGAAAGAGGACGCGCGGGCCCACGAAATCCTCATGTGCATCCAGACCGGTAAGGGCATGAACGACCCCAACCGCATGCGCTGGAGCACGCCCGACTTCTATCTGAAGTCGCGCGACGAAATGATGGAGCTGTTCGGCGAACTGGAAGACGCGCTCGACCGCACCTGGGAGATCGCCCAGCGTTGCGACGTCAAGCTGGAGAAGGTCAAGGAGCCGTTTCCCAAGTTCGACGTTCCCGAAGGCCACTCGGCCGATACCTTCTTCGAGTTCGTGGCGCGGCAGGGTTTCGAGAAGCGGCGTCCGCGCCTGGAAGCTCTGCGCGCCAAGGGCGGCCTGAAGCACGACCTGTCGGAATACGCGGAGCGCCTGGATCGCGAAATCAAGATGATCCAGAAGATGAAGTTCTCGGGCTATTTTCTGATCGTCTGGGACTTCATCCGGTACGCTAAGGCGCAGGGGATTCCGGTGGGGCCGGGCCGCGGGTCGGCGGCGGGGAGCCTGGTGGGCTACGCCATGGCCATCACCGATATCGACCCCCTGCAGTACGGGCTGCTGTTCGAGCGCTTTCTGAACCCCGAGCGCGTGAGCATGCCCGATATCGACGTCGATTTCTGCATGAACCGGCGCGGCGAGGTGATCCAATACGTCACCGAAAAGTACGGCCGCGAGCAGGTGGCGCAGATCATCACCTTCAACACGCTGCAGGCGCGCGCGGCCATCAAGGACGTGGGCCGCGTTCTGGAAATCCCGTTCGCCGACGTGGAGCGTGTCACCAAACTGGTGCCCAACGTCCTGAACATCTCGCTCACCGATGCCATGGCGATGGAGCCGGGCTTCGCGGATGCGGCCAAGAAGGACCCTCGCATCGACGATGTGCTCAAGGTCGCACTGCGGCTGGAGGGACTGGCGCGCAACTGTTCGGTCCACGCGGCCGGCGTGGTGATCTCGCCCCAGCCCCTCAAGGAACTGGTGCCGCTCTACAAGACGAACCGCGACGAAATTGTGACGCAGTTCGACATGAACGGTCTCGACAAGCTGGCGCTCCTCAAGATGGATTTCCTGGGGCTGACCACCCTGACGCTGATCCAGGATGCCCTGCGGCTGATCAAGAAACGGCACGGCGTGGACCTGGTGCCGGAGGACCTGCCGCTCGATGACAAAGAGACCTACGAGGTCTTTTCGAAGGGCTTCACCAGCGGCGTGTTCCAGTTCGAATCGAGCGGGATGAAGGACATTCTGCGGCGCTACCAGCCCAGCCGGCTGGAGGACCTTACGGCGCTCAACGCCCTCTACCGCCCAGGTCCAATCCAGGGCGGCATGGTGGACGATTTCATCGAGCGCAAATGGGGGCGGCGCGCGGTGCAATACGATCTTCCGGAGCTGAAGGAACTGCTGGAAGAGACCTACGGCGTCATCGTCTACCAGGAGCAGGTGATGCAGATCTCCAATCGCATCGCCGGCTATTCGCTGGGTGATGCCGACCTGCTGCGCCGCGCCATGGGCAAGAAGAAGCTGGAGGAGATGGTCAAGCAGCGCGAGCGCTTCGTACACGGCGCCATGGAGCGCGGCTTCCCGCAGAAGAAGGTCGAGAAGATTTTCGATCTGATGGAGCAGTTCGCGGGCTACGGCTTCAACAAGTCGCACTCGGCGGCGTATGCCTACCTGGCGTTCGTGACGGCGTACCTAAAGGCCCACTATCGCGTGGACTTCATGGCGGCGCTGCTGACTTCGGAAACCGGCAACACGGCAAAGGTAGTGAAATACATCAACGAATGCCGGGAAATGCAGATCGAGATTCTGCCTCCCGATGTGGACCATTCGGACTGGAGCTTTACACCCGATGGGGAGGCGATTCGCTTCGGCCTCGGAGCCGTGAAGAACGTGGGACAGGCGGCGGTGGAGGCCATCGGACGGGCGCGCGCCGAGGTGGGCCGCTTCGGGTCGCTGCACAATTTCTGCGAGAAGGTGGACGTGGGAGCGGTGAATCGCCGCATGATCGAGAGCCTGATCCGCGCGGGCGCAATGGACTCGCTGGAGGGCACGCGGTCGCAGAAGATGGCCGCGGTGGAAGGTGCGATGGAGGCGGGCCAACGCGCGTGGCGCGATCGCGAATCGGGTCAGGTCGGCCTCTTCGGCGAACTGCTCGGGGCCGGTGAGCCGCACTCCATGCCGCTGCCCAAAGTGCCGGATTGGACCGATAAGGAGAAGCTGGCCAGCGAAAAGGAGATGCTCGGATTCTGGGTCACCGGGCATCCGCTCGACCGCTATTTGGAGAAGGTGAAGGAACTGGCAACCCACGACAGCTCTAGTCTGGAGGGACTCGCGAAGAACGCGGAGGTGAAGCTGTGCGGCGTGCTGACGGGGATCACGAAGAAGCGCAACAAGGAAGGGAAGCCGTGGGCGGTGATGACGATCGAGGACCGTAGCGGGTCGATGGAGGCCATGGTCTTCGCGAACAGCTACGAGCGGCTGGCGCCCTTCATAGTGGAGGATCAGGCGGTGCTGGTGGCCGGTCTGGTTCTGCCCGAGGAGAACTCGCAGCCCAAGATCTCGGTGCAGGATGTCGTGCCGCTCGACAATGCGCGGGTGGATCTGCCGTCGTTGATTTCGATTCGCGTGTGGCTGGGTAAGAACGGCAGCGTGGACCGGGCGCAGGCTCTCCAGGATCTNNACCATCTGCGGCGGCGGCTGCATGGAGCGCGTGGCGGGGTAGGACAGACGATCGTTTTTTGTCGACTGTCAGCCGGCTTTAGCCACGTCTGGTCCGCTCGCCAATGTACGCTTACGCTCATCCGCGTTCGGCCCTGGCTGTTTTCCGAGTACTACTCCAGCCAGAATTTGAGGTGTCACCGGGGCCGTTGTACGGTATGCTTTAGCTTGCCAACCGGTCGGCAAGACTCGGCAAGCTGCCCGTAAGGGATTACGCCATTCAACTCCTGGGGTGAGGAGAGATGAAAGCAATGACGCGAAGACGATTGTTGACCTGTGCCGTAGCGATGTTTACGCTACCCGTCGCAGCTTTGGCCGACGTGAGTGGAACACCCACATTGGCGGTCAACACGATGTTGAATCTGGACACCGGAGCCACGGCCAGTTCGGGCGGCGACCTTCTTTGGAACGGGACTTCCCTCGCCCCGCAGTCCGGCGCGACCGTGTTCTCCCTGGGTGCTGTGGGTAAGCCGACCTACGACTCGCTCACGCAAGCGACACTGTCAGTGTTCCCCTTTTCGAGTGCCTCGATCTCCCCAGCGACCAACACGGTCGTCGTGTGCAAGACGAAGAGCGGCAACTTTGCCAAGATTCTGGTTACCAGCGTCACCGCGGGCGGATCCTTGGGCCTGCAGTTCACTACCTTCATCGCCGCCGTCCCCACCGGACCGAACATCACTTCGATCCAGAACAACTACGGCCAGGTTCCACAGGGGCTGCCGAATTACGGGATCGCTCCCAGTACGCTGTTCTTCGTCCAGGGAACAGGCTTGGCCAATACAACCTCCGACTTACAGTCCAGCGCGTCCCCGGGATTGCAGACAACCCTGAGCGGCGTGAGTGTCAAAGTGACCGTCGGCGGCACGAGCGTGCAGTGCCCGCTCTATTACCTCTCGCCGACCCAGATCGACGCCGTGCTGCCCGGATCCACTCCCCTCGGCACCGGCACAGTTACGGTGGCCAACAACGGGACTACCAGCCCGGCCGCTTCCATTACCGTGGTGCAGAGCGCCTTCGGCATTCTGTTCTACAACGGCACCCTGGCCGCGGCCTACGACGCCAGTAACGCCATCCTGACCACTTCGAATTCCGCCAATCCGAATCAGACCATCGTGCTGTGGGGCTCGGGCGTGGGCTTCGATCCCAATGACGACGACAAGCTCTTCCCGCAGGCACAGGACAATCTCACCAACATCCCCATGCAGGCCTTCGTCGGCGGTGCCGCGGCCGTCATCCTTTACCGGGGAAGATCGCAGTACCCCGGGGTGGATCAGGTGGTCCTGACGATTCCCGGCAACGTACCTGTTGGCTGCCAGGTTGCAATCTCGATCGTGAGCGGGAATATCGTCAGTAACTCGGTCACCATCCCGATCGCGGCCACAGGGCGAACCTGCACGGATCCCAACACATCCGGCCCTCTGCAGGGTCTGACCGGCAAGGCCGCCAAAGAGGGCTTCCTGAGTGTTAGCCAGTCAACCTCGATCTCGAATGGAACCACCCAGGTAACCAATAGCGTGGGGGGCTCCTTTTTCGCTACCAGCAGTTTCGGCGGCAGCGGGTCGGTGTCCGTGGGCAGTTGCCTGGTCACCAACTCGCTTCAGACAACCAGCGCGATCGTAACGCCTTTGGACGCCGGGACCACCATTGCGGTCACTGGTCCGGGCGGATCGCTGTCTCTAAGCGACACTGTCGCCGGCCAGGTCATTCCAGGAAGTTACTTTTCTGCAACCACCGTTCCGGCCGGCTTCATTCCCACTGCAGGCGGGTCGTTCACGTTCGACAATGGCTCCGGCGGCAAGGATGTCCAGCACTTCAACGCCACCTTGATTGTGCCGTCGCTCCTCACTTGGACGAACTCGGCCCAGATCAATTCCGTGACCCGCTCGCAGGGAGTCAACGTCACGTGGAGCGGCGGAGCCCCCGGGACGTACGTGGCAATCGGTGGAACTTCCTCCGTGACCATTGGAGCCAAGTTCGTATCCGTGACCTTCACCTGTCTGGCTCCTGTCAGCCCCGGCCAGTTTTCTGTTCCGGTGCCTGTGCTGCTGGCGTTGCCTGCCGGCGACGGCGGAGGGCTGACCGTCTCCAATTTCAGCAACCTCCAACAATTCACGGCCACCGGCCTGGATTTAGGCCTGATGACCGGAGGAAGCATCACTACCAAGACACTCACATACAACTAGCCCGGAAGACGGCGTCGCTACCGGGGGATTTCGTACTTCTTGATCTTTTCGTAGATCGTCGACCGGTCGATTCCCAGGACTGCGGCCGACTCTTTGATATTCCCGCTGGTCCGCTGGAGCGTTGCCTGAATCAGCAGCTTCTCCATTTCGGCAAGAGTCATCCCGGCGGGTATCGCCAGATGCTTGGTGACTCCGTTCTGCGCCAGGAACGAGAAATCGTCCTCCGTCAAGCTCTGGCTCCGGCAGGTGACCATGGCGCGCTCCACGGCGTTTTCCAACTCGCGCACGTTGCCCGGCCAGTTGTAGTCCATCAGGACCTTGAGCGCGCCCTCGGAGATGTCGCCGACCTCCTTGCCCAACTCGTGCGACAGCCGCTCCATGAAATGGTGCGCCAGCAGCGGAATGTCCTCGCGGCGTTCGCGCAGCGGTGGGATGCGGATCTCAATCACATTCAGGCGGTAGAACAGGTCGTCGCGGAACTTGCCGTCGGCCACGGCCTGCTGGAGGTTGACGTGAGTGGCGGCGATCACCCGGACGTCCACACGCACTTCCTCCGAGCCCCCGACCCGGTAAAAGCAGCGCTCCTGCAGGACCCGCAGCAGGTCCACCTGGAGTTTGGCTGAGATGTCGCCGATCTCGTCCAGGAAGATGGTGCCGCCGTCGGCCATTTCGAATTTGCCCTGCTTCTGCTGATTGGCCCCCGTGAAGGCGCCCTTCTCATGGCCGAAAAGCTCCGATTCCAGCAGGGTCTCCGCCAGCGCCGCGCAGGAGACCGCCACGAACGCTTTGGCCGCCCGCTCACCCGAATTGTGGATGGCGCGCGCCACCATCTCCTTGCCCGTGCCGCTCTCGCCCTGAATCAGCACCGTGCTCCGCAGGCTCGAGATTTCGTGCGCCAGCCGCAGGATGTCGTGCATCTTCGGATTCTTGCTGATCACGTCGTGAACCGAGTATTGCCGCGACAGCTTCTTGCGCAGGATGGTGTTCTCCCGTTGCAGGTTCTTCACCTTAATGATGCGGCTCACCAGCAGCGAAATCTCTTCGGGATTGCAGGGCTTGACGATGTACTCCTGCGCACCCTCCTTCATCGCGGTGATAGCCGTGTCCACAGTGGCGTACGCAGTAATGATGATGATCGACGCCTCCGGATGAAGCCGGCGGATCTGCATCATGGTCTCGATGCCGTCCATGCCGCCGGGCATTTTCAGGTCCACGAAATAGATGGCGTAATCCCGCTCGCGCGCCTTCTCGACCGCCTCGTGCCCCGAGGGGGCGGTGTCCACCAGGTATCCGTCCTCGCGGAGCCAGGCGGCCAGCGACTCGCACATCACTTCTTCGTCGTCCACCACCAATATCTGCCAGTGGGTTCTCATTTCTCTAGCTCCCTTGGTCTGCGCCTCAACTGCGCCGCGCACGAGACGCAGAACGCGGCCCGCTTCCCATCGATCTGCCGGATGTTCGTCCCCAGGGCCATGGCGCAGTTCCGGTCCACGCAGTGCACCAACCCGAAGGTGTGGCCAACTTCGTGAAGCGCCTCCTTGTGCGCGCGTTCGAGGAAGATCTCCCGATTGGGTGCGAGGCCATAAAACTCCTGGCGTAAGCGCGCCAGTGAAATCACCGCGACCCGGCCGCCCAACTGGGCGTGCCCGTAAACGAAAGTCAGCACCGGGATGAACAGGTCCCGCTCCGTCACCGCCAGCAGTTTCAAGGCATCGGCGGGACACACGCGGCTGAGCAATTCGAGCACCGGTATCGACCCGTACTGCCGGCGGCCCCGGTCGAGCGCAAACTCGATTGCGGCAAGCTCCAACTCGCGCACGGGCGCGTTGAATTCGGCGGCCATCCGTTCGCGGACCGCCATGAGCGCTTCCCGGTCTACTTCTGGCGTGGCGCCCACGTACAGGTACCTCATTCTTTCCGGACCAACTCCAAAGGCGGCGGCGCGCCGGGTTGCCGGTGCTGCTGCGGATGCTGTTCCAGCGGCAGGGTCACGGTGAACGTGGCGCCCTCCCCCACCTTGCTCTTCACTTCAATATCGCCGCCATGCGCCTGGATGATCCCGTAGGAGACCGCTAGTCCCAAACCCACACCTTTGCCTTCCGATTTGGTGGTGAAGAAAGGATCGAAAATCTTGGCGAGGTTCTCGGGCAGAATGCCCTCACCGTTGTCCGACACGGTCAGCACGACCTCATCCGCACCCGCCGCCGTGGAAACCACGACCTTTCGCTCGGTCTTGGTTTGGGTGGCCTCGGCCGCGTTGAGCAGCAGGTTCAACACCACCTGCTGAATCTGCGAGGCGTCGCACTGGGCCGCGGGAAGATCGTCGCAGAGGTTGGCCTCCAGCGCGACATTGCACAGCTTCATCTTGTGCTGGGTGAGCGAGAGCGTCATCTTCACGATCTTGTTCAGGTCGGCCGGCACGCGTTGCGGCTTGGATCGCCGCGAGAACGCCAGCAGATCGGATACGATGCGGCCCACGCGCGCGGTCTCGCTGGTGACCTGGGTGAGGTACTTTCGGAACTCCTCGATCCGGGTCGGCGGGACGCCATCGTCCTTCAGCATGCGCTGCAGCAGCATCGAGAGATTCAGCACGCCGGAGATGGGGTTATTGATCTCGTGCGCGACGCTGGCGGAGAGCTGGCCGAGCGAGGCGAGCCGGTCGTTGTGCAGGAGTTTCTTCTGCGCGGCCTTGAGCTGGAGGGTGCGCTCTTCCACCTTGGTCTCCAGATTTTGGGTGAACTGGTTGATCTCCCCAAGGGCGGTGCGCAGCCGGTCGCGCATCACGTCGAAGGTGCGTGCCAGTTCGTCCAGTTCCTCGCTGCTGTCTACGATGTCGAGCGGCTGGTCGAGTTCCATCTGGCTGACCGCCTTGAAGCCGGCGATCAACTTCTCGATGGGGCGGCCGAGGAAGCGGCGCGTGAAGTAAATGATGAACAAGCTGATCAACGTGATTTCGATGCCGGTCACCAGGAGCACGCGAAACTTCATGCTGGCGAGTTCCTGATCCATCGAATCCAGGTTTAGCGCCAAGTCCAGGACGCCGAGCACTTTCACGCTTGCCGGGTGCGCGTGGCATTCCGCCTGGCTGCAGGACTTCTCGTTATAGATCGGGGTGAGCATTTCCAGCCGGCCGGGCCGGATGTGGACGCGCGAAGAGAGGTCAAGCTGGGTCAGGGCCGGAGACCGCCCATCTTCCACGTTGGTCGAAAACATGACCTGTCCCGCGCGGTTGAACATGCGGATGCGGTCGATGCCCTGCTTGAGAGCGATGGTCCGCATCACCTCGTAGGCCGCCTCGCGGTGGTCGTCAAGCATGGCGTGCCAGGTGGCGCTGGTGATACCCTTGGAGAGCTGGTCTGCCCCCAGCGTTATGGTATTGAGCAGTTGCCGCTCTTCGGTTTTGACATTGACCAACCCGGAAACCGCCGCCACGATGATGACGATCACCGTGATCGAGAGCATCAGCTTCCGGCCGAGGCGTCTCGGCATAATTAAGTATTTAAGACCTGAAATCAGTATAGCATCCGGCGTGGCCGGGACAGAGCGCCATCAGGCGACAAAGCCGTCGATCTTGTTGATGAGCAGCCGGGGATCCACCATCATGGGAAACACCGACCAGGAGGCATCCACGGAAAGCAGGACCGTTCGCGAACCGGTTTCACACTCGTATTGGACCCTGGTCTCCAAGATTGCGCGCACCTCAGGTTGCACCTTGTCCATGGGACCCGGCAGTAGAATGAGCATCGCCGGCCCGGTCCACCGATAGAGAGTGCTTCCGGGCGCGAAGGAGTGCTTCACGTAATCGGCGAAGAAGCGCAGTACCTTATCGCCGACTTCCCGTCCGTAGCGCCGGTTGTACAGCGTAAGCCGGTCGACCATCAGGATCACCGCGCAGAGCGGTTCCCCGGACGCGCATGCCTGAACCAGCGCGGTTTCCGCGGCGGCGCGGCTCTCCAGGTTCGTGACCGCGTCCTTGCCTGCGTCGCCGTGCGTACCCGCCCATTGGCGTTCGGCTTCTTTGCGAACTTCCGCCAGGCAGTCGGAGAGACTGGCCTTGCCGACGCGAAGGTCTTCGGCGCCTTTGGCGGACTCCAGTTTCTGTCCGATCCCTCTTAACTGCTGCATCCGCTCCGGACTGGCGATACTGAGATCCTCCAGAGTTTTGAGGAGCAGGCGGATGATCGCGGCCAGTTCGGCCTCCTTCACGCGTTGGCGCTTGGCGGCCCGAAGGTTGTAGTCTCGGAGCAAGTGGACAGCCGACTCCGCCTGCAACAATCGTGCTTGCGGGGACGGACTCACTAGCAGGTAGTCGGAGGTCTCTTGCAGCTTGGCGCAGAATTGCCGGTGTTCGTTTACATCCTCCTTCGGAGAGTGTATACCGATGCCCTGCAGCAACACCCTCACGATGTTCAGCAGTTCTCGTTCGTCGTCCAGATCGGACGGCAGATTCTTGTTGTTTGCGCCCACGCTTCTACTACGGCTTATCGACCGGAAAGGGAGATTCGTGAAGTGTCCGGTCAGACTACTCGACGACCGGGACCAGATGGGAATCGATGATCCTCAGGTCGGAGGTCAGGAGCGTGAGACGGTGGACGCGGGCAGTTGCCACGATCACGCAGTCCCCCGGATCTCGTAATGAGCCGGCCAGAGCCCCGGCCTCTTGGGCAATCTCCGCGGTAATGGGAATGATCTGGAAGGTGGGATTGTCTTCCAGTTGACGAAGTAGGTCCACTAGTGTCCGGCTAGAAGTCGAATAGAATCAATTGGTTGCTGACATCGAGTAAATCGTTCTCGGAGTCGGGCGCTTGAAGGGCCTGTAAAATGGGCGTTTTTTCGAAAAGCGTCAC
>PMTT01000661.1:37091-42293 GCA_003167275.1 Bryobacterales bacterium | reverse complement strand
AATATCGGGCGGCTGGCGGACGTGACCGATTCCGAGCAGCGCGTAGTGCGCCGTAACGACGTGGTGTTCGAAGAGGGAGTGGACGAGGCAAACGCCACGGTGTCACGCCGCCATGCGCACATTCGCCTGGAGGCCGGCGAGTATCGTGTCTGCGACGATGAGAGCGAGTTCGGGACGCGCGTCTTCCGCGATGGACGGCCGATCGAGGTGCCGGCGGGCAATCGCCGCGGCGAAAGGCTCAAGCCTGGGGACGAGATCTACCTGGGGCGGGCGTGCTTACGGTTTGAGCGGTGATCGCACGTCCGCGACCTGAGTCATGCCGAAACTCCTGTTGATCACAGCGTCTTCGCCGGAGATTCGGAGAGTGAGGAGGGCACGGGTCCTCAACTTTCAGCAGATTACCATGCCGTATCTGGCCTCCCGGGTTTCGCGTAATTGGGAGGTGGTTCACGTCGATGAGGAAGCTGGGGAAATCGACTGGCGTATCGACGTGGATGTAGTCGGAATCACCTTTCACACGCCCAGCGCCTATCATGCTTACAGTATTGCCGCGCGCTTCCGCTCACGCGGGGTCTGTGTTGTGATGGGTGGTCCGCATGTAACACTGCTGCCCGAAGAGGCAGGTCAGCATGCCGACGTGATTTTCATTGGAGAGGCGGAAGGTTTGTGGGAAGAGTTCTTGCAGTCCTTTGAAGAGGGTACTCACCTTTGTGTGTACCAGCAAACCAGCACGCCGTCGCTGGAGAACGCGCCCCAGGCGCGCAAGGAATTATTCCACAGACGCGACTATACCAATGGAGTTTTGTTCGCGACGCGGGGATGCACCAACCGATGCGACTTCTGCACGGTTGCCGTGATGTATCGCCATCAGTTGCGGAAACGGCCCATCGCCGAGGTCGCGGCGGAGTACGCCTCTTTCGATGGTGACGTAATCATCTTTTGGGACGATAACATTGCCGCGGATATAGCGTATGCAAAGGAGCTGTTTCGCGCCATCGCTCCATATCGGAAGTGGTGGAGTAGTCAGGCCAGTATTCACGCCGGCCGGGATGACGAATTTCTGGAGGCGGCAGCCCTTAGCGGATGTAAGCAGTTGTTTTTGGGCCTGGAGTCCGTCTCCCAGCAAAGCATGGCCGAAGTCCATAAGGGCTTCAATCGGGTGGAGGAGTACTTACAGATTATTGAACGGATACACGCGCACGGGATCGCCGTGCAAGCCGGGATTGTCTTTGGATTTGACCATGATGTGACGGGCATATTTGAGGAGACCCTTGATTTCTTGGAAGAGGCGGGAGTCCAGAATGCGACTTTCAACATACTGACTCCGTTTCCCGGCACACCGCTGTTTACCAGGATGGAAGCTGAAGGGCGCATCTTAACGCGCGACTGGCGCAAGTATAATAGCCGGGATGATGTGATCTATCAGCCAAAGCGGATGAGCGTTGAAGAATTGCTGGGTGGCTATCGCTACGCGAATGAGCGCTTCTATTCTCTTAGAAGCATCAGCAAGCGATTATCGAGGTCCCCGGTACAGTTGTGGTGGACGCTGCCGCTGAACCTGGCATACGGTTATCAATGGAACAGGAGGCGAAGTACGCCGCCGGAGCGAGAGCGCCGAAATTCATCTGGGGCGGGTGTGCCTACATTTTGAACTGTGGCGGCGCTACACTACCACTAGGAACACGAAGAGCCATGTCGGCAAACCGCGATCAGATCCATCACTTAGTCGATCGGCTTTCCGAGGCCGAGCTCCTGGCGGCGCAGCGTTTCTTGGAGTTCCTCTCCCAGGAGCCCGTTGGGCCAATCTTTGCAGAGTCCACCCGGCGGGGGATCGCGCAGGCGGACGCGGGCCAGACGATTGTGTGTCACGACTACGACGAGATGGTCGAGAAGCTTCTCGGCTAGGAATAGGCCACTGTGACGATCTCAGGGCCGGTCCTGCGCACCGTGCAGGATTCGGATGACTTCGACGACATCCTCTTGAACCCTGTACACAACCAGTCCAGAATCTCGGTGTGGATGTTCAGATACTCATAGCCAGCCTTGATCGAATGGCGTCCGAGGGTCTTCGAATAGTTGAGCTTCGGATCCCACGAGGTAGGATTCTGGAACTGCGGATTGCTGGTCTGCCGGCCCAGCGCGGTGAATCCACTGGGTGACTGCGTGTTGAATCCGCCGGTGAGATTCGGCGTGGCCGGTAGTCCTTGAATGCCATACAGCGACTGCAGACTCGGCCCGCCCAGAAGAGCCGGCTGTTTTCCCGCGACGATGTGTGTCCAACCCAGGCGCACTTCGAGAAGTGAGGTCGGCGTGACAGTCCAGGTATAGCCGGCCGAGGCATTTTGATCGATCGAATGAATGTAGCCGTTGCCGTCGCCGCCCGAGGGACCGGGGAACGACGGTTGATAGAACTGGACGTCCTTGCGCTGACTGAAACGCAGAAACGCCGTCATGCGGTCGTTGATCTGGCCATCGATTTTCGCGTCGAACTTGTCGCTGTAATCCCGAATCAGCAGCAGGGCCTCGTAGTTATTCGAACGTCCCGGGCCATTCAGTGTGGGAAGGCCGCCCAGCAGGGCCGCGGCGAACGGGTTGAGGCTGGCAATCGGAATCTGGGTGTTGGCCGGATAGACGACGCCGGTGAGCGGATTGACCACCGGGACCGGCAAGATGCCAGCGCGGTCGGTAGCCGTGGGCAGCGAATCGAAATTCAGATACCGCTGCAACTGACGGAAGCCCTCGTAATCCCCGAAGAAGAAGACCTTATTCTTGACGATCGGCCCGCCGATGGTGGCTCCGAACTGGTTTCGCTGCAGCGTCGGCTTGACGAATACGGCCGGACTGAACAGGAATCCCGTGGCGTTGAGGTCGGTGTTGCGGAGGAATTCGTAGGCCGTGCCGTGAAACTGATTGGTCCCCGATTTCATGACGGCGTTCACCACCGCGCCTCCCACGCGCCATACTCCGCACTGTAGTTGCTGGTGATCACCTTGAACTCGGCGATGGCATCCGGAGACGCCTGTATGACTTGGGAAGAATAGCTCTGATTGCTGGTCCCGTACGCGTTATTGTCCAGGCCATCCATCAGGAAATTGTTGTAGGTGCTACGCATGCCGTTCACATTGAACGACCCTTCGCGCGGCGTGCCGCTGGGCGAAAACGAAACCGCGATGGGAGACTTCACCACGTTCGCGGATAGCAGCGCCAGGTCGGCATAGTTGCGCCCATTGAGCGGTAGCTCCACGATGGCCGCGCCGCCGATCACTTGTCCGTGTTCGCTCGAATCGGTCTCGAGCGCCGCGGCCGCGCCGCTCACCTCCACGGTTTCGCTCACTGTGCCCACTTGCAGGGTGACGTCCACGCGTTGCCGCGCCCCCACGTTCACCGCGATTCCGGACGCGACTTCCGTCGAAAAACCCTTGGCCTCCGCGGTCACTTTATAGGCGCCGATCTTGACGTTGGAAAAGGTGTAGTTGCCGTTTTCGTCGGACGTGGTTTTCGCCTGGATGCCGGTATCTACATGGAGCAGAGTCAGCACGGCCTTCGGGACGACCGCTCCCGAATGATCCCGAATAGTCCCCAGGACTTCAGCGGTGTCGAACTGCGCGAACGTTGGAATCACCGCGAGCGCACACGTCGCGAGGATCGTAAGAAAGCGTCTCATATTTCGTTAAAAAGCCCCCTCTGGCGAACGTAGCAAACGGGCATGAATCTCCCGTTTCAATCGTGTGAATTGCAGGATACAAACCCGGATAACGAAAGAAAAAAAGTGGTTGATAAACGCACATAAAACAGGGGTGTTATTCGCGTTCATCCGCGGCCATAAACGATGGCGGAGGGTATATACTGCGCGTATGCAGGTGATCAAGTCCGAGATCGAATGCGTCACGGTATACTCCTCCGGGGCGGTCATCACGCGGGTCGCGGAACTGGCGTCCACGGGTGGCGTTTGGCCGGCCGACGTCCGGATCGGCGGGCTTCCCCTGGCGCTGGATGACGCGAGCGTCAGAATTCGGATGGACGCCAATGATGCCGGCGGACCGAGGGCGGTAAGCTTCCGGGTCGGGATCGAGGTGCTCGACAGTGATTCCGCTCCGGACGCCCCCGACGAGGCGGCGCGGGCGGCGCGGCAAGAGGTGCTGGCACTCGAGGGACGTTTGAATGACGCGAAGTGGCTCGCCTACAATTTGACGGGCATGTCGGTGCCCGCCCGGCCTGCCCCAGCCGAAGGCACAGCGCCGCAGCCCAGTCCGCACGCCGGCCGGATTACTCTCGTCGAGTTTCAGCAGCAGAGATTGAAGGCGGCCAACGCCTCGGTGCAGGAATTGGGTGAGAAACTCCGCGCGGCACGGGAAGTTCTGGCGGACCTGGAGGAAAAGAAGCGACTGGCCAGCACCGCGCGCGAGGCTCGTCCGAACGAACTGAGAAAGACCGTAGTGGTCGCACTGAGCGCCCAGGCGGACGGGGGCTCGCCCCATGCGCGATTGGTTCTCGAATACCGCGTTCCGGGGGCGCGCTGGGCGCCGGCCTATTCCGTCCATTTCGACCAGGAGTTGTCGCACGCCACCGTATCGGTGCGTGCCGTGGTCGCGCAGCGGACGGGCGAAGACTGGGGAGATGTCCGGCTCACCTTGTCGAGCGCGCAGATGCAGGCGTGGACCGAGTTGCCCGAGCTGATGTCCCTTCGGGTGGGGCGCTGGCAATCTTCGCCAAGGTCAGGCTGGCGGTCACCGCCGGCCGGAGCCGAAGAACTCTACGCCGATTACGATCGTGAGGATAAAGCCGCGAAGGCATCGGCCGCCGCCGGGCCACTCACGGAGCGGCTGGAGCGGCTGATGGAGCAGGCTCGCGAACCGGAACCAGGTACGGACACCGCCGAATTTCCCGCCGCTTCTCCGGAGCAGATGGCGCCACCAACGCGGGCAAAGCTCGCTCAAGCGGTTTCCAGCCCCCATGCGATGGTAGCAGCAGAGCAACCGGCCGAAGCCGGGGAATTCACCAAGATGTTCGCCGCCTCCGTCGCACCGCCGGCGTCTCCTGCTGCAGCGCCTTCGGACTACACGATGGCAATCCCCCAACCGGCACCGCCGCCGGCACAGGTGCGGGTCCGCCTTACACGGTCGGCGCCGATGCGGCCGGCTTCCCCGGCGGGGGAATTCACTATGGCTTTCCGCGCTCCGGGTGCGCCGCCGCCGGTCCCAG
>PMTT01000661.1:0-37015 GCA_003167275.1 Bryobacterales bacterium | reverse complement strand
TGGGCGATCTCCCGCCGGCCCACACCTTCGCGTCCTCCGTGGAAGGCTTCGATTATGCGTACCGCGCCGAGCTGCCCGTGGACATCCCCTCCGACGGCCGGTTTCATTCCATCCCGCTGATGGCGCGTGCCGCCACTGCCCGGCAGTTCTACGTGACGGTCCCGCGCGAAGCACCGGACGTTTTCCGGTTCGCCGAGATCGGCAACCCGCTGGACGCGCCTTTGCTCTCTGGTCCCGCGGACATCTACGCCGGCAACACATTCCTGATGACCGTGCCGCTCCGGCTCACACCCTCGAAAGGCGTCATCAAGCTGGGCCTGGGCGTCGAGCAGCGGATCAAGGTGGCGCGGAACACCGCCTTCGCCGAGTCGGCGTCCGGCCTGATGGGGGGCACCCTGAACCTGAAACACGATATCCACATTGAGATCCGCAACCAACTCCGCGTTCCCGCGCAGATCGAAGTGCGCGAGCGCGTGCCCGTTCCGCGCGATGGCGACGAACAGATCAAGGTCACAGCGACGGCCAAACCCGCGTGGGAGACCTACGATCCGCCTGAGGGAGGGCTCCGCGGAGGCTACGTTTGGAAGGTCCAGGTGCAACCGGCGGAGGCCCTGCAGCTACACGCGTCGTATAGCATCGGCATGCCGGCCAAGATGGAAATCGCGAGCGGCAATCGGCGGGAGGCGTAACCATGGAAGGAGAATCGATGCCGGAGAAACAGACGGTTCCGCTGGAAGCGCCGGTGGTCGAGGTCATGCTGCTCGAAGACCGGGCGCAGGTTACCAGACGCGGCAAGGCGATGCTGTCCGCGGGAGTCACGCGGGTCGTAGTCCGGGACGTCTCGCCGGTCTTGAGCGACAAGACGCTGACGGTCCGGATCCTGCCCCCCGCCAAGGCGCAGGTCTCCGATGCCCGGGTTGTGCGCTTTGGAAAGGTGCTGCGGGAGGATCGTCCCGCCGAGGTTCGCGAATTGGAAAAGGCCCTGGAGGAGACGCAGCGGGAGGCGAAAAAGCTGGCCGATGACCGCAGGCTCGTCGACGGGCAACTCAAGAGCCTCGGCCGGATCGAGGAACTGGTGCTCCAGGAACTGGAGCAGGACGCCGCGTGGAACCGCGATACGCGAGCGGAGGCGGGAGGCCAACTTGACCGCAACGAACAGCAGGCGGCCGCTCTGCACTCGGAGGGCGCCGCGCTCCGAGTGAGAACGGACGAGTGCCGCCAGAATCTGCGCGACCTGGCGCAGCGAATTGCGCAGGCCCGCAATCCGGCCACGGCCATTGGTGCGTCGATCGAGGCCGACATTCAGATGGATGTCGCCGGCGAGTGTGAGGTCGAGTTCGCCTACGTGGCGCCGGGAGCCTGCTGGAGACCCTGGCACACCGCCGAACGCGTTTTGGGACCCCGGCAATCCGTCCTCTTTCGCTCGGAGGCGTGCGTCTGGCAGAACACGGGGGAGGATTGGACGGGCGTCACGCTGCTCTTTTCGACCGAGCGGCCGTCGCTGGGCGTCGAGCCGCCCGCGCTCAGCAGCGATGTGATCGAAGCGCGGCCCAAACCGCCGGTGGTGACGGTGGCGACTCGCGAGCAAACCGTGCAGACCACGGGGCTCGGCGCCACGGTAGAAGAGGCGGCGGAACTTCCAGGCATCGACACCGGCGGCGACGTTTTCGCGGTCCGCAGCACGGTGAAGGCGGATGTTCCCTCGGACGGGCGGCCTTACCGGGTGCCGTACGGGAGTTTCGAAGCAGAGGCCGAAACGGACCGGGTCCTGATGGCCGAGCTTGCACCGGCAGTCATCCGCAAGACCGTCCAGACGAACACCGGCTCGATGGCCCTCCTCGCCGGTCCCGTGGACCTGATCGCCGAGGGTGGGTTCGCCGGACGAACGCAGGTGAAAATCGTGGCGCCGAACGAGCGCTTCGCCCTCGGCTGGGGACCCGATAGTGCTCTTCGCGTCCACCGCGAGATCGAGCAGGTGGACGAGGAATCCGGGCTGATGAATAACATGTTGACTAGCCGGCGGGTAGTGACTGTCCGGCTGAGTAACATCGGCGCGGAAGAGGCGTCAGTCAAGGTGACCGAGCGAGTGCCCGTGAGTGAGGTCGAACAGGTGGAGATTACCGTCGACCAGAAGGAGACCACGCAAGCGAAGACTCCTGATGAGAACGGATTTGTGACTTGGGATGTGCGGCTCGGGCCTTTTGGCCGGGAGGTTCTGCGCCTGGTATACCGGATCAAGAGGCGGAAGGATATTGCGTGGGGTACGCTTTAGCTTGCCCTGGAGTTACTATCACATCAAGATTAGGCTGGGCAAGCTAAAGCATGCCCCACGACTACATCTGCACAGTCACTGGCACGCTGCTGGAAGCATTAGGGTCGGCCAGGCTGGTGGCAGTCACGGCGTCGGTGAGGGTCTGGCCGGAGGTGAGGTTCGCGGGCGCGGTGTAGTTGCCATTCGCATCGATGCGGCCATACTGGGCGGTTCACCGCACCGCAGTGTTGGGAGTTCCCGTCACGGTAGCAGTGAATTGTGTCGTCTGGCCGCCGGCCAGATTCGCTGTGCCGGCGGAGACGGCAATCGAAGGCATCGCTTGTACCGTCAAAGTCACTCGGCCGACTGACCCGAGGTTCTGGCCAACGCCGCTGATCTCGATCGTGTAATGAATCCCCGCGATCGCGTCAAACTGCAGAGACAGATTGGCCGTCACATTGGAAGAATTCGTCGCGCAGCCGATTTCGCCGCCCATGGAACTGCCCTGCATACGGTAGACCGCGAGCGCCCCCGGAACGCTGCCAAGTTAGCGCGCCGACGTCGATCCGCTGGCTGGCCGTGGCCGTATACGTGAACCACCCGGTCGTCAGATCGGCGGAGCCGGTGCAGCTATGCACCGGATCGTTGCGGTTGGTAGTCAACCCGTTTAAACCCGCCCGCGCGATAGTAGGGCAGAGAGGTGATCGTGGAGGCGCCGACCAGGTGTTGCCACCATCGGTCGAAACGTACACCTGGTTATCGGAAGCCTGGCTGCGGAAAGTAGCAGGTTTCGAACGCCGTTGACCGCTCTCACTCCTCCGTCAACCGGTTCCGCTCCGCGTCGAGGGCGGCCTGAAGTACCCGTTCTAAGCCGGCGTTGACGCCCCGCTGAAAGCTCTGCCTGGACGCCTCGTTGATCTGCTCGCGGGATACGCGTGACCAGTCAAGGGCGTATCCGCTGCGCAGGGCAAGCTGCCGGACGAACTCGCGTTGGGTGCGACCGTTACCTTCCCTGAACGGGTGAATGGCGTTGATCTCTCCCAAATAGTAAGCCGCGCGGGTGCAGAGATCCGAGGGGCTCATGCCGTGAAGGTAACATTCTTTGGCCAAGTCCCTAAAGAGCTTGTCCAAGCTTGGACTGATATGCTCGGCGAATGCGAAGGGGAACTGTCCTGAGCGGGAGATGTTTACCGTCCGGAACGCTCCAGCCCAAGCATAAACGTCTTGAAAAATGTGGCGGTGAATGTTCTGTAGATGACGCGCGTCGAATCCGCCAGGGGTCGGCTTATGTTCCAGTTGGCGGATGCGCCGGCTTGTTGCATCCGCTTCGAACTCGTTCAACGTGTCGGGATCACGGATATCCCGGAGGTTCCTAAGAACGTTCGTCGCTGGGTAGACGTACGGGTCCATATTTGCGGTCGAAATACCGGTCAAACGCGCGGTCGAGGTCTTCCGATGTCAGATCGCCATCGATGTAACGTTGGAACATGGCTTTCGCCTCATCGGAAGGTTCCAGCCCTTCCATCCGTACGCTCGCCAGCGCGTTCTCGACTTCTCTGGCTCGTCGTATCCGGGTTCGATCCGTGGTGATGACCGCCATGATTGGACTCCGTTTGCCGATCGGCTACCCCTTCTCTCATCCTACCAGGGCAGCTCGGAAATTACCTGTACGAGCTGAGATCGCCGTTCCTTTTGGGGCCGATCCCCTGCCCCTACACCAGCACGGTGAACGTGGATTCCGTCCGCTGAACGGGCCGATACCGCGTATCCCGTTCGACGGGCTCGCGGCCGGCCTTGCGGATCAACTGCAATAGCTCGGCGCGGCGGAGCCCCTGGACGGTGGTGGCTCCCGCGTCGTGGTAAATCCGCTCTTCCACGATCGTGCCGTCGATATCGTCGGCGCCAAACCGCAGGGCAATCTGCGCGATCCGCGGCGTCATCATCACCCAGTACGCCTTGATGTGGGGGATGTTGTCGAGCATCAGGCGCGAGACCGCGATGTTCTTGATGTCGTCGAATCCGGTGGTCTTCCCGATGTGCTGCAGCGCGGTGTTGTCGGGGTGGAAGGCCAACGGAATGAAGGTCACGAAGCCGTGGGTCTCATCCTGCAGCAGGCGCAGGCGGATCAGGTGGTCCACCCGGTCCTCTTCGTTCTCAATGTGGCCGTAGAGCATCGTGCAGTTGGAGTGGAGGCCCAACTGGTGCGCCGTGCGAGCGGTCTCGATCCACTCGTTGCCATCGATCTTGTGGTCGCAGATGATACGGCGAACCCGCTCATTGAAAATCTCGGCGCCGCCGCCGGGGAGCGAATCCATGCCGGCGTCGCGCAGACGCTCCAGGGTCTCGCGGGCGGAGATCTTCGCCCGGTGCGCCAGGTAGGCGATCTCCACCATGGTGAAGGCCTTCAAATGAACTTGCGGGAACCGCTGCTTGAGCCCGCGCAGCATTTCGCAATACCAGTCCAGAGTCAGCTCCGGATGCAGGCCGCCCACGATATGGAACTCGGTGACCGCCTCGCTCCAGCCCTCCCCGGCGCGATGCCAGACCTCGTCGAGCGACATGGTGTAGGCCTTCGGATCGCGAACGCGTTTCCCAAAAGCGCACAGACGGCAACTGGCCACGCAAACATCCGTGGGGTTGATATGGCGGTTTACGTTGAAGTACGTGGTGTCGCCGTGCAGCCGTTCGCGGACGACGTTGGCCAGGTAACCCAGCGAGAGGATATCGGAGGTGCGGTAGAGCGCGCAGCCATCCTCAAAAGAGAGCCGCTCGCCTGCCTCTACTTTTTCCCGGATTGGACGAAGACGAGGATCATCGATTACGACTTGCATGGTTCAGGCACCCGGTTTCAGGAGGAATATGTCTGCGGCCCAGAATACAAAGAATAACACGCTGACGTAGCCGTTCATGGTGAAGAAGGCCGCGTTGACGCGCGATAAGTCGTTCGGCTTCACCAGGCTGTGCTCGTAAAGCAGCAGCGCTGTCACCGCCGCCACCCCCGTGAGGGCCAGCGCCCCCAGGTGCAACGTATAGACTAGGGCGAGCAGGCACACCACCATCAGGATGTGCATCGCCTGCGAGACTCTGAGCGCCCGGGCGATGCCCAGGTAGCGCGGGACGCTCGACAGGCCCTCGGCGCAGTCGAACTCATAGTCCTGGCAGGAGTAGATGACGTCGAACCCGGCCGTCCAGAAGGTGACTGCGGCGGTGAGCCACAGGATTCGGGAATCCAGGGAACCGCGAACCGCGATCCAGGCGGCGGCCGGCGCGATCCCCAGGCTGAAGCCCAGCACCAGGTGTGAGAACGAAGTGAATCGCTTGGTGAAGGAGTAGAAAAAGACCACGCCGAGCGCCAACGGGGCCAAGTGGAGGCAGAGGGGGTTCAGTTGGCCCGCCGCCAGAATGAAAACCGTTGCTGCCGCCACCACGAATGCCCAGCCGAACGCGCGGCTCAAGAGGCCGGCCGGCAGGTGACGCATCCTGGTCCGGGGATTGCGGCCATCGATATCGGAATCCACCAGGCGGTTGAAGGCCATGGCGGCGGATCGGGCTGCCACCATGGCGACCACGATCCAGACCAGCTTCCAGCCCATCGCCCCGGCGGCGGTGCCGCCGTCACGAAAAGCCAGCAACGCGCCGGTGAGGGCGAAGGGCAGGGCGAATACCGAATGCTCGAACTTGATCATTTCGAGCGTCAGCCGGAGGCGGTGAAGAAGCATGGGGATAGTACTGACATTTTACCGCTTGCCGGGATTGGCTAAAATTAGATTCCACGGACCGCCCTGACGTGTTACAGTCTTGCATGAGGTCGGGGAGTCGAAGGAGTTGGGTATGCTGGAATCCTCCGCATTGTCGGATAAGGGCTGCGTCAGGTCGAATAATGAAGACTATTGCCTGATCGAGCCGGAATTGGGCTTATACGTCCTGGCGGACGGCATGGGTGGCGCCAAAGCTGGTGAGCGCGCCTCCCGGATGGCCGTCGACACGGTGGCGGAGATTGTGTTGATGGCCCAACACCGCGACTCTCAGGTGCTGATTTCTGCCGTCGAGGAGGCCAACCGGCGAGTGCTCCAGGCGTCCCATAGCGACCCCACCCTGGAAGGCATGGGCACTACCCTGGTGGCGGCCCTGGAAATCGCCGAGGAGCTCTCCATCGCCAGCGTGGGCGACAGCCGGGCCTATATTCTGGACGATGACGGCTTCCGGGCCATCACCGACGATCAGACATGGGTGAATGAAGTGGGCCGTCCTCTAGGCCTGGATGAGGACACGCTGAAGAACCACCCCATGCGCCACGTGTTGACCATGGCCATTGGGGCGAGTTCGCCCTTGACCGTGAACTACTATTCGGTCGGCCTGAAAAGGAACGCGCTGGTCCTGATGTGCAGCGACGGGCTGCACGGCGTGATCGAGCCTTCGCAACTGGAGGAGATCCTCCGCGGCGGGCGCAACGGAACGTCGCTCGAAGAGAGTTGCCGCAAGTTGATCGAAGCCGCCAAGCAGGCCGGCGGCCCCGACAACGTCACCGCCGTGCTGGTCCGCAAGTCGGCGTAACTTCGTGGCACAGGCATTCTTGCCTGTGTTGCTTGCCTCCCGGCCACTGCAACGTAAAACAAGAAAAACCAACACAGGCAAGAATGCCTGTGCCATACAAACCCCTTGACAGCGGCCTGAATATGCGCTACATTTTGTAGCGCTACAATGTTCAGCTCTCGGAAACCTCGCAAACCCCTCAGTGAACTGGAGCACCTCTTTATGGAGATCGTGTGGGAGCGTGGCTCCGTCACGGCCGAAGAGGTGCGCGCCTCCCTGGCGGAACGGCACCCGATGAAGGAATCCACGGTGCGGACCATCCTCAAGCGGCTCGAAGAGAAGGAGTACGTCAAGCACCGCGTGGAGGGCCGCACTAACGTCTATAGCGGCCTGGATGGGCCGCAGAACGTGGCGGCCAAAGCGGTGCGGCAGATCATCGAACGATTCTGCGGGGGGTCCGTGGAACAACTCCTGGTCGGGATGGTGGCCAACGACGTGGTGGACGAGCAGGAACTGCAGCGGCTCGCGCAACGCATCGCGGAGCGCAAGAATCGCGAGGGGGAGTGAGATGGATTTCAACAGTTTTCTCTCGTACCTGGCGAGCGTCACGGTTCGCTCGGTTGGCCTGGCAGTGTTGGCACTGATTGCCGTGCTGCTGTTCCGCGTCCGCGCGGCCGCTGCGCTCCATGCGGTTTGCACGGTCGTAGTGGCCAGCATGTTGGTCTTGGCGGTACTGGCGCCGGTGCTTCCCCCGTTACCCCTGCGAATTCTACGGCCGGAGGTCGGGCAGGTCTTCGACGTGCCCACTTCCCCACCTCTCGAAACCTCCGCAGTCCCCCGCCCGCCCCAACCCGCGCCATCCACCCATCCGCGCTTCTCCTGGCAGCAGATCGCGGTGGCCTTGTACGGCGCTGGCGTGCTCGCATTCCTCATTCGCCTGGCCTTTGGCTACCTGTTCACCCGGAGGCTGGTGCGGGCCAGTCGGGCCATAGACTGTCCCTGGGCTACTGAAGTCTACGAATCGGGTTGGATCTCCGTGCCCATGACTGTCGGATGGCTGCACCCCAAAATCCTCCTGCCGATGGGGTGGGACGAGTGGAATGCGGCCAAACTCCAGGCCGTGATGGCGCATGAACGGACGCACGTGCGGCGCGCGGATTGGGCGATTGCGGTGCTGTCCGGGCTGAACCGGTGTCTCTTCTGGTTTCATCCGCTGGCGTGGTGGTTGGAGCGCCGGCTGGCATTTCTGGCGGAGCAGGCTTGCGACGATTCTGCGCTTCTTTTGGTCGGCACCGGGCCCTATGCGCAGGCGTTGTTGGATATGGCCGCGGCCGTGAAGGCCGGGCAGGGACGTTTGGTTTGGGAGGCGATGGCAATGGCCAATGTAGCGGAAGTACGACACAGAATCGAACGGATTCTCGACGAAACGAGGCAGATTCCGAAAGGGTTGACGCGGTCCCGTTGGGCGGCGCTCATCGCTTGCAGTTTGCCTTTGATATATGTGGCATCGGTGGTGCAGTTGGCGCCGGCCCAGGAACAGCCGGGGCGGCAGGAGATATCGACGCCGCGCAAAGGCAGCATGCCTCTACCGGCCCCTTCCCCGATGAGCCAGTCGCTGAAAGGCAAACAGCAGTTGGGCCCCGCGGACGCTGCCCAGATGGAGCAGTACCTGGCGGCCAACCCACAGGACCTCGACGTGCGCAGGCAACTGGTGGTGTACTATTTCGACAACGGCATCCGGGAGCCGCGCCTCAGCCACATCCTCTGGTTGATCGCCAATCACCCGGAATCGACTCAGGCCGTCTTCACGTCGCGCGGCATCACCCCGCGCACCACGGCGTTGAACGATGCCTCCGACTACACCCGGGCAGCCGGACTCTGGAAGCAGCAGGCCGCGTCCCACGCCACCGATGCCCGTGTGCTCGGGAACGCAGCCGACTTCCTGTCTCAGCCCGGGGCCGATCCGGATGAGGCGGAGCGCCTGCTGATCGCGGCGCGCGGCCTGGAACCCGGAAACCTGGAGTGGAGGACCAGGTTGGCACGACTCTATACGGTCGCCATCGCGAGCACCGCCGGCGATTCCCGCAATCCGGCCTGGAATCCGGCTTTTGCCGACCGCGTGAAACTGCAGCTCGAGAATTCCACAGATGGAATGCTCTTGCAGCTTACCGGCAGAATGCTGGCGGGTATCGCCGTGCGTCCCCAACCGGGCCAGAAACTCCCTGATGGAGTGATCAATCTGGACGAGCACCCCATGTTGACCCCCGTGGTGGAAATGGGGAATCGGCTGATCGCCCGTTCGGAACAGTTCCTGACGAGTGTGCCGGGCACCGTGGGGAGCGGTCTAACTGGCGCCATGGTTCCAACACGTCTTCCCGAAAATGTTCTGGTCCATCAGGGACCCAACCCACAACCGATGGCGCCGGCCCTGGCCTCTACGCCGCCCTTGATTACGAAGGTAGATCCGATTTACCCCGCCTTGGCCCGGCAGGCGAGGATTTCCGGGATTGTGCGCCTCAACCTCATGATCGGTACCGATGGGCACGTTCATGGGGTCGAGGTGGTCAGCGGACATCCGCTTCTGATTCCAGCCGCGATAGACGCAGTTGAGCAGTGGGTCTACGCTCCTATCCCGACGGCTGGAACGATTCACGCTAGTGTCACCTTTCAGATAGACGGCGGGAATGCGCCACAGGCGTCAATGACGCCCGAACAAATGCAAGCCGCCAGGCAACAACAGATCAACGGGATCATCGGCGGGGTGCCCGGCGGTGTCGTGAGTGGTGTCGTGGGCGGTGTTCCAGGCGGCGTCAGCGGCGGCGCGGTGGGCGGAGTCTTCGGATCAATCGCCTCAAATCCGACCCCCAGCAGAATCAAAATCGGCAGCAACGTTCAGGCAGCCAAGCTGGCTTCCAAGGTGGACCCGGTCTATCCCGAGCAGGCCCGAGCCGCCGGAATCGAAGGCGACGTGCAATTGGAAATCGTCATCGGACTAGACGGCCACGTGCAGAGCGCCGATCCCAAGGATGGCAACCCAATCCTGGCGACCGCTGCCGCAGATGCCGTAAGGCAGTGGATCTATCAGCCGACCTACTTGAACGGAGATCCGGTAAGTGTGATCACCACGGTCACGGTCCCCTTCAAGCTGCAGTAGCGCTGGTCCTCTACTCTGCCCATCCAAAGACCTCCCGGCCAAGCGGACCGGGAGGTCCTGACACTTTACCTCACGCACCGGGCTGGTTGGGCCGATTGCGAATCCACTCGTCGACGATGTGGATGAGGGCGTTGAGCTTGTCAGTGGCTTCGTTGAGCTTGTCCGAAGTTTCAGCATTGGCCGTCTCGATACGCCGGAATCTTTCCTCGCTCTCCCGTTTCATGGCCTTCTGCTCTTCGGAGAGCCCCTTTACTTCTCGGGCGAATTCCGTGACGATGCCGGCCAGTCCGCTGACGACGTCAACCAGCTTTTCAAGATTCGCTTCCACCCGGTCCATCCGGCTTTCGATATCTGCCACGTTCAGACTCCTTCTTCCCCCCTCTGATCTCGGCCCGATACCAATTATACCCTTCAGAACGTCAGCTTCATCCCCAACTGAATATTCCGCGGCGGATAAGCCGACGAGATCGTGCCAAACCCGCTGCTGGTCACAGTCAGTGCCGGCGATTGGAAATTCACGCAATTGAAGGCGTTGAGGAAGTCCGCCCGAAACCGCATCGCCACCTTCTCATCCGGTCCGAACTTGAAAAACTTGCTCAACGACAGATTGTAGATCTGCATCCCGGGACCTTCCACATCCCCCGCGCCCGCACTTCCAAATCTTCCCTGCGGAGCCGCGGCGAAGGCGGCCGGGTTGATCCAACCGTTCGCTCCGGGGTTCGGCAACAGCGCCGGCCCGCCGATGTAATCCGCCCCTCGCGTGCCGAGCAGCGCCGTGCTGCCCGTCACGGTGTAGTAGAAGCCGCTCTGCACGTGAATGATGCTACTCAGTTGCCATGCGCCCACCGGAACCCGAAGATACGCCTTGTGGCCGTTCAGGTCCGGCAGATACCAGACGAGTGTCCCGACCAGCGCGTGCCGGACATCGATGGAGGAGCCCGCATTGGAGGAGTAGGCCGGTCCGTAGACAGCCTTGAGATTGTAATAGTTGAAGTTATTCTCGGTGTCGCTCGAAGCGTCCGACAGATTCTTGGAGAAGGTGTAGGCCGTCATCACCTGCACCCTGCCGATGCGCCGCTCCACCTTCAACTGCAGCCCGTGATAGTTGGACGTGCCCGCGCTCAGGAACTGCTGAATGACGGAGTACCCGGCATAAGGCCGCAGGGTGTTCACATTGGCTGTAGAAGGCGCGGCGGCCAGAGCGGCCCACGTCGGCTGATTGATGTCCGGCTCGGTCAACAGGTGGCGTCCCAGGCTGCCCACGTAATCGGCCTCTAGGAAGATCCCTTTCGGCAGGTCGCGCTGGATGCCGAAACTGAACTGCTCGGAGTAGGGGATCTTGAGGTTCGGGCTCATCGTCTGGAGCGTGCCCCACGGAGCGCTCACGGTTGCCCCGCCGGCGATATTCGCCAGATTCCCGTACTGGTATTGCACGCTCCCCACGTATGGCGGGTTGTTCAGGGTGTACATGCTGGGATTGCCCTGAATGCGGTCATAGAACAGTCCGAAGCCGCTGCGAATCACGGTCTTGCTGTCCAGCGAATAGGCCACGCCCACGCGCGGCGCCCAGGTGTTCTGACTCGGATACATGCCTCGTGGCGCGCCGGATGGCACGGCCAGAACAGCCGGGGCGGTGGCATTCGGAACCAGGTATGCCATATCGGCAGGAACGCCGTTGGCCACCCGCTGCAACCCGTTGTAGATGTTGCCCGACCCCGGCACAACCTGTCCGCTCGAAGTGAGTTGCACGGCATTGGCCGGGTTGTAGAGCGAAGGAACGAAGTTCGCCAGGTTGTTCGCAGTGGAGTAGAGCGCCATCATGTATTCGTAGCGCAAGCCCAGGTTGACGGTCAGTTTCCGCGACACCCGCCAACTGTCGTCGATGAAAGCCCCCGGTTCGGTGTAACGATAGTGGCCCTCCGGATCGTAAGCCGCCTCCGTGTAGGTTTGGAAATTACCCAGCAGCGCGTCGGCCAGCGCGTAGCCCGTGGTGTTGGGGTTGCCGCTGGTATTGAAGACCGCGCTCCCATCGTAGTTGGACCGGCCGTTCTGGTCCTTGCGATAGCGTGTCACCGAGACCCCTGCGCGAACCGTGTGCGGCCCGCGCACGAACGATATGGTGTCGGCCGCTTCCATCTGCGTGGTCGGCGAGGTGAGCGTCTGGTCCGGCCCCTTCCACTGTTCGAAGTTCTGGACGTTCACATCGGGAATGCCATTGGGAAAGGGGCCCACGGAGTTGTAGACCTTCGGGAAGGTGAATCCCATGAAGCTGCGCTGGTAGGAATCACCCTGGTTCAGATAGCGCTGCCCGTTCCAACTGGCGCCCACATGGGCGTCGTTGACCACCGACGCAGAGACCACCCATGTCTCGGTCAGCAGGCCGCTCTTTCCGGGGCGATCGCGGATCTCGGGAACGATCGGAAGATAGGACGAGCTCACGCTGCCGGGGCCGTACGCCAGGTAAATCGAATTGTAGTCGTCCACCCAGCGGCCGTAGAGCGTGTGCTTATCGTTGATGCGATAGTCCACGCGGCCCAGGTCTTCCCGGTAATTCAGCGGATTCGGCACCTCGAAGGTCCCGTTGTTGGTGGTTGGGGTATCTGAGTAGATGGCCGCCTGGCCGATCGCAAAGTGGTATACGTTGGCGATGGCCTTCCCATCCGCGGTCAGTTGCGTGGCGGGAATGATATTGCCGGGGTAGGGCGTCTTGGTGCCCGGCTCGTCAATGGTCTTGCCGCTTCCGACAAAGTTGCCCTGCAGTTCGGCGCTGCTGGGCAGCGATACGCGGATGGGCGCGGTCGCCTGGCGCAGCCGCTTCCATTCCTGACCCACGAAGAAGAACAGCTTGTTCTTCTTAATGGGGCCACCCAGGTCATAGCCGAAATCGTTGAAGCGCAGGGCAGTCTTGTTGGCCGAGAAGTAATTGCGGGCATCCAGGGCGTCGTTCCGGAAGTATTCGAAGGCGGCGCCGTGAAAACGGTCGCTGCCGTTCTTCGTCACCAGGTTGAAGGCCACGCCCGAGGATCGGCCGTACTCCGCGGAGAAGTTGGAGGTCTGAATCTTTACCTCCTGGGTGAAATCGGGGCTGACGTTGTTGATCAGGCTGCCGTTGGCGCCGCCATCCAGGTTGCCCAGACCGTCCACCGTCATATTGTTCGAGTTAGTGCGGTGGCCGTTCACGGATTGGTTGGTGGCGCTGAGCGACGTCATCACGCTGAACTGGTCTGGGTTGGTGATCACCGCGCCGGGGACCAGCGTCAGCAACTCCATATAGTTCCGCCCGTTCAGGCCCAGATTCTCGATCTGCTGGCGATCCACCACCTGCGCGACTTCTGCGGAGACCGTATTCAAGACAACGGCATTTCCCGCGAAAACCTCCACCTGCTGACCTTCGGGGCCAATACTAAGTTGGAGATCGACGGTGAGGCGTCCATCGCTCACCAGCGACAGGCCGTCTAAGGTGAATCGATTGAACCCGGTTTGCTCGGCCGCGGCCCGATACGGGCCGATCGGCAGGTTCTCGACTACGTAGAAGCCGCGTTCATCGGTTGCCACTATCCGAACCGCCTGCGTGTCGGTATTGGTGATGATCACCCTGGCGCCGGGGATCACCGCTCCCGAAGGATCGGTGACCGTGCCGGAGATGCGGCCGGACATGGTCTGCGCCGAAAGGGGCGCCAGGGAAACCAAAAAAACCGCCAACAGGACGCTGGCGAGTCGATAAAACGGGTTCAAAATCCGATTGCAGTCCACGGGGCTACCTCCAGATGTAGCGAGGCCTCTGTTACCGCGACGATATTACGATTCACTGGGGGTGTCAAGTTCTGGCCCGCCATGTCTCACCATGTGGAATGGGAGTTGCTCGGTGGCTGCCTGGTTTCAGCACCCGACTTCTGTCCGAGAGTGGCTCCTGCCCTGATTTTGCGTTATGAATAAGATGCAATGACCTATCGCATCATGGCCTCGCGCCACTCGGCGTTCTACAGTCCGCTGCTTTACTCGATCCAACTACTGAAGGAAGAGGGACATCAAGCGTCGTACAGCGTGCTCGGCGCCGGGCAGCGTAGTTACGTCCTCCTCCGCGAGGGCCAGGTCGACATTATGCAATCGGCGGTATCGTCGAACTGGAACCCGAGGGAACGCGGCGTCGAACCGCTCCCCGTCCATTTCGCCCAGATCAACCAGCGCGACGGATTCTTCCTGGCCGGACGCCAGGCGGACGACGCGTTCGAATGGAAGCATCTGGAAGGCCGAACCCTGTTGGCGGACCACGGACTCCAGCCCCTGGTGATGTTGAAGTACGCGGTGCGCCACAATGGCGCCAACTGGGACAAGATCCAGGTGGTGGACGCCGGAACTCCGGAGCAGATGGAAGCGGCCTTCCGTGCCGGCAAGGGGGACTACGTACATCTCCAGGCTCCGATTGTTACCGGCGCGGTGGTCGCTTCGGTGGGAGCAGCGGTGCCGCCGGTGGCTTTCAGCAGCCTTTGTTGCACGCGCGAATACCAGAAGACCCCGCGGTATCGGGAGTTTCTGAAAGTCTACGAGCGCGCCCGGGAATGGGTGAGAAGCGCTCCCGCGGAAGAGGTCGCCGCCGCCGAGTCCTCTTTTTTCCCGGGAATCCCGTCCGAATCGCTGACGGACGCGATCCGGCGCTACCATTCGCTTGGCTGTTGGGGAGGAGGTCTCGAAATCCCGCGGCCTCTTTACGAGCAGGCGCTGACCGTATTCCAGTCCGCCCGCGCGATTGCCTGGCGCCATCGTTACGAAGAGGTGGTGGGATAGGCGGCGCGAGCCAGTGGCCCTGAAAGCGTTCAGCTCTCAGCATTCCGGAACAGCGCCAGCCTGTTTTAGCTGACTGCTGACCGCTGATTGCTGAAGCACAGTCCGCTCTACAGCGTCTTGACTACCGGAATCCGAGTCTCGACTGGGGGGAGCGCCGGAAAATCCGTGTAGGGATCGGCCTGGTACCAGTAGGCGACTGAAAAGAAATTGTCGCCGCGGTCGTTGGCGTGGCCATGCTCCATGGTGTGCTTCAGATAGCGCTCGAAGGTGACCGGATTGTCGCCATGCCAGCGGTAGCAGCAATAACGGCCGCCGGTGCGTTCCGCATTGACAATCAGCGGCGCCCCGTACATGGAGTGGCCGAAGGGCTGGGCGCCGTCGCGTCCTCCGAAATCCCAGCTTCCCAGGAAATAATCCTCCGAGCCCGTACCGGTGATCGCGGGCTTCGACTCGTCGTCGATGAAGATCATGTCGTCGCCCTCGCCCCACCAGCCGTTGGCGTTCTGGAGGACACCCAGCGTGACGCCCATCAGGTGGCCGCGCCCGCGGGTTTCCATATAGATGTAGTTGAGTTTGCCTTCGAGATTGAGCTTGGGGCCCTGGCTCGCCACCGGCACGCAGGGCGCGCTCTGGCGATACTGGGCGTGGAAATAGAGCGCGTCGGCGGGGAGGCTGGGGACGGTCATGTAGTCGATATTCGAATAGAAGGAGCCGACCTCCTGTTTCCCCTCATTGGTGACGGTGAAGCGCGCCGACTGGCGGTACGGCATGGCGAAATAGCAGTTCAGCGACTTTCCCGGCGAGCAGGCCAGGTATTCGGACTGGTAGATCTGATAGGTGTTGAGGTTCAGCCCGAAGAAGTCGCCGATGGGGGCTTCCACACTGGGCTTGGCGTTGCCGTCCCAGTAGCCGCGGAGCACCAGTTCCTTCAGGTGATCGCCGCTGCGCGCGGCAATGGTAAACCAGATGTGGCTGATCATGCCGGGGCCCGGCGCGTTGAAGACCTCCAGCGTGCCTCCGGCCGGGATGTTCCAGGAATCGCGGTTCCCGCCGGTGCGGTCGTAGCTGGATTGTTTGAGCGACTTGTAGTTCTGCGCCCGGGTGTAGTGGGGCAGGATTGAGGAGGCGGCTGCGGCGTTGCCTGGATTCTGTGCCTGAGCGGCGGGGGCCGCGGCGGCCAAACCGCTTGCCGCCAGCAACCGATGCAGGAAGCCGCGTCTGCCATTCGTCGATGAAGCCATGAGTGTTCCTCCGGCGAACTTCGGATTATNNGGATTATAACGCCGTGGGGTATGCTTTAGCTTGCCCAACCCAAAAGAAAAACCGCTACAGTGTACCGGTCGCCACATTGTATAATCAACAGCTTACGAGCAAGAAACCGGTACACTGTACCGGTTTTGCGAGCATGCTCGCCCTACAAATTCAACCAGAGCGCTGATGTTCCAGGATGCTTTCGGGAACAGGGTGCCCGGCTGGGCAAACTGAAGCAGCCCTACTTGCCTAGCGCCTGGGCGATGGCTTTTTCGGCCAGGGGGGCCATGATCTCGTATCCGGCGGCGTTCGGATGCAGGCCGTCCTGGGTGATTTCGGCCTTGAAAAACCCCTTGTCGTCAACCGTCGCGGAAAAGTAATCCAGGTAGACGAAGTGGTTCTTCCCCGCGTACTCCTTGATCCACTGGTTGAGGGCGAGGATCTTCTCCGGGGGCCTGGACTGAGTCTGGGGCGTCTGCGGGCCCCTGCCCTGTCCGACGTGGTAATCGCAAACCGGCGTCAGAGAGGCCAACACCACCTTGATATTGTTGGCGCGGGCCAGATCGGACATCGCCATGAGGTAGTTCTCCGTGGCTTCCAGTGGCAAGGGGCCGATGTTCCCGCCGATATCGTTGGTGCCCGCCAGAATCACTACAACTTTGGGCTTGAGGGCGATGACATCCGGGTAGAAACGGAGGAGCATTTGGGGCGTGACCTGGCCGCTGATCCCACGGTTGATGTAGGGCTTTCCCGGGAAGAACTTGCCGTATTGGCCGTTGCCCCGGCCCCAGTTGTCGGTGATGGAATCGCCCATGAAGACTACGCGATCCTCGCCTGGCGCAGGCGGCTGAACCTTCTGGTTCTCGGCGGCGTAGCGGAAGGTGTTGCCATAGTCGTTGACCAACCGGGCGAGCTGCGCCACGGGCGGCGGCGTCGGCATGGGCGGCGGGACGGGAGCTTGGGCCCAAGCCGCGGCCGTGAGGAGCAGAGAGAGCGTAAGTCGCATGGTTGATATTGTACGGCAGGGTGGGGTCCCCTTTGTGGGGCAGGCAATCTTGCCGGCAATCTTGCCTGGCAATCTTGCCTGCAGCCGCGTTTCACGCGGTCTTTGGTCGGACGCGAGTCCACGCACTCAGCCAACAGCGGCGGCGAGCCAGGCCCCACAGCGCGGCGGACGCAGCCACCGCGAACCATCGCATCGGGGCAACGGCCGGCTGAAAGCCGGCTGTGGCCGGCTGAAAGCCGGCTGCAGCCAGGATTGGCTGCCCCACAAAGCAGCAGAGAGGACAACCAACAGGTGTGGTCTCCTGGGTGGGGGAGTCAATCTTAACGCTAGGGGGTCTTCTGCCCGTGAGCGGCGATCGATCGGAGGTGGGCATAGAATCCCAGGTCCGTGCCCGCCAGCATCTTGGTGATGAACAGGATCTGGCCGGTGTGCATGGAGAAATGCTCCACCACGTGGTAGATCGCTTCGAGGACCGACACGTCATACTGCTGCAGCAGCAGTCGCTCGGCAAGGCGCTCCTTCGGGACCCCGCCGATGACCAACACGGCTTCCTCCACCGTCCCACGCAGGCGCTCCATCAGTTCCGGAATCGGCACGCCGCCGCGCGCGTCGAATTCGCGGTCGCGGTCGCGTTTGTCCGGCTTGCCTCCGACGCCCGATACGATCCACTGCCGCACGTTGCCGCAGAGGTGCAGAACCAGGTTGCCCACGGCGTTCTCGTTTTCGCCGCCGCGCGACCACACCTGCCCCTCGTTCAATTGGGCGAGACAGGTCGCGATCCGTTCGGTGTACTGCCGCAGCTTCTGGACGGAGTGGTCGAGAAACTGGCGTTCTAGTATGTCTTCCATATGAAATATCAGTATAGCCGCAGCCGTCGGTTATCCTGGAAGATCGGGGATTGCTCTTGCGTGAACCCATTCACATTATCGGCGGCGGTCTGGCGGGGACGGAGGCGGCGTGGCAAGTCGCGCGGCGAGGCCTGCGCTCGGTGCTGTACGAAATGCGGCCGGCGAGGCGCACTCCGGCGCACCAGACCGATCGCCTGGCCGAACTGGTGTGCAGCAATTCGCTCAAGTCCGAGCAGGAATCCTCGGCGCCCTGGCTGCTGAAAGAGGAGTTGCGCCGCCTGGGTTCACTGCTCCTGTGCGCGGCGCAGAAGGCCCGCGTGCCCGGCGGCCACGCGCTCACTGTGGATCGCGAGCTGTTTGCCGCCGAGGTGACCGGCGCGATTGCCGCCGAACCGCTGATCGAGCTCCGCCGGGAGGAAGTGACGTCGCTTCCCGAGGGAGCCATCGCCATCATCGCCACCGGCCCGCTGACGAGCGATGCTCTCGCACAGGAGATCGCGCGTCTTACCGGATCGGGCCGTCTGTTTTTTTACGACAGCATCAGCCCTATTGTGGAAGCCGAGTCGGTAGATACTTCGATCGCCTTCTGGGCCTCGCGCTATGGGAAGTCCACCGATGGCACCGACGATTACCTCAACTGCCCGTTCGACCGTCCCCAATACGAGCGGTTCGTCGATGAGCTGCTGAAGGGCGATAGCGTCTCGGCGCATATTCCGGAGGACGCCACACCGTACTTTGAGGCATGCCTGCCCATCGAGGAACTGGCGCGCCGCGGCCGCGAAACGCTGCGGTTCGGTCCCATGAAACCAATGGGGTTGAGCGATCCGCGCACTGGGCGAAGGCCTTGGGCCGTGGTGCAACTGCGCCAGGAGAACCTGCGCGTCCAGAGTTTCAACCTGGTGGGTTTTCAAAACCACCTGAAGTTCGGCGAGCAGGCGCGGATCCTGCGCATGATCCCAGGACTTGAGCGCGCGGAGTTCCTCCGGTTCGGCCAGATCCATCGCAATACCTACATCAATGCCCCGGCGCTCCTGACTCCGACGCTGCAACTGCGGGCGCGTCCGGACGTGCTGTTTGCGGGACAGATTTCGGGGGTGGAAGGCTACGTGGAGGCCATCGCCACAGGGCTGATGGCGGGCATGCACGCCGCCGCTGTCGCAACCGGCGGGCAACCTGCCCCTTTTCCCCGCGAAACCGCTTTAGGCTCGCTGTGCCATTACGTGTCCGGCGCGGACCCTTCCAACTATCAGCCGGCCAACATCACGTTCGATCTGCTGCCGCAACTCGACGAGACCACCAGGCAGGAATTGCGGCGTGACAAGAAGGCCCGGCATACGGAAGTTTGCCGTCGCGCGCTGGTGGCGATGGAACGGTTTTCCGAGGCAGTGCGCGTGACGACTGGGCCAGCACTGGACGATACAGGAGGCCCGCCCCTCTGATGCTCTCCACCGAGATCGAGCGCTATCTCCAGGAATTGGCGCGGGAGGGCGCGTCTCCCCACACCATCACCGCCTACGAGGCCGATCTGCGCCAGTTTCTGGGTTTCCTCTCACCTCCGGAGTTGTCGCCCCCCGAGCCGCCCGACCTCGATCTGCTGATCCTTCGGGAGTGGCTGGCCGGGCTCTACCGCGACGAGCTGATCGCCGTGACCATTCGCCGGAAGCTGGCGGCGGTCCGCGGGCTCTTCCGCTTCATGCTGCGCGAGGGGGTCGTCCCGATCAACGTCGCCAGGCTGGTGCGCACGCCTAAGGCGCCTCAGAAGCTGCCGGAAGTCATGACCGCGGAGCAGGTCAACGGCCTGATCGATGGCGTGGGCGGCGGCAAGATCGAGCGGCCCTTTCCGGCGCGTGATCGCGCCATCTTCGAGCTTCTCTACGGCTGCGGCGTGCGCGTCAGCGAACTGGCGGGGCTGAATCTCGAGGACCTGGACCGCGCTGAGCGATGGATCCGGGTACGCGGCAAGGGCCGCAAGGAGCGGCAGGTTCCGTTGCCGGGCAAGGCCGCCGAAGCTCTGGAACGCTACCTCGAAGTCCGTCCCGTGGTGCGCGACGAGCCGGCGGTTTTCCTGAACCACCGTAACCAGCGGCTGAGCATTCGCGGAATTCACGGGATCGTCAAGTTTTACGCCATCTACCTGAGCGGCGATCCTTCCATCCATCCACACAGTTTCCGGCACGCCTATGCCACGCACCTGCTGGCCGACGGCGCCGACCTCCGCGCCATCCAGGAGTTGCTGGGCCACGCGCGCCTCTCCACCACCCAGAAGTATACGCAAGTCTCGCTCGTCGACCTGATGGCGGTCTACGACAAGTCCCATCCCAGGGCATAACTGAGATGGCCACCTCTTGGGCTAGCCTGCGGCGGGAATTTCGTCCGATGCTGAACCTGGCGGCGCCTCTGGCTCTCGCGGAACTGGGCTGGGTGGCTATGGGCGTGGTGGACACGATGATGGCAGGGCGCCTGGGCGCGGCGGCGGTCGGCGCGGGCAGCCTAGGCGGCATTCTGTTCTATCCCATTGCCGCGTGGGGCACCGGGATCCTTCTGGGCATGGACACCCTGGTGGCGCAAGCCTTCGGAGCGAAGAATCAACCGGACTGCCGGCGCACACTGGTGAACGGTATCTGGCTGGCGCTCGGCATGTCGCCGCTGCTCGGCGCGGTCATCTGGTCGATACCATCACTGCTGCGCGTGCTGGGCACGAATCCCCACGTCATGCTGCTGCTGGTCCCTTTCCTGAAGGCGTTTACCTGGAGCATCGCTCCGCTTTTCCTGTTCACCGCCTTTCGCCGATACGCGCAGGCCGTGGACATCGTGAAACCCGTGACTTTCGCCTTGGTGAGCGCCAACATCGTAAACTTCGTCGGGGACTGGGTGCTGATGTATGGCCACTGGGGGGCACCGGCGATGGGTCTGGAAGGCTCCGGGTGGTCGACTACTCTGGCGCGCACCTACATGGCCGGCGTTCTACTGGCCGCGATCGTGTGGCACGAGCACAAGACCGGTAACCTGCTGTTTTACCTCTCATGGCGCCCGGACCTCGCGCGGATCCGGCGGCTGGTTGCGTTGGGGCTTCCTGCCGCCGCGCAGTTCGCACTGGAAGGCGCCGTATTTGGCGCGGTTGCGGTGCTGGCGGCACGACTGGACGAGGCATCGCTGGCGGCGCACAGCATCGCGGTTCAAGTGATTTCCGCCACCTATATGGTCCCGTTGGGAATCAGTTCGGCGGCGGCGGTCAGGGTAGGGCACGCCGTGGGCCGCAAAGACCGGCAGGGCGTGGCGGCATCCGGCTGGGCCGCGCTGGTGCTGAGCGTCATGTTCATGGGCGCCGCCGGGGCGGCGTTTTGGATCGTGCCACGCTGGATTGTCGGAATCTTCATCGACGATCGCGGCGTAGTCGGGATCGGCGCAGTGCTGCTGCGGATCGCAGCTTTCTTCGAACTCTTCGACGGAGTTCAAGTAGTTGCGACTGGGGCGCTGCGCGGATTGGGCGATACTCGTTCGCCCATGCTGGCGCACTTCGCGGGCTATTGGATCATTGGCCTCCCCGTGGCCTACGTGTTGTGCTTCCCTCTGGGCTGGGGAGCGGCCGGTATTTGGGTTGGTTTGTGTGCCGCGTTGATCCCGATTGGGGCGGCCCTGGTACTGGTGTGGAGGAGCCAGGTGGCCGGAACAGACGGCAAGCGGGGTCGTCGCACTGCCCAACTCTTTTAAAGTACGGTTCAAGCGGACTCATGGGAAGCACTTCGCGACTTGTTGAGTTAGGCTCTCACTCGGAGCAGAGTCCGGCGACTCCTATTCAGCGTGTTGCCCTGAGCGAATAACAAGTGGCGTGAAAGCGTCACCAACCAGAGAGAGTCTAAGAAATCTTTGCCATTAATTCATTGAAAGAATCTTTGAAATAACGTGCGCATTGAATTAGAATTGGGTTTCGGCGGCGAAGATTATGCTGTGTCCCAAATGCAAGACAGATCGCGCGCATCGGTCCCATAGAGTTGGCCTGGCCGAGCACCTCGTGAGCATCGTCGGCTTATTTCCATACAATTGCCACGACTGCCACAGTCGGTACCTGCGGTTTCGCGACTCATCCCACGAAGCTGGGCCATCCGCAAACCCGAGCGGCGAGCGGGAGATTGTAGCCACCCAACGCATCCGCAACCGGGAGCGGAAACAGCGTGAGATCCTGCTCTACGGTTTAGCCCTTCTCGTTTTTGTGGCAATTCTCTACTTCCTGACCCGCGAGCCCTCAGCGGGCGCTTGAGCTCCTGGTTGCAACACCACGCTCCGCAAAACCAGGAATCCTTCCATACGGGTCGTCCCAGGAGCCCGATGGTACCTCAGCGCCAGGCGAACCAGCCGGCACTCCGCCGGGGTTTCGAACAAGATGTGCCGTTCCGCGTCTGCCTCCGACGCCAAGCTCGGGCCACCGTCGCGTAAAGGCGTGCCGCTACTTGCGTCGGCGATGCGCCACCCAAGCCCCACATCGGGCGCTATACCTTCAGTCCGATACGTAAACCGCAGTTCGTACTCCACCGCCCCCCGCACCGGGACTAACTGTACCAGCGCTTCACAATCCTCTGGTTCACTCCCCGAAAACGTGATACGCAATCCTCGCGAGTCTTCCTCCCGAGACACCCCGATGCCATCGGCTCCGGACATTCGCCAGTCGAACCCCCGTGACGTTGGCGTCGTCGTGAAATCGCCATTGGCCAGGACTTGCCCCCCCTTTCCTCCGGGCATTCTGAATGGAACTCTTCCACCCTCCGACAATCGATCCCACAAATCCACCGCCTCGTCCACACGCGTTGTCTCCAGCAACCGCTCACACGCAGTCAAGAGCAGCGGCACGTCCGTTTCACGATTGTCCTTTAGCAGCCGGCGGACTGCCGGCCCGATCAGATCGACGCGGTTTTGACCTAATAAGTAGGATAAGTAACCGGCGCGAACTTCCGGATTCCGTATTTCCAGCCGGTCAATCAGTTTTCCATTCTCTTCGACCCTCCCGCACAAACGGAATACCGGCTGAGCATCTCCATACGCCATCGCCGCAGCCTCCTTCGCCCAGAACCAGAACCCCGTCGCATCGTCATGCCGGAAGGAGTAGTTCGCGAGCGTCCACCGTGGCAGAAACTCCTGATCCGCGTCTGCTGCGCGCAGAAAACACAGTCTGGCCGTGGCGTTGTCACCCTCCCTCTCGGCCCGAAGCCCCAGATCGATCCACGACCGAGCATCCCAAGGATTCAGCGAGACCGCCTGCCGGAGCGCATCCTTTGCCTTCCGCGGGTCGTCTTCCGAGATCAGCATCGCCAGTTGCGCGGAGTCCGCTGCGTTGTCCGGCGTAAGTGCGATCGCCCCCTTTGTCGCGGCAATCGTCCTCTGCCGAAGCCGGTATTCCGCCCATCCTGCACGGATCGACCACGACCCGGCGGTCGTCAGCCCCGTCAGCACCGCGCCAACAAGAAAAAGCCTTGCCCAACCCGTCGACATCAGAGTTCCCCTCGCGGACGCTTCGCCGTCTTCACGCGCCGGCGAGCTCTGTTGCGGCTGGCTCTGCTGGGGGGGCCGGATCGCATTCTGACCAACGCGTCACCCCGCCAGCCGGTCCGCAGCGGGAGGCTGCACGGACTTGGCTCACCACGTAGAGCTGATCTTCGAGCGAGAGGCTGCTGGAGCTGGGCAGGCAGATGCCGCAGCGGAACAGGTCCTCGGCAACCTGTCCCCCGTAGCACTGGCAACCACCGTAGAGCGGCTGAAGATGCATCGGTTTCCAGACGGGGCGCGATTCGATCCCGGCCGCGTCCAGAATCCGGATGAGTCCGTCGCGCGAGCAACCGAACCGCGCTTCATCGATCAAGAAGCAGCTCAACCAATTCGTGTGGAGGCCATAAGGGGCCTGAGGCATCAGCGAAATGCCGGGAATGCCGGCGAACGCGTCCCGGTATCGGAAAGCGATCGCGCGGCGNNAGGACGTTGCTCATGCGGTAGTTGTAGCCCAGTTCGGAGTGCTCGTAGGCAAGGCCCGGATCGCGCGCCTGCTGTGACCAGAAACGGGCCCGTTCGACCCAGGCGGCGTCGGGGGAGACCAGCATTCCACCTCCGGTGGTGGTGATGATCTTGTTGCCATTGAAGGAGAAAGCCGAAACCTGCCCGAAGGCGCCGGCGGGCTTGCCCTTATAGAGGGAGCCGAGCGCTTCGGCGGCATCTTCCAGGATCGGGACTTCGTAGCGATTGCACGACGCCAGGATCGGGTCCATGTCGGCGCACTGTCCGAAGAGGTGGACCACGATGACCGCCTTGGGCAGCTTCCCAACTGCCGCCCGGCGAGCGAGGGCGCACCGGAGGAGTTCAGGATCGAGGTCCCAGGTCTGCCGATCGCTGTCCAGAAACACCAGCTCGGCGCCGAGGTATCGAGCGGGGTTGCAACTTGCCGCAAACGTCAGCGATGGGCAGAACACCTCGTCGCCAGGCCCGACCTCGAGCAGACGCAGGCCAAGATGGATGGCGGCGGTACCACTCGTGAGCGCCACAGCCGGTACGCCCACGACTGTCCTGAATTCATTTTCAAAAGCAGTGATGTTCGGGCCGACAGTGGAAAGCCAGTTGGAGGCGAACGCCTGTCCGACATATTTCTGTTCGGTCCCACCCATGTGGGGGATTGAGAGGAGAATGCGTTTCAACATAGGCTATCTACCAGAAGTGCCAAAAACCGTTCAACGGGCTAGTGCATCTCAGGCGCAACCAACCGATTTGGGGAACCTGTGCCACGGCAGTGCATTGTTAGGGTGATTGTTTGGGGGAGACGAGGTGATGGGTGGTGTCCGAAAATGGGACTAGGTTCGTTTCGTATACCAGCGGTGCGGAGCCGGACGGTGGTTGAGGGATCAGGAAGACGGCAGAGCAAGACGGCAGAGCAAGGCGGGTGCACGGAATCTCTGGGACATGGCGGAGTATCCCGACGGCGCGCGGAAACACGACTTGGTGGCAAGGAACATTTCTAACACCTCTAACACCAGTATAAACGATGCCACCTAGCAGAGGCAGGTTAACTCGTTTAGATTCTAGTGGATAAATCTTGTGACTAACTAACGGAGAAATTTGCGAAGCGATTCTCGGCCGCACCCATGAAGCGTAACGTCACCGGTGGTGGTGATTGTCTCAGTTGTCCATTGGATGAGAATGCTGCGACTTTCCGGGCATCCAAGACGGGACATCGTTAGCGATTGCAAACCTCCTGGGATGGAGAGCAAAATGCGACTCTAGTGGTCTCGGGTTGGGTCGATAGGATTCGCGCTGGGACACCGGCGACGGTTGCGTATGGTCCGACGGAGTGGATCACGACCGCGCCAGCGCCCACGACCGCGCCTTCACCAATCTCTATGCCCGGCAGAACCACGGCACCAATTCCGATGTGAGCGTAGGTCCCGATCCTAACTTTGCCGCCGAGCACAACTCTTGGAGAAATATGGCAGTGGTCTTCAATCAGGCAATCGTGCTCGACAATGGCGCCGGTGTTGATGATACAGTTCACCCCAATGCGGGCTTGGGCATTGATGATGGCACCGGCCATCACAACCGTTCCAGAGCGAATCCCGGCGGAGTCGTCGACTACCGCAGCGGAATGAACGAGTGTGGCAAACGGTAAACCCCAGGATTGGGCCCTCAGATATTTGAGAGCTCGAACCCGATTGGGACCAATCGCGACCATGACATCCAAATCGGCGTCTCTGTCCGGTTCCTCGGAGGTGCCCCCTACCGGGCACCCGCAGAAAATCTGACCGGCCCTCAAGGGATTGTCGTCGACAAATCGGATATCGCCATATCGCCCGGTGCGACGCGCCACGTCCAGCACAACTTTCCCGTGGCCGCCTGCTCCCCATATGACGAGTCTGCTCATTTCGCCGGGGATTTCTCCTCAGTCCCAAGGAACTCCTGGGCAGTAGCATGGCCCGGCTGGCTGATGCCATCCCGCCGAAGTACCTGCTGGACCGTTAGGGCCAGGATCTTCAAGTCGAGCCAAAGACTGCGGTGGTCGACATACCACACGTCATACTCGAACTTCTCTTCCCAGGAGAGCCTGTTGCGCCCGTGGATTTGCGCCCACCCCGTTATTCCGGGCCTGACCTCGTGTCGCAGGCGCTGCCGCGGAGTGTAGCGGGGCAAATACTGGGGCAAGAGAGGCCGTGGGCCGACTAAGCTCATATCGCCTTTGAGCACGTTCCACAACTGAGGCAATTCATCGATACTGGTTCTCCGCAGGAACTTCCCCAAGGGAGTCAGCCGCTCCGCATCCGTGCGGGCGTTCTCAGTTGCAGGAATCATGGTGCGGAACTTACATAGGGTGAAGATTCGTCCGCCCAGACCGGTGCGCTGCTGGGTGAAGAACACGGGTGCACCGAGCGAAAACCGAATCGCGAGAACCACGGGCACGAGAATCACCCATATCACAAGCGCGATGGCTACCGACAGCGCGAGATTCATGAATCGCTCTAGGAACAGTTTGCGAGCGGGCTCAGACATAGGCCTCAGACGCTTGGGATTGCAATACCCGCTCATAGAGATCGTCGTGCATGCGGATTACGTTTGAGACATCGTACTGCCGAACGGCCGTGCGCGCAGATGCAGCCATGGCTGCGGCCTCGTCCGGATGCTCCAACACGCGCCGAATGGCCCCAGCGAGCGCTTCCGGATTCCCTACCGGAACCAAAAAGCCTCGCCCGGCGACCAAATCCCGGGAGCCTCGTATATCTGTCGCGATGACCGGAACTCCAAGACAGAAGGCTTCCATGATCGACCTTGGGAGCCCTTCACGCTCGGAAGGCAGCAGCATGAAGTCGCTGGACCCGAGCAGCACCGGTATGTCGCGCCGGAATCCCAAAAAGTGCACGCGGTCGCTGATCCCAAGTTGCTGCGCTAGCATCCTCACCGACTCCATTAGGGGGCCGTTACCGGCGAAGGCCAGATGGCAGTGCGCCGCACTGAGCCGCGCGAAAGCGTGGAGGGCGTCGGCGTGGCGTTTTCCGAGATTGAATTCGGCCACCATGACAAAGAGCTTGTCGGCGCCTGAGATGCCCAACTCTTGACGGAACTTCTGGATAGCGTCCAGCGACGGGCTCATGCTGGCCATCTGTGCGGTGTCGACACCGATGCCGGGCATACGGACAATTCGGTCGGGACTCAGCATGTTGTGACGCATTGCGAAGTCCGCATCCTCCTGGTTGATCACGACGAGGTAATCGGTCCACTTCGCCGCCAGCATTTCGGCCGAACGCCAGAGCGCGTTGGTGACGCGGCCACCTCCAGAATGAAAATGGAAACCATGCGCGGTGTAGATTACCCCAGGTCTGGGAGTCACCTTCCTGGGCATCCAGATGCGGGTGCAAAAGGATGCGATGGCCGTGTGGACGTGAACGATATCGTACCGGCCGCTCTCGATGATCCTTCGCAGCCGCAGCCCTTCCATCACCGATCTGCCACAGTGCCGGAGCGATCGGCTCCAGTTCATTTGGTAAAGCGTGTCGCAGCACTCTTCGAGTTCAGTGCCGCTGACTCCGTTGGCTGCAACGTCCACGCGCCCGCCCAGCGCCCGGTAATGACGAATGAGCGGTGTGAGGAAGGCGCTGGCAGTGGTCGCGATGGTGGTGACGTAGAGGATGTGGATGTGGCGGTTAGACATGTCCCGATACCTACCAATGGACGGATTGGATGGATTGAGCGCTTCCTTTCGCTACGTGGGCTGCATGACGGTAGTCGGTGGTACAGTTCAGCGCTGCAACTTTGCCGGGGTTCGGGAGGCGATGCGCTCGCATAGTCACTTGACCCGCCGAGATTCCCAGTCGTTGACGCAGTCCCTGACGTGGGTGTAGAAGCGGCGCCGGCGTTCGGCCAGAACGGAGTCGCGGTATTGCATGGACGTTTCCCGGTTTCGCCGCGACATTGATTGCATTCTGTGAGGATCCTTCAATACCTCCTGAATCTTCGTAGCAAGGCCCTGGGCGTCCCCAGGCATCACGAGATCCTCTGCATCCAGGAGTTCCGGGATACCGCCCACAGAGGATCCGATGCATGGCAGCGCTCGCGCCATAGCCTCGATCATCGCTCTGGGAAGACCCTCGGTACGGGAAGGCAGGACGAACAAGTCACCCGTGTCAAGGATTAGCCGAACTGGCGCCCCCCCAGTGACCTGGCCGGCAAATTCAATGCGGGAGCCGACACCGAGACGATCGGCCAGGCCCATCAGGCTCTGGCGGTACTTGCCGTCCCCGACGACTAAAGCAGTCACGTCCAGCCCTGCTCGCACACAATGGGCAACGGCTTCGATGAGTACATCCGTCCCTTTGTACAACTGTGCCAGAGATCCAACTGTGACGATTCGATACGTGCCCTGACGCTTCGGCTTTCGCACCGTATCCGCGATTCCCGCCAGGTCCAACTCGATGCTCGAGTAGTGCGTGTAGGTCATTCCCCCTAGAACCGCTTCATCGGGCAGGTCCACGTCGGAAACACTCGAGCTCATCGCACCGGCAGGGTATCTCCGCTGCAAGGCCGTGCGCGTCACATAAGCGACGCCACAGGCCCGCAAGCATTGCTTTCGAAGCTGGCGGCCAAAATGCCAGCGAAAGAGCCTCCGCAGCGGATGATCTACTACACCGGGAGCAAACACCTCGTAAGGGTCTCCCAGCACCTCCAGCGCGTAAGGACGACCCTTGCGATGGAGCATCCTCTCCAGGCAATTTGCGATTTGCGATCCGACCCGAAGGATGACAGCTCCCTGTGGTGGAAGAGCGCAGCTAATCGCAGACCGCACTCGACGATATTGCTTCATGTATTCCCACGGGCCACAGTAGTTGGGAACACCATGAAAGAAGACATTGCCGCCATTGACGGGGAGCCATCCTTCGGGCACGCGCCCGACCGGCACGGCCCGCGCAATCACTCTGACAGAGTCAAAGACTTCTAGGTATCGTTCCCAAAAGCGCCTCGCCATGCCGGCTTGCGACCACGCGGATCCGTCGGGGGCGACGGCATATCGAGCGTCAAGTGCGACAGTCAAATCCATGTTAGGTTCTATCTTTCCCGCAATTCAAAAGCATCTTCCTATGATTGGACGCGGGTTCTGCTCAGGTACTGAACTGAAGTTGCTCTAACCGCGCTAAAGACAAACATCCACCATATTACGCTCATTCTCGCATTCTTGAAGATAAACAGGTCAAACAACAATGCAATGCAAGATGCTGCCAACGCAGAGCCGAGGATCGCCTGACGGGCCGTCTTTCTCATCACGTTGGCGACCGTCCGAAAGAGTACGGCAATGAAGAACACACCCGCTGATCCGAGTTCGGCAACTAGAAATACAATCGTCGAATGCGGATGATATAGCATTCTGCCATAATCTGTGGCTGGCATATACAGGTTGATGTCCGTGAAGGCCGTCGGCGTCATGTCAGTCAGATACCACGGCCACAGTCCACCATACCCTGCACCGAGCACCATGGAAGCTGGGGACCCCGAAGAAATCTTGTTCCAAGTGGCCCAATACGTCGATTCACGGCCCTCTTCATCTATCTTAGTCAGGCGGGCTTCGTCAGCTCTAAAGAGGATGAGTGCTGCCGCGATTGCAGTTAAAACCAGAAGTCCGACCGCTGCTATCCGTATGCTTCGATTCCCGAAAAGCAGCAACAGCACCAAGCACGCCATTAGCGATAGCATCGCGCTCCTCGACCCTAGGCCGAGCATTGCTAGAAGCAGGCCAAACGCCGCAGCTATCGGCATCAGTTTTCTGCGTTGACGAATAGCGATGTCCAACGCGTACCCCAACGCTGGCAGGAGTATGAAGTGACCAGTACTTGCACCGAAGAGGGGTCCCTTGACCCTCTGCATACCGAAATCCAGGTATCCTAAGCCAGCCTCAGACCGCAGCCCCAGAGAGAAGAATGACTCAGCAAAATAGAGCAGGGATACCGACGATAGGAACAAGACCAATCGCGAGAGGAACGCTTCTCGGTCCTTCACATCCAACGGCAATACCGCATAACCCACAGTCACGGCAGCTCCCGCAAGGAGCAGCGTATAAGACATCGCTAGGGCATTGGTTCCATCCATTCCACTCCAGGCGATGGACACAACAGCATAGAGTAGAACGAAAAAGATGCTCAGTAGCGGCGTCCTTTCTTCTCGTTCCCTTCTCTTTTTTCTGTACATCCGTAGCACGCCGTAAAACAATGCCACGCCGAGCAACAAAAGATCCTTTGAGTCGACCGGAAGGTCAACGATGTTGAGCCGTGGTGTCCAGGTATCCGGCAACAAGGACCAGAAAAATAAAGCGCACCAAAACGGCAGTTGGGTGAGTTCTCTCACAGCGGGAGGCTGACTTGTGCGAGAAGCCAATTCGGTCACTATGGCGGGCTGTCTGGATACTCTCATAAATGCGGCACAACGATCTGAGTGAAACAGATATGCTTCTCAACCAATTGTGGTGCCCCTCTCGTGGAGTTCACGGGGTGTCGGGCTTGGGATCTGCTCACGGTAGGTACGACACAGGCGTTCGACACACCGATCTATTCCGAAAGGGCTAGATCTGAAGAGATCGAGAGCCCTGCGTACGGTGAAACGCGGCTCTTTCACGGCATCGCAGGCAACTCGCGCCCATTTGTGAGCGCCATCGGACAACCGCAAATGTCGAACAAGCGTTGGGTGAATGACGACTTCCGGTGGTATTCCTTCGGAGACCAGGGAAGCCAGACCTGTTGCCTGCGCTTCAAGAAGAACTAACGGTAGTCCCTCGTGAAGTGAGGGAAATAGAAGGAGATCCATGGCGCTTGTCATCAAGCGCGCGACATCAGGGCGCGTTCCAGCAAATACTGTGCACCCCTGTAGTCCAAGAGCGCGGGACTGGGCTTCCATTTCTGGCCGGAGAGGACCGTCTCCTACGAGCAGGTACTTAGCGCGCGGTTCGATTTTCCTGATCTCGGCCGCGGTTTCCAACAAGAATTGGTGGTTCTTTTGGGGATCGAAGCGCCCCACATGGCCAAACACGACATCCTGGCTTGAGAATCCGAACTCGGCACGGACGGAGGCGGCACTGGGTTGCGCATCGCCTGGCGCGGGATCAATGCCACAATGCAGAACCTGAAATCGACTGTCATTTTGCCAATCTGGTCCGAAGAGTGCCGCAGCAGCCGGTCTGCTAACCGCGACACCGTGCGTGCAGTTGGCCGCAATCAGCAGACGGGAGAATCTCAGATACACTGCCCGCCCAAAGTTCGCTCGCATTGCGAGCGAACTGGTGTCGTTGTGGCTATGTGCGATTCGCACGGGTATTCCGGCGATTCGCCCGAGTGCCAAGACAAGCCCGCTGAAATGGTGAACATGGCTGTGAACCACGTCGAAGGGGCCATTTCGCTCAACCAGTAGGAGAAACCGCCTTGCATACAAAATTGGATTCTCCCAGTGTGGGAACCGCAGAATCCTCGACCCTAGCGAAAGGACTTCGTTGTCATACGCCGCAGGCTTATCAGTGTGCACCAAGAGGTCGGTTCGAAAGCTCTCCCGATCGAGGTGCCGCAAGACGTGCATGAGCCAGGTTTCCACGCCGCCGTAATTCATCGCTCCGAGCACATGGAGAATTCGAATGGGTTTCATAACGTATTTGTGGTCCTACGTGATTCCGAGTAATGGAGAACCGCCAAAGTCGCCGCCAGTTGAACGAACCCGATGATCGCGAACGCTTTTGCCACGCCCACCGCACCACCCGCCTTGACCATCACATAGCACAGCGCAACAGTCAGGGCCGTGAGGAAGCTGAAAAGTGGTACTTGAACTCGAAAGTGCCGCGCCGCAGTCATACTGTAGCCGGCGAACGAGGCCATGTAACCGGCTGCTGCCGCGACCATCAGCCACAAGAGAAGTTGTTGGTTCTGAGCATATTGGAATCCATAGATCAGGTTGACCAACTGCCGCCCGAAGGCCACTGCGGCCAACAGTCCGACGGTTCCCAATGCCAGTCCGATCAGAATCAGGCGGCCGGAGAGACGATGAAACTCCCTGTTCTTGCTGTGCGCGGCATAATGGGCGAGCCGCGGAGTCGCGGATTGCCCGAGCGCGGCTACGATCATCGTACCCGCTGTGAGAATGTAGCCGAGAGCCGAGTAGATGCCAAGCTCCCTGATACTCCGAAAATGGCTAATCATATAACGAGGCACATTGGCGTTGAGCGAAAGGAGCAGCGTGACGACCCCGAGGGGCAGAGAGAGGCGGACCAAAGGCTTCAATCGGTTAACCGAAAACCGTGGCATGATGGTTTGATTCAATTCGTTCGCCAAGGTAATCCCACGGCCCACATCAAAAGCGGTGAAGACCACCGCCCATGACGCCGCGATCCCACAGATCGCAGCCCAAACTGTGTGAACTGCTGCATAGCAAACTGTGGCGCCGGCGAGCGCCAGCACACCGCGCAGTATGAGCGACTTTGCGATCAGGTCCATCCGCTCCTGCTGTTGCCAGAGCCCGTAGACGACATCGCTCAAGGACTCGATTCCTTTGGATAACGCAAACGCGACGATGGTGAGGGCCATCTCACCGTGGTAGAACATGGCGCAGATGCAGATCACGCACGCTGCGGCACCTGTTGTTAGTATTCTGAGCCCGGCGTAGTCCTGAAACTGGAACTGCACACGGGCGTCCGTGGCCTGGACGGCGCGGAGCTGCAGGCTAGCGAAAAGCATGATAGGCGCCGCTATTGCAAGTCCCAGACTAAACTGGCCAACCGCTTCGGGATTGCCTAAACGGGCCAGCAGCACCAGGATTCCCCACTGCGTACTTACGTACACGGCGTTGCCCAAGATGGTCCAACTGAAGTTGAGGCGCAGGGACCGCGACGGGGCAGCGGGCGGAGGATTGACCGCTGGGTCTGGTTGGCAGTAGTGCATGCGAGTTATCGAAATGTATGGCGATGTCATCGCTGCCGCTTGATCTGTTAGTTGGCCGTTGGCTTGTAGTACTTCGAATAGTACTTACCGTAATAGCCATAATAATAGTAACGGTCGCTCATGTCCTCACGCACTTCGTTGAGCGCGACACCGATGACGTTTGCCTTCAGCCGTCTGAGGCTGCTCAAGACACTTGCGACGGCATTCCGATTAGTCTGACCCGCGAGCGTGATCACCACTACACCGTCTACGACAGCGGCCATCTGGAGGGGCTCGGCGAAGCCGAGTAGCGGCGGTGCGTCGACGATGACCAGATCGTAGGCGGTTTCGGCTTCGGTCAAGAGCGTTTCTAGAACGCTGCCGAGGCGATCGGCCGCATGGCGCGAGGCTGGGCCGGCAGGCAGGACGTCTAGATCCGGATAAGCGGCGGATTTCTGAAGCACCTCGCGCCACTCAGCCTCTCCGTTCACGATCGACGAAAGACCACGGTCGTTCTGTAGGCCGAGGCGGTCATGAATGCTTGGACGGCGAAGGTCGGCATCGATCAGCAGGGTCTTGCGCTTTTGAAGGCTGTGTGCGATTGCGAGGTGAATGGCGGTGGTCGTCTTACCTTCGCGAGGTGTGGCGGAAGTCATCAGAAGACTTCGCGGACGGCGGCCAAGGTCGGAGAGGAGAATTGAGTCTCGAAGTGTCCGCACTGCTTCGCCGAACGCTTCGGCCTGATCACTACGGCGCCCAGCCTTCACCAGGCTGTTCTTCTTCTCATCGTGCGTAATCCCGAGGATCCGGCCCCGCCAGGCGTTCACTACCGGAAGCGAACCTAGAACTTCGGTCTTCAGACCCCGCTGGATCTGGTCGGGATCGTGGACGGTGTTGTCCAGGACGTCAGCCAGCACCGCGGCGCCGATTCCCAGGAGAGTGGAAAACAATAAGGCGAGAATCCCGTTCAGTTTCAGGTCTGGAAAGACGGGCTTTAAGGCCGGACGGGCGGAATCTGCCAGTCGGATGGAACTGTTCTGGAAGCTCGAGTTGATTCCGGCTTCCTTTATCTTGCGCACCAGTTCTTCATAAAGGTTCTTATCGGCGTCGGCTTCCCGCTTGAGGGCCTTGTATTCAAAGGAACGGGCGTTAATACGGTCGAACTCTGTTTTGATCTCGGCTACGGCTTGCTTCAGCATGTTTTCGCGGTTGGCTGCTTCCTGGTACTCGACGTTGACGCGCTGGCTGATGTTGGTCTTTAGCGCTTCGAACTGGCGTTCCAATTCGGTGACTTGGGAGAAGCCTTTCTTGTACTCTGGGTGACCTGCCCCGTACTGGGTCTTGACGATGGCAAACCTTTCGCGGGCCTCATCGAGGCGGTCTGCGAGTCTGCGGAGTTGCTCGCCTTGCGTGGACGCCTGAGCGGCTTCGAGAGACCCGCTTTTCACGGCGCCATAAGCGGCCTGTTTGCGGACGCGATCGGCCTGTGCGGTAGTGAATTCCGTGTTGATCTGGAGGAGGCGCGCCGAAAGGATGCTGGTCTTCTCCTCAGGGTTGATGACGCTTAGATCCTTTTCGAACTGGGCCAGAGCGGCGGAGGAGCGCTCCATTTGGGCCTTGAGCTCTTCTAGTTGCTTTTCCATAAAGGCAGAGAGTCCCGCCGCGGCGCGAAAGCGGATGTTGTAAGTGTGTTCGATATAACTCTGTGCGACGCCGTTAGAGACATTGGCGGCGAGGTCGGGATCGGGCGAGCGGTAGCTGATCAGCAGTAGATAGGTATTGGGCGGGCGTAGTACCTTGAGGTCTTTGAGAACTACGGGCGCATTTCGGGCGCGTGAGGTAGGAAGATCGGGTTCCGTGGAGCCCCCCTCGACGAGCGGGATTCGGAAGCGCTGAGCGACGGGGCGCAGCACCGAATCCGACTGAATGATCTTGACCTGCGTGGCGAGAAACTGATCGGCGTCATTGGGAGCCATGCGCGCGGCATCTTGGCCGATGACGCCGGCCGGAGCTTGACGGTCGATATCGATGGCGGCGGTCGACTCGTAGACGGGGGTCAGGCGAGAAGAAACTACTATTGTGGCGGCGACGCAACCCAATACGAAGACGAGTATTCTCCATTTGTGCCGACGGAGGATCCAGAGATAGTGGGAGAGGGGAACGACCGATTCTTCAGGTTCCGGCTCCGCATAAGCGTAGGAGGGGTGGAGCGAGATGTGTTCGGAAATCGCAGGAACGGTGCCGTGTGTTTCCGGTGCGACGAGGGCGAGGAGTGATTTTTCTTCAGTCATGGCGTGTTTCCAGTTACCTGCCGGTGTAGATCATGGCCGTCCCTGCAGCGGTGCCAAACATCAGGACCTTTTCCAATGCAGCAATGCCCAGTCGCTTGCCGTGATTATCGGGGATATAGAGGATGTCATTGGCGGTCAGGGTGACATCCGGAGCCCGTCGATTCATAATCTTGTCGAGAGCGACTGGAATTTCGTTCTTGTTGCCGCCGGCCTCCCGACGATAGATAAAGGCCTGTTTGTTGGCGAAGGGCATAAGACCTTCGGCGAGCGCGAGCATTTGCATGATGGTGGTATCGAAGCCGTCCTGGACAGGGAAGGCGCCAGGCTTCTTAACATTCCCCATGACATAGATTTTGCTGACCTCGGGCACGCGGATCTCCTCGCCGCCGACGAGTTGCAGGTTGAGTTCCGGGTCCGCGTCGTCGATGAGGCCGCGAACGGAGACGCGGCGGGTAAGCGTTATCAACTTGCCATCGGGCCCAGGCTGGGCACGACTGACGAGGATCTCCCGTCCGGCGTCTTCGCGCAGACCCTGAGCGCGGGCCACCGCCTCAAGCAGAGTAATGGAACTCTCGGCCTGGAATACGAGCGGCATTTTGACGGCGCCGGCGACACTGATCGGACGGCTGTGGTACTCGGCTATCGTGACGGTGACGAAAGGGTCAACCAGGATCTGTTCCTGCCGAAGTGCAGCAACAATCGAGGCCTCAATGTCGACAGGGTAGAGGCCGTCGACTTTGACACGCTCCGTGAGCATGGGGAGCCGGATGTAGCCATCCGCCCCAACTCGGATGGTACGGCTCAACTCTGGGGCGTCATAGACGGAGACGGCGAGCAGGTCGTTGAAACCGACGGCTTGCGCGGGGAGGTTGGCTCCAACCTCGGCGACGGAGACGGGCCGGCTCGATTGCTGCGCAAGAACGGCCGAGAGGAAAACAAGTACCGATAAGAGGCAACGCATTAGAGACACTTTACCTTTCGAAAATGGCGAGTTCTACGTTCGGGCCGGCTAGGACGGTTTCCGACTGCGACATGGGGCTTCAAGAGCAAAATAAGAACTTCCTTCGGTGAGATTCGGTGGCCTAAACACAAAGCTTCGCCACTTCAGTCCCATTCTTCAGTGCTTTCGATTCGACCGCGTCCAGACTGAATGGCGTTTCCGCCGTAACAACGGCGAGGCCCCGCCAATCCGAGGTCCATATTCCCCTGGCCCGGCGATCGCGGCTGGAGCCACTGCTGACCGGCGCTACGAGTTGTATTACGCCGGCCGCGCCATGTTCGGGAAGCGGCTCACAACTATAGTATCGGCGGTGGACGTTTTTCTCTTTAGATCATCCTGATTTTTTTCTTTGATCGGTCCCGTCGGCCAGGATCCTAATCGACGCCTTACGGAGCCCTCTGTGGGAAGCCCAAACTGAAGTATTATAGCCGTGATGGCCGGAAGGTCCTTGAAGGGCCAATGGCCGGAAAGCCGGCGAGGGATGTTTACAATGCTAAGGCGAAGCTGATACACTCGCGGCTGATCTCCGCAGCTACGGACCGCTGAAGCAAATTCACCGAGACGACAATCCGAGGCTCTCCCTGTTCGGCTCGTACCACGAAACCTTCAATCCCTGGCAACGCTCCACGGTCAATCCGTATTCGCTGACCGGCATAGAGATAGGGCCAGGGCGCCAGCAAACTTCCGGAGGAGACCAGGGTCTTGAGGTTTTCAATTTCGCTGTCACTGATCGGGGCAGGGGTATTGCCAATGCCAACAATTTGCTTGACACCTGGCGCCTGCAAAACGCGAACCCCGGTCTTCGAGGCAAAATCGCCCAAAGAGATATCCCGGGAAGAGCGGTTGCTCGACCACTTTGATGCGATCGGACCATTGGCGCTTGAAGCGGCGGAGCGGCAAATATGTATCCAGCCCGCGGCGCGACAATTCGGAAGATGAGTGATGTTCCCACCGCGGTGATACTCGAATTGCGAACCAAAGTGGCATATTCGGGCT
>PMTT01000392.1 GCA_003167275.1 Bryobacterales bacterium | reverse complement strand
CTTCCCCAGCGCCTTATTCAGCATCTCCGCTTCCGCCGTCCTTCCCTGCGCCTCCAACTGCTGGGCCCGCGATTCTATGGCGCCTCGCACCGTCGGGTCGTTGGGCGCCGCCGCCAGGACCTGGCGATAGTCGTCCACCGCCTCCTCCACCTTCCCGGCCCGCATCAGCGCGTTGGCGAGATTCAGCCGCGCATTGACGAAATCCGGCCGTTCCTTGAGAGCTATCCGGAGTTCCTCGATCGCTTCCGGGATCCGACCCACTCGCGCCAGCGACGCACCCAGCATGTTATGAGCTTGCGGGTTGGTGGGGTCCAGGCGCACCGCGTTCTCCAGCATGGCCACCGCCCCGGAAACGTTCAGCCGCGCCATCGCCAGCGCCCCCAAATTGAAGAACGCCGTAGCATCGTCCGGGTTCTTCTCCAGCCGGTGCCGCATCACCGCCTCCTGAAACTCCAGCCGCCGGTCCGACGCGCCCCGCGGCAGGATCTCCAGCCACAGATGGCCCATCTCGTCGGTGGACTGGTTGCCACTCGTCACCGGCTTCGGCGGCTGGTGCGGATTGCGAATGTTCCCTGCCGAATTGTCGTAATGGTAGCGCATCGAAATCACCGCGCCCTTGGGCAGCGCCAGCGGCTCCTTGTAATAGAAAACGGCCTGCCAGTTCAAGTCCCAGTCGGGAATCCGGACGAGCCATTTCCGGCTGCCGTCGGGCAGCGTGGCGTAGGCCTCCAGCAGCTTGCCCAGATAGTGCGCGTGCGGATAGACGGCGAGCACATCCACATCCATGGGCAGGCGGAAATCGTCCGAGACCACGAAGTCGCGCGCGCCGGCCGGAATGCGCAGCGCTTCATCGTGCTCCAACTGCACCAGCAGGGGAAAATGCGTCGGCGGCTTATCGGTGAAGTAGATGCCGATGGAGGGCCGCTCCTCCTCGGGTTTGCCCGAAGGATGCAGGTGCGTGTTCAGCACCAGCGTATCGCCGGGATTCATGCGCCACGCGAAGCCGTCCGGCTCCACGCGCGGCGCCGCGCCCGGCTTCCAGAAGAGAAAGTGGCCATCGGGATCGTACGGGCTGCGGACAACCGTGAGGTCCATCCCCGGAAACCCGGTGGCGCCGCCCGACGCCGCGCGTTGCGCGGAGCCTGAGCGATCCACCAGCAGATTGCAGTGATGTACGACCTTGCGATTCCCCGGCCGGATCTCGACCGCGCGCACGTACCGCGGCGCAGCCAGACCGGGAGTGAAGATGAAGTTCCAGAAGATGTCCGGCCCCGAAGCCGGCACCGCGATCGGACTGACCGCCTCCAGCACCAGGTCGGGCTGCCCAAGCTGCCAGACCTCCGGGAATTCAGGCGGGGCAGGAGTTTCGCCCGCAGGCCCCTCAGGCGTACCCGCGGCGACCCAGTCGTCGATCTGGCGGAGTTGCTCGTCGCTCAAGCGCCGCACATCGGCGAAATCGCCATGTCCCGGTTCTGGCAGCCACGGCGGCATGTAGCGCCTGTGTGTCACCGCCGCGATCTGTGCCGCGTGCCGCTTCACATCTTCATAGCGGATTAAGGGAAAGGGCCCCGCGCCGCCCGCATGGTGGCACGGCGCGCAGGATTGGTAGACGATAGGCGCAATGTCGTGCGCAAAGTTCGGCGGCGTTTGGGCGGAAGCGGCAAGCTGAGCGGCCGCCAAGGCAATCCACACAGCGCCCTGTACCCGGGATCCCATGGTCTATATGTAACACGGGCATTCTTGCCTGTGTTGGTTTGCGTAGAGCAATCGAAGGCCAGCGCAAAACCAACACAGGCAAGAATGCCCGTGTTACTTCACCGAGAGCGCCAAACCCGCCTGGCTCCTGGCCCCGTTCACTTCCAGGCTCACGGCCACGGTCGGGGGCATCACAAAGTTCTGGTAATAAGGATTGCTCGCGGCGAAATCGGACGGCTGCGGCACGTACACCGAGATCTGGTACACCGGACCCGGCAATCCGGCGACCGGGCCCAGCGAGGCCGCGATTCCATCGGCGTAGAATCCACCGATGTCCACATTCACCGGCGACGCCGTCCGATCAACGTGGAGGTCAGGATGTTGAATTGGGAATCGAGCCTGACGACGAAGCCATCTCCATCGCCGTAGTTGCCCATCGTTCCCGGCAGAAGCGGCGCGGAAGCCACTGCGGTCTGAAAGACGCCCGGCGTGGTGGGGAAGGGCGGGGAAGTGGTATAAGCCTGGCCTTCACTACCTCCGATTTGCCGGATCCACTGAAACGTGGCGGACTGACAGTAGGTGCCGGCAGCCATCGCCAGAAAAACAAGGGTCCTGAGGAACATCCTGGAACTATTGTACGAGTAGGACAGACGATTCGTTTTTTGTCGTCTGTCAGCCGCCGATAGATGTGCGGATCTTCACGCCCGGACTTCATCAACCACCTTAACGGGCACAATGCGCGCGACACCTTGCATGACCTTCTTATTCTGCTCCGCCTTTTTGAGGTCGTAGGCGGCCTGCAACCGCATCCACATTTCCGGCGAGCTGCCAAACAGGCGGGCCACCTTCAGGCACATAACAGCCGACAGAGGCTTGCGCTCCGCCAAAATGTCGTGCAGCATCTGCCGTGACACGCCCAGGGCCTTCGCCGCTGCGGTGACGGACAAGCCGATTGATGGAAGTATGTCCTCCTTGATAATCTGGCCCGGATGGACGGGCGGTAATCCATTCTTTCGCTCCATAGGATCCTCTCTAGTGGTAATCCTCGAAATCGACATCCAAGGCTTCTTCGCCTGACCAGCCGAAGGTGATCCGATAGTTCCCGGTCACGCGCACAGACCAGCGCTGCGGGTTGCCAAGCAGGCTGTGAAAACGGTACCCGGCAATGTTCATGTCCTCGGGCTCGTTCGCCACCTGCAGTAATTGCAGGATGCGCACGCACTTCCCCCCATGTTCAGCGCCGATCCGGCGTGTCTTGCCGGTGAGGTGAATCTCTTCAAGCCCTTTATGCCGAAAGCCGTGGATCACCCTCATACTGTAAATTATTTAGTTTACAGTGTCAAGTAAATGCCACGGTATACCAGGGTCGCCGGAATCTCGCAAGTAAAGCGAACTTGGTGCGAGGGAGTGCGTTTTCTATCTAGAATGGAGGCGAGGACATTTCCATTGCAGCATCAGTTTGATGTTGTCGTTGAGCGGGATGAGGAAGGCTACTACGTTGCATCTGTCCCGCAACTCCCCGGTTGCCACACGCAGGCACGTTCTCTGGACGAGGTCACGCGACGCATTCGCGAGGCGATCGAGTTGTGTCTCGAAGTGTAACACGGGCATTCTTGCCTGTGTTGGTTTTTGCTTTGAGCTACCAGGAAACCAACACAGGCAAGAATGCCCGTGCTACGGGCTTCCCGTTCCGCCATAACAGGCCCCAGCATAATCCCCCCACCCCGTGCCGCGCAAAGGGAATCCGGCCCGCCCGTTGCCTGACATCGGAGGCGGTCACGGGTTTTGCATATTTATATTTCCAGGTGTTTCAGACTCTTAACCCCGCAACTGGCCGAAAAGCCCTTGACGCCGTGCCAACCTTAAAAAAGGGAACTACAGTTCCGGAATTCGACCGCAAACAGGAGCTAACTAACCTGTTTGCAATAAAGGCGACCGGAACTATAGTTCCCTTTTTCTTTTAGGAGGCACTGACGTGAATCAAGAGTTCTTTCAATACGTGGACATCGGAATACGGACCGGCAGGGGGCAGGCATTCGGCGTGACCGCCAATCAATCGTTGATCGCACAGGCAATGTGCTTGAAGGAGATCCGCGACTCACAGGAGTACAAGACCCTCGACCTGACATGGCAGGAGTTCTGCGCACGGTACGTGGGCATGACCAGGAAGCGCGTGGACGAACTCATCCATAATCTCGAAGAGTTCGGCTCGGAGTATTTCCGCCTCTCCGAGATCATTCGTGTCTCGCCCGAGACCTATCGCCAGATCGCGGACAAAGTCGAAGGGGAGCAGATCGAAATCGACGGCCAAATGGTTTTGATCGCTCCGGAAAACGCGCCGCGCATTCGCACGGCCATCCAGCAACTGCGCAGCCAGTTGCAGAAGGCCAAGAAGCAAGAGGGCGTCGCGGTTCTCGGCGTTTTGAGTCTGAACCGGCTGATCGACGATGGCGTCCTTGAAATGACGCGCGCCAGCGAATTGTGCGACGACTCGGATGCCAGACGATCTCTGCTCGGCATCGCCGATTTTGCCATCCGCCGCCTGACGCGGGTCAGCAATCTCTTGCGTAAGGCGGAGCTCGCGGTCTAAGGGCGCTGCCCAACTCTACGGAGCCTGTCGGCCAGATCGTCGCACGTGCCGAACTTCCTGCACCGCGGCCCTCCGGCTCCATGAACCGCACCTCACACCTCTATATAAGGATATAGGAACCCCAAACTATGACTTGGAACACGATCGGGCTTGCGGATGTCTCCTACGCCCTTCGGACTATGGTCCGAAACCCCGGTGTCACGGCCACCGCGGTGCTGACGCTCGCGCTGGGGATCGGGGCCAATACTGCCATGTTCAGCGTCGTGAACGCCGTGCTTCTGCGGCCGCTGCCGTATCGGGAG
>PMTT01000007.1 GCA_003167275.1 Bryobacterales bacterium | reverse complement strand
TATTTCCAGGCGTTTCAGACTCTTAACTCGGCAACTGGCCGAAAAACGCTTGACCCCGTGCCAACCTTAAAAAAGGGAACTACAGTTCCGGAATTCGACCGCAAAAGCGAGCTAACTGCTCTGTTTGCAATAAAGGCGACCGGAACTATAGTTCCCTTTTTCTGGGAGGAAGCACTAACGTGAATCAAGACATCGTTCAATACGTGGATATGGGAACACGGATCGGCAGGGGGCAGGCATTCGGCATGATCGCCAATCAATCCTGGACCGAACAGGCAGTGTGCTTGCGGGAGATCCGCGACTCACAGGAGTACAAGACCCTCGACCTGACATGGGAGGAGTTCTGCGCACGGTACGTGGGCATGACCAGGAAGCGCGTGGACGAACTCATCCATAACCTCGAAGAGTTCGGCGCGGAGTATTTCCGCCTGTCCGAGATCATTCGCGTCTCGCCCGAGACCTATCGCCAGATCGCGGACAAGGTCGAAGGGGAGCAGATCGAAATCGACGGCCAAATGGTGTTGATCGCCCCGGAGAACGCTCCGCGCATTCGCACGGCCATCCTGCAACTGCGCAGCCAGTTGCAGAAGGCTAAGAAGCAAGAGGGCGTCGCGGTTCTCGGCGTTTTGAGTCTGAACCGGCTGATCGACGATGGCGTCCTTGAAATGACGCGCGCCAGCGAATTGTGCGACGACTCGGATGCCAGAAGATCTCTGCTAGGCATCGCCGATTTTGCCATCCGCCGCCTGACGCGTGTCAGCAATCTCTTGCGTAAGACGGAACTCGCGGTCTAAGGGCGCCCAACTCTAAGGAACCTGTCGGCCAGATCGTCGCACGTCCCCGGACTTCCTGCACCGCCGCCCTCCGGCTCCATCCACTCACTTCCACACCTCTATATGAGGATATAGGAACCCTAAACTATGACTTGGAACACGATCGGGCTTGCGGATGTCTCCTACGGCCTTCGGACGATGGTCCGAAACCCCGGTGTCACGGCCACCGCGGTGCTGACGCTCGCGCTGGGGATCGGGGCCAATACTGCCATGTTCAGCGTCGTGAACGCCGTGCTTCTGCGGCCGCTGCCGTATCGGGAGCCCGACCGGCTGGTGACCATCCGGGCGCAGATCCCGCACCTAAATATCGCGGGCGCTCTCGTGGAGTACAACACCTACGGAGAGTGGTTTCGCGCGCGGAGCCGTTCGTTCGAAGCGCTATCTGCCTACGCCCCGGGGTTCGCGAACCTGCTGTTGGGCGATGAGCCGGAGCGCCTGGCCACGTGCCGCGTGAGCGCGGGGTTTCTGGCGATCACCGGGACCCGGCTCGCGCTGGGACGCGATTTCCTGCCGGAGGAAGACCAGCCGGGCGGCCCGCGTGTCGCGATCGTGAGCGACGGCCTATGGCAGCGGCGGTTTGGCGGAGACCCCCATCTGATTGGCCGCCAGTTCGTGCTCGACCGCGGCGCCTACACGGTGGTGGGGATCCTGCCGCCGGGCTTCGACCTCTATGGCACCGACGTTTCGGTCTACATGCCCATCGCGGCAAGCACGGCGCGGGTTCCGGGCATGCCGATGGTGGGAGTGTTCGGGCGCCTCAACCCTGGCGTGCCGCTCCGCGCTGCCCAGGCCGAGATCGACGGGCTGTGCCGTGGTTGGGTTGCGCAGTACCCCTACCCTAAGGACTGGAGCGCGCACATCTGGACAGTGCGCGGCTTCCTGGTGCGGAAGGTCGGGGCCACCGTGGTGCTGCTTTCGGTGGCCGTGGGGCTGGTGCTGTTGATCGCCTGCGCCAATGTGGCCAACCTCTTGCTTGCCCGGGCGGGAACGCGGCAGAGGGAGATGGCGATACGGAGCGCGCTGGGCGCGGGCAGAGGGCGAATCGTCCGCCAACTGCTCACGGAGAGCGCCGTGCTTGGGGCGATCGCGGGCGGCTTGGGCCTGGCGGCGGCCTGGGGCGGGGTGCGCGCGCTGGCGGTTGGTCCGGACTTCCTGCCGTTTCAGAAGACCGCGGCGATTGACTGGCCAGTGCTGTGGTTCACGCTGGGCGCGGCGCTCGTGACTACGCTCCTGTTCGGCCTGGCGCCGGCCCTGGTGTCGGCGCGCACCGGTCTCGCCCAAGATCTCAAGGAAGGCGGCCGCGGCGGCGGAGGCGAGGGCCTGGGACGAAGCCGGTTCCGTGCCGGACTGGCGATCGCCGAAGTGGCGCTGTCGCTGCTGCTGGCCATCGGAGCTACACTTACGGCGCGAAGCCTGGTACGGCTGCAGGCGGTCGACCCGGGCTTCCATCCCGATGGCGTGCTCGCGGGCTATGTGACACTCCCTGCTGCCAGTTACGCCGGGCCCGCCCAGCGAGCGAGCTTCGACCAGGCGCTGGTGGAGCGGCTGGGGCGCATTCCGGGAGTGACGGCGGCTGGAATGGTATCGCACCTGCCGTTCAGCAATGCCAAGAGCGGCAGTGGCATCAGCGTCGAGGGTCCGCCGCCACGGCCAGGGGAGCAGCCCATTGTATTCCTCAGGGCTGCCGACCCTCAGTACTTCGCGGCGATCGGAGTCCGCCTGCTCCGCGGCCGTTTCTTCGACGCGCACGATCCTCAAGGGCATCCCGTGGCCATCGTCAACGAAAGCATGGCGCGGCGGTGTTGGCCCAAACAGGACGCGCTCGGAAAGCGGTTTCGGGATGGAATCCCGGACCATTGGATGACCGTGGTGGGCGTGATTGCGGATATGCGGCAGACGTCGCTGGCCGAGGAACCGGACGCGGAGGCGTTCGTTCCGTATGCGCAGTCGCCGGTGGCCACCATGGCGCTGGTGGTGAGGACGACGGGAGATCCGCTGCGGCTGGCGCCGGCCGTCCGCGCTGCAGTGCATGATTTGGACAAGGATCTGCCCGTGTCGGGAATCGTTGCGATTGCCGATAGCCTGGCCGATTCCACGCGGTCGCGGCGCTTCTCGGCTGGCCTGCTGGGTGCGTTCGCGCTGCTGGCGCTGTTTCTGGCTGCGATCGGCATCTATGGCGTGATTTCGGATTCGGTGGTGCGGCGAAGGCACGAGATTGGTGTGCGCATGGCGCTGGGGGCGGAGCGGGGGCGGATCGAGCGCATGGTGTTGGGGCGGGCACTGCAGCTCGGGGGCGCGGGTGTCGCGATCGGTGTCGCGGGTGGGCTGGCGTTGACAAGGATGTTGGGGTCGTTGCTTTATGGGGTGAGCCCGATGGACCCGGTGGTGTTTGTTGGGGCGTCCCTGTTTTTGTTGGTGGTTGCGGCGTTGGCTGGGTATGTGCCGGCCCGGCGCGCGGCGCGGACCGACCCGTGGGGTTCGCTGCGAAACGGCTAGTGGGGCAGGTTGGCAACCTGCGGCGGATTGGTAATCCGCCTGCGCGCTTGACGCGCCGATTGCGGGAAGGGCGTAAACAGCCAACATTGGCCGATTGGCAATCGGCCGCAGGTTAACAACCTGCCCCACAATCACTCACAAGGTTGACGTAGAATACTGCAATGCACTCAGGAATGCGAATCGCCCTCGTCGGCGATTTTAATGACCAACAGAAGTCTCATCAGGCAATTTCCAAGGCCCTGTCCGCTGTGCCGGGCGGGGAAGTCAACGGTGTATGGGTTCCCACAGATTCCCTCGGCAAAGCGGAATCGCTGGCGCAGTTCGACGGTATCTGGTGCGTCCCGGGCATGCCGTATCGCAGCGCCGACGGCGCCCTCGCCGCCATCCGGTACGCGCGCACGTCGCGCACGCCGTTTTTGGGGACCTCCGCGGGCTTCCAGTATGCGCTCATCGAATACGCGCGCAACGTGATGGGCTTCGCCGATGCCGACCACCAGAAGACCAATCCGAAGGCCGCGATGCCGCTGATTTCGCCGCTCGGATGCGCGCTGGCTGGCATGAAGGCGCGGGTCCGGTTTACGAATGGCTCGCTGCTCCGCAAGGCTTATCGCGTGGCGGAATCGGTGGAGCATTACCACTGCAGCTTCGGACTGAACGGACGGTACCGCCGGTTGGTGGAGGGCGGGCAGTTGTACGTAGCGGCTGTCGACGACCAGCAGGAGATCCGCGCCGTGGAACTGGACGGGCACCCGTTCTTCGTCGCCGCGCTGTTCCAGCCGGAGATGGGTGCGTTGCCGAACCCCATCGTGAGCGAGTTCGTGGCGGCCTGCGCGCGCCACCATCGCGGCGTAACGAAGGCCGCGAGTTGACTTCGTACGGTATGCTTTAGCTTGCCCAGCAACTCGTGAACACCGGGCAAGCTAAAGCATACCCTACGCGGCGTGACAAAGGCGGACAGTTAACTTCGTACGGTATGCTTTAGCTTGCCTACCAAGTCGTGAACACTGGGCAAGCTAAAGCATACCGTACGCGCGGAGCAGCTCCGATTTTCGGAACTGGCGATCGAGGATCCAGTACATCGCGCCTATCGGCACTGCGGCGATACTCACGGCCAGCAGACCGTTCGGCACTGCGCTGGTCAGGCGCAGCAGAACGAAATGGAACAGCGCCTGCCCAACCGGGACGCCGTCATGAGACGCGGAGTACATGTCGATTCCCAGCACGGCAAGCGGCAAGCCGAAGAGCAGCCACACGAAGACCGCCCGGATGTTGGCCGAACAGCGGTTCAGCCTAAAAGCGGCAGTTCT
>PMTT01000597.1:206-13656 GCA_003167275.1 Bryobacterales bacterium | reverse complement strand
CGGGAAGAAGGTGCGATAGCCCAAAATCAGCGCGGCCACGACGATAAAAGCGGGAAGGTATCTCTTATAGGAAGGCATCTTGCTCCTAAGGTTGCTCTGGCTGCTTGGGCTCTTCTGGTTGCTTGCGCGGCGGCCCTTCGGAAAACACGGGATTCAGCGCCGGGCCGCCGATCTCCACGCCGTCTTCGATCAAAAACAGTTGCCGGCGCGCCTTGCTGCTGTCCACAATCAGCTTCCGCTTGCCCGGCAGCACCTGCTCGATGGTCTCCAGGTAGAGGCGCGTCTCCGTGGGGCCGGGCGCGGCGCGAAATGCGGTCTCGCGCTGCGTGAAGCGCTCGGTGTCGCCCGCGGCCCGGTTGACGCGGCCGACAGTGTAGCCGTTGGCCTCCGCCACGCTCGCCTTGGCGTTGCCGCGGGCCAGCGCCACCTGTTCGTTTCGATATCCCTCGGCCTCGTTGATCAGGCGGCTTTTCTCTTCGAACGCGCCCGAGACATCGCGGAACGCGTCCACGACTTCTAGCGAAGGATGCACGTCCTCCAGCCGCACTCCCAGGACCCGAACCCCCGCCTGGTAGCGATCGAGGCGCGTCTGCAATTCCGCCTTGATTCGCTGTTCGATGGCGCTACGGCCCGTAGTCAGCACATCGTCGAGCGACGAGACTGTGACGATCGCCTGCGCCGCCGATTCGGCCGCCGCGCGCACCGTGGCTTCGCCATCCGCCTGTCCGAAGACGAACTCGTCGGGCCGCACCAGGTCGTAATGCACGGTGGCGTTCAGCTCGATCATGTTCTGGTCGCCGGTCAGCATGAGCGCTTCCTCGGGCTTGCGCTGAAAGCGCCCGGAGCGGTGCTGCACGTTCCATTCGTAGGCGGCAGGTTCCGCGTCGGGCGCGGTGGCGTTGGTGCGGAACCCGATTTCCACCACGCGCACNNGTAGGGCAGCAGTTTCTGCCCGAATCGCTGGATGATGCCGACCTCGTCCGGCGAAACGATAAAAACGCCATTGAGCGCGATCAGCACAACCGCGGCGGCAATCGCCGGCTTCCAGAGGCGCGGCCGATTTTCCGCGACCCACGCCAGTCCTGCCTCGGGATCCACCCGGTCAGCCGCGTGGCGCACCCGGTCCCAAATCTGCGGTAGATTCGCGCGCATCGCGAGGCTGCCCACCACACCGCCGACCCGCTGCCGGCCGCCGCCTCCGATCCGCAGCAGCCGCAGCGAATTCATCATCACGAAGAACGAGGAGAGTTGGTGCGTGAGGGCGGCGCCGATGGGCCCCAACTGTCCGGTGGCCGCCAGCAGCACCGCCGACAGATTGAGAACGCCCGCGAACAGGATGATGTTCTGCCATGCCGTGGCCACCGCCCGACGGCTCGTGGCGAAGAACTCGGGCAGCGCTTCGAGCGAGTGGGGAAGGTAGACCACATCGGCCGCTTCCGCAGTAATGGCGCTGGCGCCGGCCACCGCGATGCCGACCGCTGCCTCGGCCAGCGCCGGCGCATCATTGATGCCGTCGCCCACCATTCCAACCGTGCGGCCTTCGGAACTAAGCTGTCGGATGCGGTCGAGCTTCTGTTCGGGCAGCAGGCCAGCTTCGACGTCGGCGATGCCCGCCTCGCGCGCGATCGCATCGGCGGCGCGCCTCCGGTCGCCCGTGAGCATCACCAGGCGGCCGATCTCCATCTCCCGCAGGCGGCTGGTGCAGGCTTTCACGCCCTCGCGGACCTTATCGCGCAACAGGACACCGCCGGCGATGCGGTCGTCCACTGCCACCCAGACCGCGGTCGCGCCCAGTGAGTCTGCCTCGTCCAGCAAACGGCTGGGAATCTGCGCGCCAGTCTCACAGATGAAGGCGGCGTTGCCGACGCGCAGAGTACGCCCGCTGACAGACGACAAAAAACGATCGTCTGTCCCACTTGGCCGCTCGTCTGGCCCACTTAGCCGTGCCTCTATTCCCCGCCCCGGCAGCGCCTGCGCGTTCTCGATGGCCGGCGACGTGAGATGGCGCTGCTCCGATTCATCCACAATCACGCGCGCCAGGGGATGGTCGGAAGCCCGTTCGGCCGCCGCCGCCAAGGCCAGCAGGTGGTCGTCGGGCCGGTCTAGTCCGATCACGCGCACGATTTCGAAACGGCCCTCGGTGATGGTGCCGGTCTTATCGAACACCACCGTATCGACCTTGGCGGCCAACTGCAGCACGGACGCTCCGCGGACAAGGATCCCGCGGCGCGCCAGCCCTCCGATGGCCGCGACCATGGCGGTGGGAGTCGCCAGGATCAACGCGCACGGACAGGCCACGATCAGCACGGAGACGGTGCGCATCCAATCGCGAGTGAAGAAAAAGGTAAGCGCGGCGGCCAGCAGCAGCGCGGGCAGGAAGTAAGTGGCCACCCGGTCCGCCAGCCGTTCCACCGGCGCACGCTTCTCCTGTGCTTCCCGGACCAGTTGGACCACGCGCGCGAGTGTCGTATCTTCGCCCGCCCGGCTCACGCGGATTTCGAGCATTCCGCGGCCGTTCAGGGAGCCGGAGAAGACTTCGTTACCAGGGACCTTTTCGTTGGGCAGCGGCTCGCCGGTGATGGAGCTTTCATCGATCGCCGAAAAGCCCGAGACGATCTCGCCATCGGCCGGCAGACGCTCCCCTGCCCTCACCAGAATCCGGTCTCCGGGCAGCAGCGACGCCGCGTCCACGTCGTGTTCCTGCCCGTCGCGGAGCAGGCGCGCGCGCTGCGGCATCTGTTCCACGAAGCGCTGAATCGCCGCCGCAGTCCGGCCGGCCGCGTACGACTCCAGCCCTTCGCCGACCAGTACGATGAACATGGCCTCGGCCGCCGCCAGGTACTGGCCGACCGAGAGCGCGGCGATCACCGCGATGCACAGCGCGATATCGGCCGAGATGCGGCGTTCCATCAGCGCGGAGATGGAGTTGTAGAAGGTCTTGTACCCGGCCAGCAGGGTGACGATGATGGCCGTGTCGAGCCCGAAGATGGTCTTGAAAATCCCCAGCCAGTTCAGGAGCAGCAGCAAGCCCACGAACGCGGCAAAGGTGTAATAGCGGATTCGTTCCCGTCGGTCGTCATCCATGGGGGGATTCACAGCTTCTCATCCATGAGGTATTCATGATAGTCCATCGTGGCACAGGCATTCTTGCCTGTGTGGGTTTGGGGGCAAGAAAAACCAACACAGGCAAGAATGCCTGTGCCACGGTTTTCAAGGGTTTCCAATCACTTGAAGCTGATGGCCACGACATTGGCGGATTGTCCATCCACGGTCAGCGTGACGTTGGCGGCGCCGGTTCCCTGGAAACTCCTTGGCAGGGTGATGTTCACCTGGTCGAGGCCCACGTACCCGTTTTGAGCGCCGGCGTACGATACCGCCACCGTGGTGGATCCGATCTTACACGTGACATTGGCAAGCGAACTGCGCCCCCGAATCCCCGTGCCGAAGAGTTCCAAAACCACCGTGTCGGTGGCCAGCCCGAGATCGATGGGTAACGCGGTGCAACTGGTGGCGGACGCGCACTGAAAGGTGTCCACGAATCCGGAAGTCCCGTTGGCATGGAACGTCACGGCGAGGGCCGCGGCCACCCCCTTGCCATCGGCGGTCGCAGTGTACAGTCCCGGCGAGACCGACCCAATCTGAACGGTGCCTGTCGATACCGGGTCGCCGTTCAAAAACACGGTGACTGAAGCCATGCCCGCCGCCGTTCCCGGCGGCACCTGATAGTTGACCTGCAAGGGCGACACGAAAAACAGCTCGGCCTGCCGGGTGATGCCGCCGGCATCGGTCACCGTGACGGTGGTGCCCCCGAGGTTCGTGGGCAGCGGGATGCTGGTCGCTACCTTCAAATCGGTGGCAAGCTTCGTCCCGAATGCCTCGGCAATGGCCTCCGCCGCCAGCGTAAGCGCCCCGTTCGCCGAAGAAACGCTGGTCACCGTGGTAGGTCCGCCGCCGGCGATCGCCGTGTAGGCCGTTTTCACCTTGCTCCCCGTCGCCGTCAATTGCGACGCGGCGCCCGTCCCCGTGATCAGATTGGTGTTATCGAAGTAAACCAGGGCGACCGAGTGCGACTGCGCGTAGGACGTGATGTTGGTGTGGTACGGCTCGGGGTCGTTGCAACCGCCCCACTCCGTGATCGCGGCAGCGTGGCCGTGTTGCTGGGCATAGCTCACCAGTGGATCGAAGTTCTGCGGCCAGTTGGCATAGCGCGCCGAGGCCGGCTCGGTGCAACTCCCGGATGACGACGTGTACAGGTGGAAATTCCACACCAGGTTCGACCAGACGACGTCCGGCAGCGTGCCTGCCACGATGGATTCGAACGGCGTGCCGCTGCTCGTGGTCGCGCCGGTGTCCTCCATGAAGATCAGCGACTGCGGAGCGTACGTGCGGATGGCCGCGATCAACTGATTCTGGCCGTTGCTCCACGTGCCGTTGTCGATCCCGTGCATGTCCTCCCAGGTATCGTAGAGCACCGCCGGATCGGACGCATATTTCTGAGCGAACGCGGCCCAAAACGTGAAGGCGGTGTCGATGTACGTGCCGCTGGTATCCTGCGCCAGGCAAATCGCCGAAGTCGCCGAACCGCTCGCCGCACAGTTCAGGTCGCCCTGGTTGGAGGCCGGGCAGTTCTTGCCGTCCGCGCCGCAGGGAGCGTCGGGAAACTGGCCGGCCTTGAGGATCAGCACATAGTTGCCGTACTTCTCGGCGCGCTTGATGAGGCCGTCGATGTAGGTCTGATAGTCCGTGTTGGCGATGGGCACCTGGACCTTGTTGGTCCACCAGGCGGCATTCACAAAGATCCGCACCAGGTTCATCGAGAGCAACTGGTTCTGGGCGGCATAGTCCGCGTCAGTGGCGGTGGCATCGGCATTCCCCGATCCGGTGGCGCTGCGATTGAGCCCCCGGAGCGCGACGGGCTTGCCCGAATCGTCAAGGATCTCGCCCGCGGGCGAGACGTGAAGCGGCCGCAGCGCGTTCGTCTGAGCCTGCAGGGCAGCGGCCAAGAGAAATACAATCGCGATCTTCATTGTATAGTCACCCACATTGGACTTACCCACACGATCTGTCCATCCGTCTGCACGCCACGCACATAGTAGTAAGCCTTGTCACCGCTCCTGGCCGTCGAGTCCACATAACTGAACGACAACGCCTGGCCGCCGCTCGTGGAGTAAATGATATTGCCGTTTTTCACCAGCACCACCTTGGCAAACGGCGCCGTGCCGAACAGCCGGACCGTGAAGACCGGCGCCCCTGTATTGGTGAAGGTGTCTCCCATAAAGTGCGCGCCGCTGCGGAAATCCGCCACGATGTAGTCGGTCGAGCCGTACAGATGGCGGCTCTTCATGGCGGCGAGTATCCCCGCGCGGGTGACTGAGGACACCCACACGTTGGTGAACCCCATGTGCGTCGAGATGTGGTCGCTGGATGCCTCGAATCCGAGCTGGTATCCCTTGCCGAGCGCCACGGAAACATAGCCGGCGGGATCGTATCCCGCGATGGAATCCGTCGGAGTGCTGGCCCGGGGCGAGTCAGGCAGCCCTTCGTAGTCCTGCCGGTCGCCCTGATAAATCTCGACAAACGGTTCCACGTCCGGAGCGTTGTTGCGCCAATCGGTTCCCTGGTCGGTGGCGCTGGTATGAGCCGCCGTGATGCCGCCGAACTGACGCAGATAGTCGTACAACATGTTGGTATCGGGAGCGCCGCCCGCCGGCACCGGTGTGACTTTTGAGAGGGGACTGTGCGGCAGGGGGCGGATGCCGCGAGTGGGGAACAGCACGTTGCGGTGACCTTCCGGATACACAATGCTCCGTTCGTAGTAATACATCGGGAGGATCTTCGAGGGCAGCGTGTAGGCGTCGGTGAACTTCTGGATCATCCACCAGGAGTACTCGCGGCCGCTGCCGTCGTCGTGATCGCAGCAGCCGAACCAGCCTAGGGAGGCGGCGTCGATGGCGTAACGGTATCCGTCCACCAAAGGTCCATCGCCCTTGCCATCGTGCGAAAGCTCGGTGTGGCGGTGGAAGTCACCGCGCAGCAATTGCAGTTGCTGTCCGTTGAGGGTGGGCCGGTAGCTGCGATCCAGGGCGTTCGCCGCGGTCTCGGCGGCGGCCGCCGGGTCCGGAGGAGCGGGTGTCACCTGTCCGATCTTCTGTAACTGCGGCGACTGCTGCTGCCTCGAAACCGGCAACTCCAATGCGTAGATGTCCGAGTTCGCGCTATCCACCTCCGGCGTCCCATTGGGCAGCGGCGACAGGCGGTGGTCTGTGACCTGGCCGATCAGCAGGCGGCCCGAGCCCAACGCAAGGATCGCCGGGCGATTGTCGCCCAGGCCATCCGAATTGCCCAACACGCCCGGGCCGTGCCACTGCGCCCCATCGTAATAGACCATCCCGCCGACCCAGATGTCGCCGATGCTCAGCCCGGAGGCGGCGCTATTGGAGATCCCGATGCTGCCCGTCTGCCGGCGAAATGCCAGATACACGGTCCCATCGGGATCGGTGGCCAGGCGCGGGAAGCTATTCCGGGGTGCGTCGGAGCCTCCGACGCCATTGCCTGGCGTGCGATTTTGAGAGATGGTGGGGTCGGGTTGTGCGCGGTAGGGCCCGGGAATCGGGGGCAGGAATAACTGCGTATTGGGCGCGCCCGGCAAAGCAGTCGCGACGTCCTGAGTGGTGGTGTAAAGGTCGTTGCCGATCAGGCAGCGGACTTGAATGGTATGGTCCTGGTAAAGTCCGATGCCGGTGGTGTCGTAGGCTCCGAAGTCTTTGCCCCACTTAGGGCCGGACACCTCGTAAGCGACCCACAGGCGGTTCTGAGCGTCGTAAGCCAGCGAGCTGCGCGCTTCGAAGTTGAGAGTGGCGGCGATCGGGATGGGGTCGTCCATGCCGATCTGGTCGGTGAACCGCACGCGGCGCAGGTAGACATCGTAGTCGCCCTTGTCGTAAGTGTCCCAGGAGATAGTGACTTCCCCATTGGGCGCCGCCGCGATGGCTGGATCCCAGTCACTGGCCGAAGATGTGGAGACAATGGATTCGCTGGTGAAACTATCGCCGCTTTGGGCCGCCGTTAGAATCTCCAGGTTGTTGTTGCGGTAACCCTGCCAGGCCACCCAGACGCGTCCCGCGGCGTCGGTGGCAGCCACCGGATAGACGTCGGTGCCGGGATCGGTAGTGAGGCGGATTTCCGGGGACATGGTCCCATCGGCGCGGGAGCTGCGGGCGTAGATGTCGAAATTTCCGTTGCGTTGGGTGGAATAGAAGACCCAGGCGCGCCCCTGCCCGTCAATGGCGACCGCGTTGCGCATCGCGTCCTCGGTCGCAGTGGTCACGGCAAACGGTCCGGTCCAGACGCGCTGCCCCTTCGAATAGTGCAGGAGCAGGATCTGATCCATGCCGGTGGCGCGGCTCAGGAACGTGAAATTAGTGAGCACCTTGTCTATATCGAGATTCAGCGCCTTGGTGCGATCCCCATGGACGAATCGCGTGTAGGCCAGGTAGATGTCGTCTCCCGACTGAGCCATGGCAGGGAAATCTTCTTCTTCGTCAGACGAGGTCAACTGGAGCGGGGCAGCCGTCGGCATCACCAGCGCCTGGCCGTTCAGAAACGATTTGCTGGCTCCGAATGAAACATCCTGCGACGTGAAACTGAAGCTGCCTTGCGTCGTCTTGACGGCGAACGTGACGGGCGTGTTGCTTTGCGCGAACGTGACGATCAGGCCATTTTCCTGGTAGAGGCCGTTCCCCGACTCATTGGGTCCGGCCGTGGTCATGGTGGCGGTAATCTTCCAACTGGAGGTCCCCGCGATCGAGTCCGTGCCGGCGAATCGCCAGCCCGCCAGGCTGAGGATGGCGCCGCCGGTGGCGGTGATGGAGCCGTCCCAGTTGGTATCGGCCTTTTCTCCGATGCCCACGATCAACAGAAACGTCTGCGCGTTCGGAGACGTGATCGGCGGAGCTGGAGTGGAAGTCTGAGGAAACAAGAGCCGCCGGCCACCGAGAATGGCCACGGCCAGCAAGACAGCGACTGCAACCCGTATCCTCATGGTTTACGAACACCTCCTCGCGCGGCAGAGTTGCGGCCGGCGCGATTCGTCGAGCACCCTCACATCCACTATTCGGCAACGAGAATTATATCGTTGATTCGGAGCATATAGACTTGCCTCACTGACTGGCCGCGACAGCTACTGTTACCTGGTTGCTGGTCTTGGATCCGACGCTGATAATGAGCGGCACCGCAGACCCAGTTGGGGCATTTGACGGCACCTGCACATTGACCTGGTACAGGCCAAGGAATCCCGGGGCAAGGCCCGAGAACGACACCGTGGCGGGGACCCCACCGATCGAAGCAGTCATCGTGCCGCTCGTCAAAGACACTGGACTGGCAGAGGCCAGAGCACCGGTCGCGGGCGCGTGTGTCACCGGTCCCAGGCCCGTGCAATAAATCGACAGGAACTCGCCACGTTGCGCCGGGCGGGAACCGGGGAAGGCGCCAACCGAAGCCGCTATGGACGCGGTATTCGCCACCAGCGCGGCAGCCTGGGAAGCGGCGTTGAGCATGAAGATTCCCGGCGCTACGTTAGCCAGGGGGACCATCACGGGTGCGCTGGTCAGGCTGCCGCTTGTTACCGTCAAAGGGGCTTGCGTTTGCCCGAAGAGCTGCCAGGGAACTTGAAAATTGATCTGCTGCGGCGTCACGACGAACAGCGGCGCCACGATACCTCCCATCACAACCGTGACTCCCGCCGGCGAGGAGCCAAAGCCACTGCCGAAAACCGAGGCAATGCTGCCCGGACCGACCGGAGCGCCGACTGCGAAGCTCGCTCCATTGATCACCGCGCCGCTTGAGACCAGCGGAGGCGCCGTAGCCTTAGGCACGGAGGCATACGTGATGCTGATGTTGTCTCCGTTCGTCCCTATGTTGCCTGTCGTCGCGGCATTGGCGCTGGTGAGCGGTGTCACGGTGCCATTCGGCAGCGTGAGCATCACGTTGGTGAAGTTCAGGTTCATGCTGCCTATCAGGTTGGTCCCGTCCACGTTCTGGAATCCGATCGAATTCTGAACGATAGATGCCGGCGTGTAGATGTTTTCGAGGTTGAGATTGAGAATACCCAGGAGCGTAGGGTCCAGTACCGGGCAAGTCGTAAGCCCCTTCAGGCTGCAGTCCGGAGGCAGAATCTTCAGGCTGAAAAGCACCCGCGGAGCATCTTCCACATAAATATTCCGATACACGGAGGGAAGCAATGTGCCGAAGTTGGTGCCAGGGACCATTAGCGATGCGACGATGGCATCATTGGATCCGTTCAGGTCAGTGGTGGTCCAACTAGGAGCGGTGGGAGCATGCCAGTCTGTCTTGACGACGTACACGCCGTCTATCAGCGAATCGTCCCCCGGCGAATTGTCGGCCCAGCCCAGGTTTATGACTCCGCCATTCCAGTTCTGCCAGACCATTGCGTTGGTGACGGTGATGTAAGCGCCCCACATCTTGAGGGAGTCGTCGCCGGTGCGCACAAATATGTTGGACGCGTGGGCTGTCGTCCCAAACTGGAACCCATCGTTGTTCCCGTTCCAACTGATGAGCTTCACGTTGTTGACTGTAGTATTGCTCAAACCATCGGTATTGTAGTAATCGCTGTCTGTGACGATCAACCCATCGAAGACAAATTCATCGGCGGCCGGAGTACTCCCAGTGGCGCCTGCCGTCAGCGGGATCGAGGAAATGGCCTGATAGCCATCGTCCGTATGTATCGTGGAATTGCGGCATTGACGGTACATATAGTTGAACCGGCTGACATCCAGCACCCCCGGACCATAAGTCTGCCTGAGATTACCGGAGCCGCTCTGTGTAAACCGCAGCTTTCCCTGAACCCAGGCCGCCGGACCGAGGAAGATGTTGTCGATATTCGCCGGGACAATGAATGCCTGCGCTCCCGTCGAGCCAACCGCGACGGTCCCCTCGAAATCCAGCGTGTCGAAGTGGGAGAGATCTCCGGTGAGGTCCGCGGGCCCGGTAATCGTCTTCACGTTGCTGCCGGTAGGCCTGGTGTATGGCGGATTGAGGAAGAAAGCTAAGCCCTGAATCGCGCTGCTCTGCTGTGCGTCGCCGTCCCACCACAGGACAAATTGTTCTCCCGCGAAGTCCGCCGCTGTCTTGGTGGAGAGCTGCACCGTGGCGCCGCTCACTGAATCGACATGAATGCCCTTGGCGGTGGGACGCACGGTGACGGTCGCCGGAAAGTTGTTGTTCAGGGGCGGCGAACCGAACAGCTTGGTCACCCGGATCGCGACCCCGGTGTTCACCGCGGCGGGAATACTCACGAAAGACATCGACGTGTCGGCAGGATACTGTGAAGCTTTGATGTAAGGCGACGAAGTGGTTCCGCCGTAATAACTTTCGTAAACCTGGGCATTCGTAAAGGCTCCGGCGCCGCCCAATTGGTACTCGACGGCGTAACGGTTCGATGTCATCGGATAGGTCAACGGCTGCGCCGGATAGGTGGCGACGTCCGTAGTCACCGGACATTCTTGTGCCAAGGCAATCGAAGACCATGCCGCCACTACGAGGATTACAATCGCGATCTTCACTGTATAGTCACCCACATGGGACTGACCCACACGATCTGTCCATCCATCTGTACGCCACGCACATAGTAGTAGGCCTTGTCGCCGCTCTTAACCGTGGAGTCCACATAACTGAACGACATCACCTGGCCGCCGGTGGTGGAGTAAATGATGTTACCGTTCTTCACCAGGACCACCTTCGCAAACGCCGCGGTCCCAAACAGCCGCACCGTGAAGACCGGCGCGCCGGTGTTGGTGAATGTGTCACCCATGAAGTGCGTGCCGCTGCGGAAGTCAGCCACGATGTAATCGGTGGAACCGTAAAGATGGCGGCTCTTCATGGCAGCCAGGATCCCGGCGCGGGTGACCGACGACACCCAGAGATTGGTGAAGGAGATGTGCGTCGAGATATGGTCGCTGGACGCCTCAAATCCGAGCTGAATCCCCTTGCCGAGCGCGGTGTTCACGTAGCCGGCGGCTTCGTATCCCGAGATGGAATCGGTAGCAGTGTTGGTCCGGGGCGAGTCCGCCAACCCTTCGTAGTCTTGGCGGTCGCCTTGATAGATCTCGACGAACGGTTCCACCACCGGGTCGCTGTTGCGCCAATCCGTACCCTGGTCCGTCGCGCTGGTGTGTGGGGCCGAGATGCCGTTGCCAAAGAAGCGCAGACAGGCGTACAGCATGTTCGTATCCGGCGCCCCTCCGGCCGGCACCGGTGTGACAGCCGAGATCGGAAGTCGCGGCAGCGGGCGGATGCCGCGCGTGCTGAAGAGGACGTTGCGGTGGCCTTCCGGATACGCCACGCTGCGCTCGTAGTAGTACATGGGGAGGATCTTTGAGGGCAGCGTGTAGGCGTCGGTGAACTTCTGGGTCATCCACCAGGAGTACTCGCGGCCGCTGCCATCGTCGTGGTCGCAGCAGCCGTACCAGCCCAGGGATGCCGCATCGATGGAGTAGCGGTAGGCATCCACCAGGGGCCCATCGCCCTTGCCGTCGAATGACAGTTCGGTATGGCGGTGAAAGTCGCCGCGCAACAGTTGGAGCTGCTGTGCGTTCACGGTTGGCCGGTAGCTGCGAGTCAGTGCGTTCGCGGCAGTCTCGGTGGCAACCGCCGGGTCGGGAGGCGCGGGTGTCACCTGCCCGATCTTCTGCAACTGGGGAGACTGCTGGGTCCGGACAACCGCCAGGTCCAGCGCGAAGATGTCCGAGTTCGCGCCGTCCACTTGCGGAGTCCCATTCGGCAGCGGCGAAAGGCGATGGTCGGTGGCCTGGCCGATCAGCAGGTGGCCCGAGCCGAGCGGCAGGATCGCCGGACGGTTGTCGCCCAAGCCATCGGAATTGCCCAGCACCGCCGGCCCGTGCCACTGCGCTCCATCGTAGTAGACCATGCCGCCGACCCAGATCGTGCCTATGGATTGTCCGGTGCCTGAACTATCCGAAATCCCAACTGTGCCCGTGGGACGGCGGAATGACAGATACACCGTGCCATCGGGATCGGTAGCCAGGCGGGGGAACGTGTTCTTGGGCGCGCTGGCTCCTCCCACGCCATTATTTGCCGTCCGATTTTGAGCGAGAGTGGGGTCCGGTTGGACGGCGTAAGGTCCGGGAATCGTGGGCAGGAATAACTGCGTATTGGGTGCCCCCGGCAACGCGGTCGCGACATCCTGCGTCGTGGTGTAGACATCGTTGCCAATCAGGCAGCGCACCTGAATGGTGTGATCCTGGTAAATGCCGATCCCGCTGGTGTCATAGGCGCCGAAGTCTTTGCCCCACTTAGGGCCGGACACCTCGTACGCGATCCACAGCCGGTTCTGAGCGTCATAAGCCAGCGAGCTGCGCGTCTCGAAATTGAGTGTCGCGGCGATCGGGATAGGGTCATCCATGCCGATCTGGTCGGTGAATCGTACGCGGCGCAGGTAGACATCGTAATCGCCTTTGTCGTATGTGTCCCAGGAGATACTGACCTCCCCATTGGGCGCCGCCGCGATGGCCGCGTCCCAGTCACTGGCCGGAGACGTGGATACGATCGTCTCACCGGTGAAGGTATCGCCCGTCTGGGCCGCTGCCAGAATCTCCAGGTTGTTGTTGCGGTAACCCTGCCACGCCACCCAGACGCGGCCGGTGGCGTCAGTGGCCGCTACGGGATAGACGTCGGTGCCCGGATCGTTCGTCAGGCGGATCTCCGAAGACATGGTCCCATCGATGCGGGAACTGCGGGCGTAGATGTCGAAGTTCCCGTTGCGTTGGGTGGAATAGAAGACCCAGGCGCGGCCTTGGCCATCCACGGCAACCGCCACACGCATCTCGTCCTCGGTTGGGGTGGTCACGGCGAAGGGCCCGCTCCAGACTCGCTGCCCCTTAGAATAGTGCAGGAGCAGGATCTGGTCCATGCCGGTGGGGCGGCTCAGGAATGTGAAATCGGTGATGGGCGTCTTGACCCCGCTGATGCCCGTCGCCAGGGTGCGATCGCCATGGACGAAGCGGGTGTAGGCGAGGTAGACATCATCGCCCGATTGCGCCATGGCCGGGAAATCTTCTTCTTCGTCGGAGGAAGTCAACTGGAGCGGCGCGGCCGTCGGCATCATCAAGGCTCTGCCGGCCAGGAACGTCTTACTGGCTCCGAAGGTCACATCCTGCGATGTAAAGGTGAAGTTACCCTGCGTGGTCGTGACATTGAAAGTTACGGGCGTGCTGCTTTGGGCGATGGTGACGATCAGGCCGTTCTCCTGGTAGAGATCGGTTCCCGTCTCATTGGGCCCGGCCGACGTCGCGCGGACGGTGATCTTCCAACTGGCGGTCCCGGTGATCGAATCCGTGCCGGAGAAGCGCCAGCCCGCCAGGCTCAGGATGGTGCCGCCGGGGGCGGTGATCGAGCCGTCCCAGTTGGTATCGGC
>PMTT01000597.1:0-196 GCA_003167275.1 Bryobacterales bacterium | reverse complement strand
AGAAGTCTGGGGAAACAGAAGCCTCCTGCCGCCAAGGATCGCCAGGGCTAACAGGGCTACCAAAGCAAATCTCATCCGCATGGTCTAACCTCTTTCACCGCGCCAGGTCGGACAAGCTTCATTGCAGGGTCACCCACATTGGGCTGACCCACACGATCTGGCCATCAGTCTGAAGACCGCGTACGTAGTAGTAGCT
>PMTT01000160.1 GCA_003167275.1 Bryobacterales bacterium | reverse complement strand
GGGCCGCTGTCCCTCACGTGCTCGGCACGGTTTGGTTTCTGGTGGGACAGGCGGTTTCGCCTGTATCGCCCGCTTGCGGGCGATCCTTTCGCACCTTCTGCCACTGGCGTCAGCTTCAGAAGCAGTGAAAACACTCTGGCACAGATAAACACCGATAGCTCTTTTTGTTTTCTTATCCGTGTTCATCGGTGTTTATCCGTGTTCATCGGTGGCAAATGTCTTTCTTGCCTTCTGCCGGTCGAGGCTCGGTGTTGGAGGGACAGGCGGTACCACCCGTCTCGCCCGTTTTCAGTTCAGATTCTTTGACACGAGGACTTCGCCCGCCTTCAATCATCAGGGTCTTCCCTGATCCCTTCTACCTATCTGAGTGCATCGACCTGCATCGGAGGCTCACCTCCGTAATCCCCCGAAGCGTGTTCATCATGACGCACCCCCGGTCGGCGATTTCCACAAGCCGCTCCAGCAATTCCGCATCCCGATGCTCCGCCTCCACCCCCAGTTCTACCTTGGTAAACCGCGAAGGCGCTTCCGCCAACACACCGGTCACCTCCACCCGCACACCCGAAACCTCGGCCCCCCGCGCCTTAATGGCCGCCAGCAGATTGCTCATAAAGCACCCGCCCACTGCCGCGAGGAACAACTGCCCGCCCATCGGCCCGGCATCCTCTCCGCCCTTCGCCACAGGCCGGTCAATCGTCACCTGATGCCGCCCGATCGCCGCTTCCGACGCCGACCCCGACACCTGACACACCTGAATCTTCATTTCAACTGCCATACGAGATTTTCCTCCTCATCGAACGTATCTCAAATCCCGGCCACGTGATCTCGCCCGCCCCAACCCGTCCAGGGCGCGGCGGTGATAAACTCTTCCCCAATGACACAAAAACTCATTGCGCTTGCCGCCTTCGCCGCCGGATTCGCCTCGGGCCTCTTTGCCCAGGCGAAGCCCGTCTTCACCGAGACCTTTGAGTCGGGCAAAATCGACCCCGCCGTCTGGGACACCCGCGCCACCGGCGCCGCCACCATCGCCGTGGAGCCCGCCGATGGCGCGCACGGTAAGTTCGCCCTGCATGTTCATTACCCGGAAATGACGCGCGGAAGCTACGCTTTTATCGTCGCGACCCACTTGCCCTCATCGGTCGAGAAGCACTTCTTCGGCCGAGCCTACATGAAGATCACCTCCGGCCTCACCCCCACTCACAATCCCCTCATCTTTGCGGGCGAGCCCGGCTGGCCGCTCTCGAAATTCAATGAAATCGGTACTTACCGCACCGACTGGATGCCGTCCTATCAGGAGAACAAATCGCTCGCCGGCCAAGGAAGAGGCGAAGTAACCTACCGCTCCGAAGTGGTTCCGCCGCTCGACAAATGGTTCTCCTGGAGTGGGAGTTCAGCGACGATCCCTCCTTCATCAACCTCTGGGTCGATGGCCAGGCGGTTCCAAACACCATGAACAACGAAAAGGTCGACATCGTGAAGTTCGCCTGGCCCAAGGGCAGCGACACGGTCTCCGGCCTGGTTGGAGGCTTTAAGGAATTCGGTTTCGGAGCCCGTGCGTGGCAGAACCCCATGACCGGCTTCGACGTCTACTATGACGACATCGCCATCGGCACGTCCCGGCTCGGCGCAAGGTAGTCAAGTCCCGACATGGGGCGGACTCGCAGCAAAAACCTAGCGTACGGGGGTGTCCTCCGGACCGCGGACCTGCCTGCCAATGATCTCAAGCTCCCCTGCAAGTTGGTGAGCAGTCGATTGCGGGGTACCAATCGTGATCATGATCTTTTCAAACTGTCCGACATGATCGTGGAAGCCGACCGTGGAGGTGCCGGCGCTTTTGAAAACGTTATCGATCTCGGCCACCACGGCGTCCACTTGCCGCTCCGGAAAGGGCTCCGGATTCAACCCACGAACCGGCGCCAATCGCGACCTGATCAAATCGCGCGCGAACTGCCCGACCGCCGGACGCAACGGTTCGTGGGTTTTCTCCGCCATCAGCATCAGATGGGTCACAACCTGACTTTCAGAATTGGAAGAAAGAGAAAGCAGATCGGCTCTCAACGATCCCTTTTGGCAATTCGCCGGGAGGCACAGAAACAATGCGCAAGAACACAGAACCAGCGGTCTCATGCCGTTTAGTTTACGCCTCTTGGATGGCGAGCCACAAGGCTCGCGACCCGTATGAGCCGTGTCGAATCCGCATCTTGCTGAGAATAATCGACGTAACGTACGTTACCAACCTAATGTAACTTCTTCCGAGGCATCCTTCCCTGTATCAAGAGCGAGGGGGATTCTACTTTGAAATCGATTCTTGCTCTCAACATAGTCAGTAAGATGTCGCGCGAATCGGCGAACCGCAGGAAGGATTCCGCGCTGGCGTTCCCCTGCGCGCTGAAGCCTGTCACCGAGACGTCTTCCACACGCTCGAACACCATCGCCGGCCGCAGATCGGGCGTCGCTACTTCGAACCGAACGTTGCTCATCGAGAGGCCCCGCACTCCGCGTGCGTACATCCCATACGCCGGCAGCGTGCCGAGTTCGAAGTACTCGCCCGCCATCTTCGGAACGTCCCGCCGCGCCGCCTCTTCGGTCGTGCCGCCCCCTCCGTACGTGACGTGGATATCGTTGAAAGTGATCCCTTCCAGGAACTCATCCCCCACGCCATTCAGCGTGATGCAGGTGCGCGTCTCGCCCGGCCGGAAGTTGTTCTTAAACGGCATGTCGGCGAATTGCCGGCTCCGAGGCCCACCGTGGCGCGGATCCCGTTGAACATCAGGTTCCGCACGATCCCCGGACGCGGGTTGGCCGGCGGCGCTGGGGGCTGGGGAGTCACAGGCGCCGCGCCCACCGCGGTTTGCGCTGCGCTGGCCGGCGGGGCGAGGAGTCCAGACCGATCGAGATCGGCCCCGTCGCGTTGTTCATGATCAGGTTGGAGAAAGCCACATTTTCGACCCGCGACTCCGCCCCGAACCGCATCTTGATCACGCAGCCGTACGTGTCGTAGATCACGCAGTTGGATACCGTGATGTTCTCCGCCTCCCCGCCCCAAACCGAAAGATCGACCAGCGCGTGCTGAACGTGCAGTTGGTGACCGTGACGAATTTGTTGCTCCCGAACAGCGCGCAGGCATCGTCCTGGCAGGTGACGTGGCAGTTGGCGATGCTCACGTATTGCGAGCTGTTGATGTGGAACCCGTCGTTGTTCAGGTTGACCCGGTTGTGGATTCGCACCCCGTCCAGGTGCACGTACCGGCACTCCAGAATGCGCATGCAGTGGTACGCGCTGCGGGTGAAGAAGACGTCCCGCACCAGCAGATTCCGGCACCGGTAGAAGATGGCCTGGTGCGGCCGCGCCACGTACCCCTCAGCCCGATTCCCGCCCGGCCCGGTATTATCGCCCTTGCCCGTGTAGAACTTGTCCCCTTGTCCATCGATGATGCCGCGCCCCTCGATGGTCACGTTGTCGGCGTCCACCGCATACAGCAGCACCACGTTGCCATTCCCTGGCGGAACCCCTTTGCCGGCCGTGTAGGGCTCCGGCTTGCCGCTCCCCAGCAGCCGGCCCGACGAGGAAACGTGCAGCGTCACATTGCTCTTGAGCTCCACCGTGCCGACAATGAAATCGCCAGCCGGGACCACCACCGTGCCGCCCTGGATTCTGCATGTGTGCTTCCGATTGGAATGTAACACACCGCAATGCGCCCTGTAATGCCCATCGTTACCGATAAATTCGCCGTGGCGCGGACACTCGTGTCTGCCGCGTCGAGACTCGTCTCGACGCGTTTCGCGTGGCGCCGAATGCGCGGGAAAGGTCTTCGACGCTGCCACGCTACCTCACCGCGTGACTGATGGACAGGTCCGCCCCACCCCGGCGCACCGAATTCAGCTAAAGCCGCGAAAACGGCCTTCGCGTTTTCGGGATCTGCCTTCACCATAATGTCGAGGTCTTTGGTTGCGCGGGGCTGCGCATGGATCGCTACGGCGTAGGCGCCAATCACGAGGTACTTAACGCGGTGCACGTTCAAAATGGACAAGAGTTCTGTGTAGTCTGAAAGCATCCGGCTTGAACCCCTTTAGTCTGTAGCCTTCCTCGGTGAGTTCCGAGACAGCGGCCACACGCTCATGCACGGGGCGGCTCTGCCAATAACGATACTCGCCCGCTTTCATCTCGTCGAAGTTGGTGTACTTGCGGATCGTCTTGTCCATGCTTCGTTTGTAGCACGCGAGGGGGCCGAGCTTAAATATTATTAAGTCCAAGGCAGGCACTGGCGCCCCCAGGTGGCCGACTAAAGCCGGCGACAGACGAAACCCGATGGTCTGTCCTACTTCACCATCGAACGGGACTAATGATCTCGCCGGTGCTTCCTCCGTTTTTCTCTCTCTTGTTCTTTCTTGCCTTCCTCTTCGCTCCGCGTTTTTCTC
>PMTT01000910.1 GCA_003167275.1 Bryobacterales bacterium | reverse complement strand
TACGGTGACTGCCACCGTAATTGTCCGGGAATTCGGGGGTTGCGGTGACTGCCACCGTAATTAGCAGCCACCATATTTAGCAGTTGACAAACGAAGAGGTTCGTAGTAACTTCTTCGTAGATGCCTGAGCTGATACCTGATCCACCGCGGCCTACGGACGCCGAACTTGAGATCCTTACTGTCCTGTGGAGCCGTGGACCTAGCACGGTCCGCGAAGTCCATGAGGCTATCGGGTTCCGTAAACCTACCCAGTACACTACCGTCCTGAAGCTCCTCCAGATCATGGCGGAAAAGGGACTGGTGCGGCGGGACGAGAAACAACGCGCACACATCTACGAAGCCAGCCAACCTTGTGAATGGACCCAGCGGCAACTGGCCGGCGATCTGCTGCAGAGGGCCTTCAGCGGGTCGGCCAAGAGCCTCATGCTGGGGGCACTCTCGGCGCGTCGAGTATCCAAAGAAGAACTGGCCGAACTGCGAAAATTCCTCGACGAGTACGAGAAGGGGACGCGATGAACTACCTGGAATCCCTCCTGCAAACCTGGACCCATGCGCCGTTCGCCAAGGCGCTTGGCTGGTCGCTGATTCACTTTCTGTGGGAAGGTGTCGCGATCGCCCTTCTCCTGGCGGCGCTGCTGTTTCTCTGCCGGCGCGGGTCGGCGCGGCTGCGGTATGCCCTCGCCTGCCTGGCCCTGATCGCGATGCCGGTGGCGCTGGGTCTCACGTTCGCGCTATCGACGCCGAGCCGGCCGGCGACTCCGCTGCTCCCGCGCGTCGACCTGACAGATGCCGGCCCCATCGTCACCGGGCAGGTGTCCGCTCCACCGTCGGGCGGCAGCCTCAAAGCGGTCTTGCCGTGGGTTCCGCCGCTCTGGATGGCCGGAGTGCTGATCTTCTATCTACGCAGCCTGGGCGGTTGGATGGTGGCGCGGCGGCTGCGGAGCGCGGGGGTTTACGCCACTGGCGAGTGGCGGGCGCGCCTGGATTCGCTGCGCGAGCGCCTGAAGCTTTCGAAACCCGTGGTCTTGCTGGAATCGTGCCAGGTGGACGTGCCGGTCGTCATGGGATTCCTGCGCCCGGTGATCCTGATGCCGATGGGGCTCCTGGCCGGCCTCTCAACCGATCAATTGGAATCGATTCTGATCCACGAACTGGCGCACATCCGCCGGTGGGATTACGTGGTCAACCTGCTGCAGAACCTGGTGGAAGGACTGCTGTTCTATCACCCAGCGGTCTGGTGGGTCTCCGGGCAGATTCGTGCGGAACGCGAAAACTGCTGTGACGATGTGGTCGTAAACCTGAAGGGCGACGCCCGCGGATATGCGGCGGCGCTGGCAACGCTAGAACAGAACCGCTGGCCGGCGAGCGAGCTCGCATTGGCGGCCACAGGAGGTAGCCTGATGAAACGAATTCGCCGTCTGCTCCAGGAACCGGAAGGCCATCGCGCATCGGCCGCGCCCGGTCTGGTGGTCGGACTTCTGGTGGTATCGCTGGGTGTGGCGGTTGCCAGTTGGCAGACCACACCAAGTTCTGCGCCCAAGCCGGCGCCATCCCAGACGCTCGAGTTCCAGATCCTCGAGTCGCACCCTTTACCAAGCGGGTTCGCATACGCCGGCAAGGTCGGCGAGGAGGACAAGGCCCAGTTAGCACGATTGGCGGCGAATCCCGAGGCGGCCGCCGCCCCGCAGGCAAGCGACGCCCGACACAACGGACTGCCGCAGGAACAAGAAATGGCGTACAGCGCCCGAGTAGCCGCCAACCAGCAATCCAGGAAGCCCGTCACGCTGGTGGCGCAGGCCGCGCCGGTTGAGGATCAAAGCTCGCCCGCGACCCCGCAGGCGGCCATGCAAGAGAGACAACAGAAACTCCGCGACCAATCGCAGGCCGTCAGTGGAGTGACGGGACCGTACAAGAAGTGGATGAACGAAGACGTCGCCTACATCATCACCGACGAGGAGCGCGCCGCCTACAAGAAGCTCACGACTGACGAGGAGTGGGAGAAGTTCATCGAGCAGTTCTGGCTGCGCCGCGACCCCACGCCGGGCACGCCCGAGAACGAGTACAGGGACGAGCATTACCGCCGCATCGCCTACACGAACGAGCACTACAGCACCAGTCAGGGCCTCCCCGGCTGGAAAACCGACCGTGGCCGCATCTACATCGTCTACGGACCGCCCGATGAAATCGAGTCTCATCCGTCCGGCGGCAACTATCAGCGGCCTGCCGAACAGGGCGGCGGCACGACAACCACGGTCCCCTTTGAGCAGTGGCGCTACCGCTTCATCGAAGGCGTCGGCACTAACGTCATCATCGAGTTCGTCGACCCCACGAAGAGCGGAGAATATCGCATGACCAGCGATCCAAACGAGAAGAATTCGGATTACATCGAGGGATATATGACCGGGGTGAAGGGTGCGGCAGCGCAGCTTGGTGTCCATGAGCCCAAGGCTGGCGCTACCGTGCAGGTGATGAGCACGGCCACGGCGGCGGGTGGAAAGGCGGTGTTGGTCTCGGTTCCGCTCAACGCCTTTGGAGGCCGTTTGGTGAATGTGATGGCAACGATTACGACGGCGACACGGCGGCCGGTACAGGCGTTCGAGCAAACTGTGCCGGGGCCCGCGCCTATGTATAGTCACTTTGTGACGCTGGGAGCAGGGTCGTACGTTTTGAAGGTGCTGGTCAGAGATCCTTCGAACGGCGCGATTGCAACGGATGAGATTACTTTTGAGGTGAAGTAACACGGGCATTGAAACACCGTGGCACAGGCATTCTTGCCTGTGTTGGGTTTCCAGTTCCAGGGGTCGGAAAACCAACACAGGCAAGAATGCCTGTGCCACATTACCGGAAACGCACCTTTACATCCGGCTTGTTTTCTAAGTGGGTGGTGTCGATGAAACGCACTCTGGCGGGGGTGGACGTCATCACTATCGACTGCGTGTGGGTGCCATCGCCGGTGAAACGTACGCCCTGGAGCAGGTTGCCATCCGTAACGCCGCAGGCGGCGAATACCAGGTTGTGACCGGGGGCCAGTTCCGGGGTCGTGTAGATGCGGTTCACGTCACGAATGCCCATCTCCTGCATGCGCTCCTTTTGGGCGTCGTCCTTCACCACCAGACGGCCCAGGATCTCGCCGTTGAGGCAGCGCAGCGCCGCCGCGGTGAGCACGCCTTCGGGAGCCCCGCCCGAACCCATTACGGCGTGAACGCCGGTCCCCGCCACCGCTGCCGCAATGCCCGCCGAAAGGTCTCCATCGGAAATCAGTCGAATCCGTGCGCCGGCTTCGCGGATATCCGCGATCAGCTTTTGGTGCCGTTCGCGGTCCAGAACGACGACCACCAGGTCGTCGATGCCGCGCTGTAAGCGCCGCGCGATGGCCTTCAGGTTGTGCTTCACGGGCGCTTCCAGATCCACCGCGCCCTTGGCTGCCGGCCCCACCACGATCTTCTCCATGTAACAGTCGGGGGCGTGCAGCAGGCCACCCTGTTCGGAGGCCGCCAGGACGGTGATGGCGCCGGCGCCGCCGGTGGCGCAGAGGTTGGTGCCTTCCAGGGGATCGACCGCGATATCCACGGTGATGGGGCTATTCTGATTGCGCGCGCCGACCTTCTCCCCGATGTACAGCATGGGGGCTTCGTCGCGTTCGCCTTCCCCGATCACGATGGTGCCGTCGATGGCGATGGTGTCCAGGCAGCGGCGCATGGATTCCACCGCGGCGTGGTCGGCCGCCTTGGCGTTTCCCATGCCCATGGTGCGGGCCGAAGCGATGGCGGCGTCCTCCACGACGCGAAGCATTTCTAGTGAGAGGTCGAACATGTGGTAGCTTGCTCCTCATGGACAATAACACAGTCGTGGTGTTGGCGAATCCGACGGAACCTCAGCTTGCGATGCTGGAACAACTGCCCCCGGAGACCCGCCTCGCCGTGGGCAACTCCGTGGAAGCCTTTACGGGCGCGGCTCCGGCCGCCGATGTGATTTATAACTGGTCGCTCTCGGGGGACCTGCTGCGCGAGGTTTTCCTGATGTGCCCGCACGTACAATGGGTGCACAGCCGCGCGGCGGGGCTCGACAACGTGCTGTTTCCGGAGTTGATCGAGAGCCCGGTGCCGCTGACCAACGGGAGCGGGGTGTTCAGCCAGTCGCTGGGCGAATTCGCGTTGGGGGCGATTCTGTATTTCGCGAAGGACTTCCGGCGGATGATCCGGAATCAGATGGCGGGTGTGTGGGATGCCTTCGACATCACAGAGATTTCGGGGCAGACGGTGGGGATCGTGGGCTATGGCGATATCGGGCGGGCCGTGGCCACGAGAGTTCGCGCCATGGGGATGCACGTTCTGGCGGTGAAGCGCCACGGCCCGCCGCTGTATAACGTGGACCCGCTGGTGGACCGGATTTACGCCCCGGGCCACCGCCTGGAGATGCTCTCGCGATGCGACTACGTGGTGGTGGCCGCTCCCCTGACCCCGGAGTCGCGCGGGATGATCGGGGAGGCGGAATTCGATGCCATGAAGCCGGAAGCTGTGGTGATCAACCTGGGTCGCGGGCCGGTGATCGACGAGGCGGCCATGGTCCGCGCGCTGTCAGGGGGGCGCATAAAAGGGGCCGCGCTGGATGTGTTCGACCGGGAGCCACTGCCGGAGGGACATCCGTTCTACAGGCTGGAGAACGTGCTGCTCTCGCCGCACTGCGCCGACCATACGCCGGACTGGATGGATCGCGCCATGCAGTTCTTCCTGGAGCAGTTCGAACGATACCGTAAGGGCGAGCCGCTGATGAACGTAGTGGACAAGAGACTGGGATACTGACCGGCGTCATCGCCCCGACGAAGCTCGAAAAAAATGGCCGCGAATGAACGCGGATAAAACACCAGGCCTGGGCCTTGTTCCTGCTCGTGGATGGGTGTGGATGGGGAATTGCGCTACGCGGCGTCTTCGAAGCTGACGACGACGCGCTTGCCGAGGGCGAATAGGGCCGCCTGGATCTTCTCGGGTTTCGTATCGTGCTTGGGGTTTAGCATCCTTCGCACCACTGTTTCGCTCACGCCTAAGATGAGGCCAAGCCGGGTATTGGTCATCTGGCGCTCCCGCATTGCAAGGTAGAGAGCGAGCTTGGGCGCGATCCGAAGTGGAACGCCGATCAAGTGCTGCCCCCGTTTCGCTTTGGATGGCGCGGGAATCAGGCCTTTATCCGAGATCCGGCCGGCGATGGCCTCGGCAAGACAATCAGAGGCCTGCACGAACGTATCCGCAAGGTCGTCTCCTCCCGTGAGGGCCTCGGGGAAATCAGTGAACCTAACGTGAAATCCCTTACCGTCTTCCTCGGGGATAAAGCTCGCTGGATAGGACGCGGTGAACATTAGAGGTCTTCCTTTCGAATGCCGAGTTCCTTGCACATGTCGGAGAGCAGGCCGGGGCCAAGATCCTTCTTCAGGTCCTTCACCACTGTCGATCCGCCGCCGAGATAAACCGTGCCGTGGCTGCCGACGCCGCGCTTGGGGTCCCAGCGATAGCTTGTTTCTTGCGCCTTGCTACGACCTTCAACTTGCGGAGAAACTCGCTACCCTTCAACTCTTTATGATCGTACATTTCTGTTCGGTTATCCACTAAGAAACGGAGGGCAGTAAAGGTCCGCAGGGGATGGCAAACGGTATACCTTGCGGACCTTCGCGAAGGGTAGCTGGAGGTAGTGTCCTAAAGTTGCGTTGAACGAAAATGCCGTTAGAGCGCTTCGGCACAGGGCCTTCAATCGCAGGGGGAGCGGCCAGAAATGGTCCGCTCCCCTGACCGTCCAGGGGTTCAGTAGTTTCCGTAGTACTCCGCGTAGACAGAATTCGGGTAGAATCTGTATAATCCTCTGGTCCACAGGACGCGAGGTGTTCCGGTATCGGCCGGACCTCTTTTTTCACTTGGAGGTGAACGGAAATGGATCCTGAACGACTTCAGCCACGAGAGCCCGAGCGACAACCCCAGATTCAACGGCCGGAGCCTCGGCCGGATGCCGCGCCGAGGGTTCAACACCCGGGGGAACGGCCGGGTAGCGGTCCTCCCAACCTGGGCGGCGGCGGCCAGACCGGCCAGAGCGGCCTGCCCGAGGGAAACAGGCCAGGACCGGGGGGTGGGTCTAAACCCGGTTTTCCGGGAGGTAAGACGATCGGCGGAGCCCTCGCGGTGGTGGTTCTCGGCATAGGCGGATGGTTGTATATGGGGAGCTCGTCGGTCTACACCGGGCCGGAAGAATTGGCGCCGAACTATAACAAGAACAAGAATGCGGACGTGCGGGTCCCGGCAGTTTTGGCTTCCAAGGACATCGACCAGAAGCGGACCGACGAAGCCCGGGCAGCCGCCCTGCGGGGCGACCCGATCCCCGGTGTCAACAATCCTTCCCCGCAGTTCGTGGATGCGGTGAAGCGCGGCGACGTCAAATTCTACGCCGTGCGCGCTTACGATACCTGCGCGGAGGATGGCGATGTGGTGACCCTTCGTATACCCATGGGGGGCGAAATCGGCCCGATTCCGTTGACCATCGCCGGTACCGTTGTCACGGTGCCAGTGGTTACAGGGCAACCCGCGACCATGCAAGTGGTGGCGGTGAAGGACGGCGTGGGGGGAGTGACCCTGGGTGTGCAGACCTCGGGCGGCGTGTGGTTCAGCAAGGTGATGGCCCCAGGCGAGACCGAGACCATGAACCTGTCGATCCATTAGCGGGAGAGTTCCCATGTGGCATGACTTCGTTACTTTGTGGAATAGGTCCATTTACTTTCAAACGGCGGTGGTGGTGTTCGTGGTCGGCGTGGTCCTGATGCTCAAGTGAGCATGAGGATGCCGGCGGAATTACGATGCAGAATCCAATCATCAGAATCCTGATGTTGTTCGTGGGAGCCTACACCGCTCTCCACCTTCTCGAGAACGCCCCGCCACTGGATTTGATCTTCACGGTGCTGGCCGGTTTGTTCGCGTTGATCATCTGGATGACGAACTACAACCCGGGAATCCTGTACAACCTGGCCCAGAAACCGGGTCTCGGGGCGGTGATCAACGCCGCCTGTAAACTGGCTCATGAACAGCCGCCGGTGGACCCTAGCGGGCAAAGCGCGGGCGCGCCATCGGTTGGTCCCGGAACCGCCGATGTTGCGACAGGGGCGCCTGCCGCCTCGGGGAAGCCGGAGACCCCCAAGCTGCTGCTGCATTCGGACGGCGATTTTGCTTCGGCGACGAGGCAGCTCAAAGAAGTGGTCCGCGGGCACGATGAAGTGGTCGAGGTCCTGATGGATCAGATTAAGTGCAACGTCCAGTTGCGGGACAGCGCGAGCCAGATTTCGATGCCGCCGCTGGGAGTTTTCGTGCTGGCGGGGAAGCCGGGCCTGGGGAAGAAGTTCCTGGCGATCGAGATCGGCTACAAGCTCTACAAAGGCTCTTGCATTACGATTGTGGACGTCTCGGATCCAGCGAGTGACGGCAAGGCGCTGATCTCGGAGGCCCGTGCCAATCCCTACAACACGTTTATCCTGGAGAACTTTCAGAACTGTCCGGCATCCACCCAGGAGGAGTTGCTCTCGATCGTTTCGGGGGCGCCGCGGGTCGATCCCAAGTCGGGCGCCAGGGTGAGCTTCCGGCACTGCTTTTTCTTTCTGCTGGTGCACCAGGACGCGGCAAGCATGGAACGGCCTACCCGTAAGGCCTTGGGCGCCACGGGTCACACGATCGTGATGGATTCCCTGGGGCAGTCGATGGCGCTCGACAAGCGGCTGGGCTGGTCGGTCCACGGCATCTATCCTTTTGTGCTTCCAGCGCCGCTGCAGCAGGCGGAGGTGGTGGCCGAGATCATGGAGCAGGAGTGCCGGAAGTACAATTTGACGCTGGGCCGGGTGAACCCCGCGATTCTGGCTCGCGAGGTGAAGGTGATCACGGAACACGGCGGCTTCGAGATCACGCCTTCGCGAGTGACGAAGATCATGAGGGACCGCCTGGCGGCCGCGGTCGCCGCCAAGGAACAGTTAGTCGATCTGGAAGAAGAGAGCAGCCCCTTAGGGGCCCAAACCGGAACTCACAGCCGATACGTATCGGGACGCTAAGAAGGAATCAATCATGGCAGAACTTGACAAAATCACCAACGTAGCCCTGCTTCAGGCGTTGCTCGATGCGCAAAGCTCGGGCAAGGCGCGCCCCATCAACGTGGCGGAAATGGCCGCCGCGCTGAACGAACGCGTGAAGGGCCAGGAGCATGTGACTGAGGATCTGGCCCGCTTTATCAAACAGCAATGGGCGAAGGAGGCGCGGAAGCGCCCGGTCGCCAACCTCTTGTTTGTGGGGCCCACCGGCACGGGAAAGACCGAACTGGCCAAGGCCATGGCCCAGTACCTCTATAAGGACGAGAAAAACATGCTCCAGTACGATTGCGGCAACCTGAAGCAGCCGGAATCGATCGTGCGCCTGGTGGGGCCTCCCCCCGGTTACCGCGGGGCGGATAAGGGCGGTGAACTGACGCGGGCGGTGCTCAACAATCCTAAGCGGCTGATCCTGTTCGACGAAATTGAGAAGGCGCATACGCAGATTCTGGACATCTTCCTGGCGATGATGGGCGACGGGCGGCTGGAGGACCAGTCGTCGGGCAAGGTGGCGGACTTCACGCAGGCGATCATCATCCTGACCAGCAATGAGGGAGCCGACGCCATCACCAAGCTGCAGCAGCAGATCAGCGATCCCCACGAGTTGGAAAACGCCGTGAAGGGCGAACTGGTGGCGGGCGGCAAATTCCGCCAGGAGATCGCGGGACGCATCGATAAGGTCTTTGTATTCAAGGAGCTGGAGGGCATGGTACGGGCCAAGATCCTGGCGCAGAAGATGGAGAATCTGGCTAGGTCTTACGGCCTGGAGTTGGCATATGTAGATGCGCACCTGCTCCTGAACGCCATGAATGCGAGCGACAAGATGAGGCAGTTTGGGGTTCGCGCGATGGAGGGTGTGATCGGAGACATGCTGAGCGACGGCTTCATCCAGGCGAAGGAGGCAGGCTACAAGAGGGTACACCTGGACTTTGAAGAGGACGGGGGGCTGGCCATCACCCCGGTCGAGTAGCGTCGAAGGTCGGGCGGTGGCGATGGATCCGGGGGGCGAGAGCGGCCATGCGGCCACTCAGAAACGATCGGTAACGGGACGCCAAGGAGGGCATGCGATGGAAAGATTTATAACCTACACCGATGTTCCCCGTCTCAAGAGACTGCTCGCTGAGCAAACTGCGCAGCCGATCGACGCGGAGGGAATGACCGCCGCGCTGAACGAACGCGTGCCAGGCCAGGCGCATATGACCGGGGACCTCGCCCGCTTCATCCAACTGCAATGGGGCAAAGAGAAGCGGAAGTGCCCGATGCTCAGCATTCTGTTGGTGGGGTCGCGCACTGGAAGAACCGATCTGTTGAAGGGCATGGCCGCGTTCCTGTATCGGAACGAGAGGGCCGTGCTCCGGTGCGATTGCAGCGAACTGAGGACGCCGGAATCGACAGCACGGCTGATTGGGGTTCCTCGTGGTTATGTTGGCGCCGAGCGGGGCGGGGAGCTCACACGTGCCGTAAGACGTAACCCGTGTAGCCTGATCGTGTTCGACGACATCGAAATGGCCCACCCAGGCGTGCTGGACCTTTTCCAGAAGATGATGTGCGATGGCCGGCTAACGGAGCAGGGGACGGGTGACGTGGCGGATTTTTCTTACTCGATCGGAATCCTGACCAGCAATCTGGAAGCCGACGCCCTCATCAAACTGCAGGAGGAGACCGCCGACCCCCTTGAATTAGCCAGCGCCGTGAAGGCCCGCTTGGTGTCTACCGGAAAGTTTCGTCCCGAGATCGCGGGACATATCGGCAAGGTCTGTGTATTCAAGAGCCTCGCGACGATTTGATAGCGCGTGCCGGGGGATTAGGATGGCCAAGCTGGAAAACATCACGAACTGGGCTGCTCTCCAGGCATTGCTCGATACGCCCCCTGCCGTCTACTCGCGGCAGATCGACGCGGAGGAAATGACCGCCGCGCTGAACGAGCGGGTGAAGGGCCAGGCGCACGTGATCGGGGACCTGGCCCGCTTCCTCCAACAACAATGGGCCAAAGAGAAGCGGCGGCGCCCGGTCGCCAATCTTTTGTTCGGGGGATTCAGGAGGACCGGAAAGACTGAACTGGTGAAGGCCATGGCCGAGTACCTGTATAAGGATGAGAAGGCCATACTCCGGATCGATTGCAGCGAACTGAATACCCCGGAAGCCAGGACGCGGCTAGTGGGGGGGTACGTAGGAGAGTGTAAGGGACAGCTCACGGGTCCCGTGCTCAATAATCCCAAACGCCTGATCGTATTCGATGAAATTGGGATGGCCCACACGATGGTGCTGGACCTCCTCCTGCAAGTGATGGGCGACGGGCGGCTCGAGGACCAGTCGTCGGGCAAGGTGGCGGACTTCACGCAGTCGATCGTCATCCTGACGAGCAGTGAGGAAAGCTGGGCCCTCGGCAAGCTGCAGGAGGAGATCGGCGACCCCGGCGAGTTAGACAACGAGGTGAAGAGCTGCCTGGTGGCTACCGGCAGGTTCCGGCCCGAATTCCTGGGACGCCTCGACAAGGTCTATATATTCAAGGAGCTCGATCGCCTTGCTTTTGGCGGGGTCGCGGAGCTGAAGACGAAAGACGTGGCCAGGGCTTACGGCCTGGAGTTGGTTCACATCGACGAGGCGGTGACCCGGAAAGTGGTGGAGAGGGCCTACAGGGACGGAGTTCGCAGTCTGGAGCGGGAAATCGGCGAGTTAGCGGACGACCAGTTCGCGGCAGCCAGGGAACGAGGATGTAAGCGCGTGCGTCTGGATATCGATGACGGCGGAGGGATGGTTATCACCGAGGTGGAGGAGACGATGGCAAGTTTTGAAAGCACCGGGAATCCCCCTGAGCTCGAGATGGCCGCCAGCGTGGCGTTGAAGATGGGAAACGTGGCTGCGGACTATTGCCTCGAACTGGTTTTTATCGATCCGTACGTGATCCTGAAAGCGGTCGAGTGGGTCGAGTGGATGTTACGGTTCAGCGCCCGGGGGCTGGAGTACGGGATCGTCGGCATGCTGGCGGAGCACTTCGCCGCGGCCAGGGAAGCGGGCTTTCAGCGCATACGAATCGACATGGAAGAGGATGGCACGATAGCCATCGGCGTGGTGGTGGACTAGCATGGCCGCTTCGGCAGCACCTCAGGGGGAACTCAAGAAGCTGAAGCAGGGCTTTCCGCAACAGGCCGCAATTTGCGTGGCGGTGATGGCCGCCATCCATATCCTGCC